>CAIYAG010000431.1 GCA_903924075.1 uncultured Bacteroidota bacterium | reverse complement strand
TGGCATTAGCGAGTCATGGAGCTTTCATAATAAAGAGATTACTTATGCCAATTATTTAGAGCAATTAAAGGGGTTTACTGCCAAAATTTATAACCCAAATGATTGGGCTGACCTCATCAAAGAATCAGGTGCAAAATATGCAGTTCTAACCACTAAACATCATGATGGTGTAGCGCTTTGGCCTACAGCTGAAAGTAAACTTAATGTAGTTCAATCCACTCCCGCTAGAAGAGATTTAGTTGCACCCTTTTATAAAGCATTAAGATCAAAAGACATAAAAGTTGGGGCCTACTTTTCTTTGCTTGATTGGAGTTATAATGACTATCCTGGTTTTTTAAAAGATAGTACCCGCTATAAAGTTTCGGATGACCCAAAGAGATGGGCCCGTTTTCAAAACTTCTTGCATCATCAACTGAGTGAAGTGATGCAAAATTATCATCCAGATCTGATGTGGTTTGATGGCGACTGGGAACATAGTGCGGAGGAATGGGGTGCGATTGGCATTCGAAAAAAATTGTTGGGCTATAACCCCAATCTAATCATCAATGGTAGATTAACAGGCTATGGAGACTATGCGACTCCAGAGCAAAATTTTCCAGTATCCAGACCAAAATATAAATGGTGGGAATTATGTATGACCACAAATGATAACTGGGGTTATCAGCAAAAAGATACGAATTGGAAAACACCTTATGAAGTCATCAGCATTTTTGTTGATGCAGTTTCTAATGGCGGAAATCTATTATTGGATATTGGCCCAAAAGCTGATGGTACAATACCTCCAGAGCAAGTAAACATTTTAAAGGAGTTAGGAAAATGGAACAAAAAAAATGGTGAAGCAATATTCGGTTGCATTGGTGGAATTCCACAGGGGCATTTTTATGGGCCAACCACCCTATCAAAAGACAGTACTGTACTTTATCTTTTTTTGCATAGCAAAACAAATGGTCAAGTCATGTTAAAAGGGCTTGATTCAAAAATTGAATCTATCGAAGTACTTGGCAACGGCAATAAATTGATACACAAAATTGTTGGTAAAATCTATTGGAGTAAAGTGCCCGGACTAGTCTATATAAATGTACCAGAAAAAGTACTTGATCCTTATATTACGGTATTAAAAGTTAGGCTCAATCAACCTATTCATTTATACCAAGGTACAGGTGGGCTATAAAAATGAGCCAGTTATTTTTAGAATACTGGCTCATTTTGTAAGATCAAATAATCTATTACTGAATTATTTATCCTTTTTTGCGCAAGTACTAATTCCAAATGGCAAATAAAGTGGGCAAAAGCTTACTAAACTAGTTAAAACAAATACCGCACCTAATATTACTAAAATCAAGCCTACGGTTCCAGTAACAGTATTTGTAAAATATAATACAGCAAACACTATTGCCACTAATAGACGAATGATTTTGTCTGTTGTTCCCATGTTTTTTTTCATTGCGTTGGTTTTGATTTGTTATAGACAGATTATTGTTATAACACTAAACTATACATAATTGTAATACTCGATTGTGATGAATGTTACAATACTGATAGATTCAATAACTA
This sequence comes from uncultured Bacteroidota bacterium, assembly GCA_903924075.1. GTDB lineage: Bacteria > Bacteroidota > Bacteroidia > Chitinophagales > Chitinophagaceae > Sediminibacterium. Next base: position 23,878 of record CAIYAG010000431.1, on the reverse strand, counting down.
TTTATTCAGCATTCCCTGTAAAGAATTCCTGTAATCTAGACTAGTAATCAAACTAACCCTTTCTATAACTCAGCTAAAAACTATTCAAAAATCAGCAAATAGCCAGCAAAAAGCTGCTTTTTGTAGTTCCTCAACTACAAAAACATCAGGCCGTTAACTACAAGTTCGGCGATAGCACTGAAGTTACTTTACAGTAGAAAGAAGGCGATAAAAGCCAACTTCAAAAACCACAAAACCCCTAGGTTATGTTACATAAAGTGCTGGTAGTCAACGACAACGAACTTTTACTGTTAATTGCAAAGAAAATGATTGCTTTGTCAAACTTCGCAGAAGAAACCATTACTGCTACCAATGGATTAGAAGCAATTGAATACTTTGAAGACTTGTTACAAAACGAGCGCCCGTTAAACGAAGCTCCTGAGTTTATCTTCCTAGACTTACATATGCCAACAATGGATGGTTGGGAATTCCTAGCCGTTTTTACAGAAAAATATGCTAAGCATTTCCCTAACCTTAAAATAGCGATTCTTTCCGCCTCTGTTGACATGCAGGAAATGTTGATGCTAGTAAAATATCCGATCGTAATAGACTTCGTTTCAACACCAATCAATGAAGAAGTGTTGAATACTGTTTTGGCAAAATACTATGCAACGCAATATCAAAAGGCTTAGCATTTATTTTTCAATTCGTATACTCACCCATTTCTCCCACTAATCACAGTGAAAATCTCGGTGTTTTATACAGTCAAATACCGTGTTTTAACGAGGCTAAATTGTTTTTAATAGTTTTAAATTTGATTGTACGATTTCTGAATAGGGTAATTTAAATTTTTCTTTTAAACCCGTTCTGAGTTGCACAATAGATTATCCAAACAATGCACCCCCGGGCTATTGTTTTTATCTAATTCATTATGAAGAGACCAATCTGTTCTCTTCTTTAATTAGTTGATAAATAAAACTCACTCCACAGGCAAACGCTCTATTCAGAACCTGTATAAAAGTCGTTTGCGATAATAGATTCCACCAATTCTAATCATTAGCGTTGCTATTCTCCAGATGATTCGAGATGAATTAATCTTTAAAATTCTGTAGCATGGTCATATTTTTCTATCATCTCATTAAGAAGAGAAGATCAATATTCAGAATATTTTTTTAATGGTGCCTTTAACGGCTATTCTACCACTTTAAAAATATACTGCATGTGATATTTTCTACTCTCTATAACATACTGCTTAAAAAACAAACACATAGGGCAATTTATGTACTATGCTTATTGTCGTTACTATTTTTACATTCAGGTAAAGCGATAGCGGCAAATAAAAGTAGAAAACAAAAAAGCAGTTCCACCGTTTCAGAATCCATTGAGATTCGATCCAAGAAAAATTCAACAAAATCAATTCAACCTAAAGCAACAGTAGAAACATTGTCTGCGAATGCACAATGCTTTTCTGGAAATAATTTTAGTTTTACCAGTAGTTCATCCATTAGCACGGGTTCTATTGCAACTGAGTTTTGGGATTTTGGTGATGGAAAAACAGGAACAGGAACTAGCGTATCTCATTCGTATTTCTTACCAGGAACTTATTCTGTTAAGCTGATTGTGACATCTGATAAAGGTTGCGTTGATAGTTTGAGTCATAGTGTTACAGTATATCCTCAGCCGCAGGCATCGTATATTATTCCATCAGGACAATGTTTAGCAGGAAATAATTTTAATTTTATTAGTAATGCTACTATAGGATTTGGTGGAAGTATTAGTTCTCAGTCCTGGAATTTTGGTGATGGCAATGTAGCAACAGGTAATAATAGTTCGCACAGCTTTTCAATAGATGGAAAATATCCAGTTAATTTACAAGTAACTTCAACTGACGGTTGCACTGATATCATTACAGATACCATTACGGTATATCAAATGCCCATTTTAACTGCATCAGCAGTTAGTCCTGTATGTTCTGGGAGTACGATTAATTTAAATTCAGTTGTATCTGGAGGTACTACTCCTTATCAATATATATGGACTGGCCCAAATGGATTTACTGCAACTCAAGCAAACCCAACAATACCCAATGCTAGTACCAATGCATCTGGAAATTATTCTGTAATACTAAGTGATAGTAATGGATGTAGCGCATCTGCATCAGCAAATCTAGTAGTTAACTTAACTCCTGCTGTTGCTCCGATCAGTGGACCACTCGGGGGTTGTGTTGGCAGTACCATTATCTTATCAAATACAACAGCAAATGGCATTTGGAGTTCACATAATAATTCTGTAGCTACAGTTAATGCAACTAGTGGACAAGTTAGTTTCTTAAGTACGGGATCTGTATTGATTGATTATACAGTAACAAATGCAACCTGTACTACAACTGTTTCAAGTACCCTGTTCTCGAATAGTGTAACACTTCATCCAGACATTATTGAATGTAACAATGGGATAACCCATTTTAATGCTACAGATCCTTATTATGGAGTAACTTATAGCAATAACAATGCAGGAAATACTTATGTATGGACCATTTCTGGTGGCCCTTATTCTTACCAAGGATCCTCTACTGCCACATCAAAATTTGTGGATCTTCAGTTACAAACAGGAAATGCATTTACTATACGTGTTCAATTCACTTCCAATTCTGTTAGTTGTATCGCCCAGCAAATAGTATATAAGAATACAACTTCAGCAGATAGTATTCAGGGATCGCATGACACAACAGTATGTAATAATAGTAATTCAATCCCGCTCTCTGGTGTTGTATCTGCTGCAACCAATTCGTTTCAATGGACTAGCTCAGGCACAGGAAGCTTTTCAAATAGTTTAGCACTACATACCAATTACAGTCCGAGTGCTGCAGATAAATTAGCAGGCATTGTTAAAATATATTTCACAGCAACTACGAATCTGAATTCTACAGGAAATTGTGGGTCTTCTTATGGCAAAGATTCAATGGTACTTAGAATTTATCCGGCTAATATGTCGTCGAATGCTAATCAGGTAATTTGTTCAAACCAAAACATCAATTTTTCACCTGTATCGTCTATTCCTGGTAGTTTTTATTCATGGTCTTCATCGGTTGTTGCAGGCTCCGCAAACGGAAATTCGGCAACAGGAACAGGGAACATCAATGACTCTTTAGTTAATAATAGTAATAGCTTGGATGCGCAGGTTGTTTATAATATAACTCCTTTTGCATTTACTCCCACAAATATTACATGCATTGGCAATCCATTTAATTATACAGTTTTAATTAAGCCAAATCCTAAAGCAACAATTACCAATAATGCAACTTCTATTTGCACTGGAACAAATACGAATATTCAATTCAATAGCTCCATCGTCGGTTCAACATATACCTGGTCATCAACCGTAATAAATGGTGGGGCAACTGTAAACTCAACCAATAATATTGCATCAACAAATAATACGATTCAAGATCAACTAACGAATGGATATAATGTTAATTCAAATGTTCGATATTATATTCATACTGTTTCATCATCTGGCTGTAACAATATTGATTCTACAGATGTCTTGGTATATGCATTGCCAACCACTGCAAACGCTGGCCTTGATCAAACTCTTTGCAATGTTACAAGCAGTGTACTTTCAGCAAATATTCCAGGTATTGGTACTGGTAAATGGGATATGATATCTGGTCCATCAACAGTTACTTTCGGAACCCCCTCTTCAGCTTTTAGCACTGTAACTGGATTAGTTCCAGGAATCTATCAATTTACTTGGTCAATCACTAATGGCAGTTGCATTGTTTCAAAAGATACCATTCAATTAATCAATGCGGCGGCATCAATTGGGGGAAGTATACATTCTAACGCTGCAGTTTGTATCGGTCAAAATAGTGGCACACTCACTTTAACTGGTTATTCAGGTGTCATTAAAAGTTGGGAGTCTTCAACTGATGGCGGTATTACGTGGCTATTGATTATCAATGACACAAGTAATACCTATACATTCAATAATTTAAATAGTACTACCCTATTCAGGGCGAATATTCAAAGTGGCAATTGTATCGTTGCTAAAGCTTCTCCTGCAACTGTGATTGTAAATAACAACAGTGTTCCAGGAGTATTAGTTTCGGATACCGCTGTTTGCATTAGTAGCAATAGTGGTAGCCTCTATTTAAATAACAACAATGGAAGCATTCTGAGATGGGAATCTTCTATAGATAATGGAAGTAGTTGGCAAAATATCAACAATACGAGCAATACTTTTTCTTTTACAAATTTAACAACCACTACTTTATATAGAGCTTTAACACAGAATGGAGCCTGCAATAATGCATACAGTAATATAGTCAACGTAAAAGTAAATCCCACAAGCATTGCGGGGATATTGGGCACAAATGCAATAGTTTGTTCCAATAACAATAATGGAAGTGTAACATTAACAGGTAATACGGGTAAAATAATTGCATGGGAAGCATCCATCAATAATGGGAATAGTTGGAGTACTATTTCTGATTCTACTAATAGTATTTCTTACAATAATTTAACTACTACTACTAACTATAGAGCGTCGATTCAAAGTGGTAATTGCCCAATTGTATTAAGCAACATTTCAACCATTACAGTCCTTCAAAACGTTTCAGCATCTAATGCAGGAGCTGATCAAGCGCTTTGTAACCAAACAACCACTACACTAACTGCCAATACACCAACTTCTGGAACTGGCTCATGGACAGCGCTTGCTGGCAATCCAACAGCTGTTAGCTTCTCAAATGCCAATGATCCGTCACCCATTGTATCCGGACTAATACCAGGAACTTATCAGTTTGTCTGGACCATCTCTAATACCCTTTGCACAGATTCAAAAGATACGGTGCAGATAATTGTGTATCCTCCAACAATTGCCGGTACTCTTACTGCCAGTGCTGTGGTTTGTGCGAATAATAATGCTAATACACTTGCGCTAACCGGTTCTATAGGAAACATTCTTGCTTGGGAATCTTCCACGAATAATGGAACTTCTTGGAATACCATCGCTAATAATAACAGTACTTATACTTACAATAACTTAAATACTTCCACAGCATTTAGAACATTGGTACAAAATCAGATCTGCCCATCCGCTTATTCGAATGTTGTAAATATCACCGTACTTCAAGCAGCTACAATTGCAAATGCTGGAGCAGATCAAGTATTATGCAATCAAACAACAGCATCACTTGATGCCAATACTGCTAACTCAGGAACTGGAACTTGGACAGCTTTAGCAAGCAATCCCTCTTCTGTTAGTTTCACAAATAATATTGATCCTCATACTACGGTTACTGGCTTGAGTGCAGGAACTTATCAATTTGTTTGGACAATTTCTAATAGCCTTTGTGCAGATTCAAAAGATACGGTGCAGATAATAGTGTATCCTCCAACAATTGCTGGAACTCTTACTGCCAGTGCTGTGGTTTGTGCGAATAATAATGCTAATACACTTGCACTAACAAATTCAACAGGCATTATTCTTGCTTGGGAATCTTCCACGAATAATGGAACTTCTTGGAATACCATCGCTAATAATAACAGCACTTATACTGACAACAACTTAAATACTTCCACTGCATTTAGAGCACTTGTACAAAATCAGATCTGCCCATCCGCTTATTCGAATGTTGTAAATATCACCGTACTTCAAGCTGCAACAATTGCAAATGCTGGAACAGATCAAGCGCTTTGTAATCAAACATCATCAAAACTAGATGCCAATACTGCCATTTCTGGAACAGGTACTTGGACAGCCTTAGTTAGCAATCCCTCTTCTGTTAGTTTCACAAATATTATTGATCCTCATACCACGGTTACAGGTTTAAATGCAGGAACCTATCAGTTTGTTTGGACCATCTCTAATACGCTTTGCGCGGATTCAAAGGACACTGTACAAATTCTTGTTAACCCTCCTACCAACCCAGGGGTTTTAAGTTCTGATGCAACTGTATGCGCCAATTCTAATAACGGAACATTATCACTGAATGGTTACTTAAATACCATAGAGCATTGGGAGTCGTCTATCAATGGTACAAACTGGAACACGATTGCAAACACAACAAGCAAATTGAATTATTCAAACCTCACAAATTCAATGTACTATCGAGTTTCAGTAATCAATGGCAATTGCCCATCTTCATTTTCAAATACAGTTAGCATATCAGTTCTACCAGCTGCAACCATTGCTGATGCTGGTCCGGATACCACATTAATAAATGGATTTTCTAGTTATAGATTATTAGGAAATATTCCAAGTTCAGGTACTGGGGTCTGGTCTGTACTACCGCCATTAGGTCCTTCAAATTTGATCTTCACAGATACATCTGATGCCAATGCAACAATTCATCCTTTGACATTTCACTATGCTGATTCTACCACCACACCCATTACGCCTCCATCAGATGGAATCTATTACTTAAAATGGACGATTAGTAATGGCATTTGTCCTGCATCAGAAAGTGCAATGGTTGTGACAGTGCAACCTCCTACCAACCCAGGATTTGTTGGGCAAGATACAGTTATATGTTCTGGCGTTAATCATGGCATTGTAAACCTCAAAGGCTATTTCGGAGAAATCTTACAGTGGGAAGATTCAACTGCAAATTCTTCAGGATGGCAAATCATACCAAGAACTATTGGAGCAGATCAGGATACGATTCATTTTGAAAATCTAACAACAACTACCATGTATCGTGCACTGGTTAAGAATGGTGTTGGCCTTTCATTATACTCTGGAATTGCCGCTACCATTACAGTACTAGATGCTGTTTCAATTGCCGATGCAGGCACTGATTCTTCTATTTGTAATACTACTTCAGTTCAATTATGGGGTAATACTCCAATTATTGGAACAGGTACTTGGAGTTATGTTCCAAATGGAACTGCTTTAGTTGCACCATCATTCAGTAACAAAAAAGATCCTAGAACAATTGTGACTGGTTTATCAATAGGAACTTATCAATTTGTTTGGACTATTTCAAACGGCAGTTGTAATAATTCAACTGATACAGTAAATATAACAATCAACGCTCCTACTGAAACTGGTACACTCATTACATCAAATGTTGTATGCGCTAATAATAATTATGGCGTTTTGCATCTATCAGGATATAAAGGAAGCGTTTTACAAAGTAGTTATTCAACAGATAATGGAACGAATTGGATTAGCTTATCCAATTCATCAAATATGGATAGCATTATTTATACCAACCTTTCTGCAAGTACTGAATATCGGATGGAGGTTAAGAATGGCGTTTGTCCGGCCTTATTGAGCAATATAGTTTCAGTTACCGTATTATTAAATGTAAGCAATGCAAATGCTGGTTCGGATCAATATTTATGTAATCAAACCTCAACAACCCTAACTGCAAGTGCACCAATTTCAGGAACAGGTATATGGTCATCCATTCCTAGCAATCCTTCTCCAGTGAACTTCTCAAATATTAACGACCCTAATTCAACAGTTAATGGTTTATTGGCAGGCAACTACCTGTTTGTTTGGACCGTCTCTAATAATTTGTGTGCAGATTCGAAAGATACAATGCAAGTCATTGTACATCCGCCAACCATTGCAGGCACCCTTTCTGCTGATGCCATTGTTTGCGCTAATAATAATGCTAGTACACTTACACTAATAGGTGCTACAGGTACTGTTCTTGCCTGGGAATATTCTAATAATAGTGGAAGTTCTTGGGTTACCATTGCAAATACAGATTCCACTTATTCGTATAACAACTTAAACAGCTCCACTTCCTATAGAGCCCTTGTTCAAAATAAAATTTGCCCATCAGCTTATTCAAACATTGTAAATATTGCTGTTCTTCAAAATGCAACAATTCCAAATGCTGGAACAGATCAAATACTTTGTAATCAATCAACAACAACCCTTGATGCCAATACTGCCATTTCAGGAACAGGAAACTGGACTGCTTTTGCAACTAATCCTTCTTTAGTGAACTTCTCAAATGCAAACGATCCTAAGTCAACAGTTTTAGGTTTAAATACAGGAACCTATCAGTTTGTTTGGACCATCACTAATTCAAATTGTGTAGATTCAAAAGATACGGTGCAAATAACTGTGCATCCGCCAACCATTGCAGGAACTCTTTCAGCAGATGCCATTGTTTGCGCGAATTATAATGCTAATACACTTATACTAACAGGTGCTACAGGCACTATTCTTGCTTGGGAATATTCCATCAATAGTGGAAGTTCTTGGATTGCAATTGCAAATACTGATGCTACCTATTCGTATAATAACTTAAACAACGCTACTTCCTATAGAGCCCTTGTTCAAAATAAAATTTGCCCTTCAGCTTATTCTAACATTGTAAATATTGCTGTTCTTCAAAATGCTACAATTGCTGATGCAGGAACAGATCAAATGCTTTGTAATCAATCTTCCCTAATCCTAAAGGCAAATACCCCAACTTCAGGAACTGGTAATTGGACAGCCCTTGCTACTAACAGTTCAACTACTGTTTTTGCAAATTCTTCTGATCCTAATACTACTGTATCAGGCTTAATTGCAGGCACCTATCAGTTTGTCTGGACCATCACTAATTCAAATTGTGCAGATTCAAAAGATACGGTACAGATCACCACGTATGATGCCCTAAAAGCAGGTAGTCTAATTGCTGACAACTTTGTTTGTGCAGATGCCAACTCTGGTGATTTGACACTCTCGAATTTTGTTGGAAATATAGTTCAATGGGAATCTTCAATTGATAATGGAGTAAACTGGAACATCCTACCTATCGCTAATAATTCCTATCACTATTCCAATTTATCAACATCCACTATGTTTAGGGTATTAGTTGCAAATGGACCATGTAATTCAGCTTATAGTAATCTTGTAAGTATTACAGTAAATCCAGTAACCCAACCAGGAATACTATCAACAAGCGACAGTCTTGTATGCGATAGTTACAATGCCGGCAAACTTAGTTTAACTGGATATACGGGAGCTATCATTCATTGGGAAACTTCAATTGACAATGGTGTTAATTGGACAATCATTCATGAGACTAACAATACTTATGATTTCAATAATATCCATTCTGCCACATTATACAGAGTGCTTATTCAAAGTGGTGTTTGCAATACCTCTTATTCAAATACTATTCAAGTTGCAACATCTTCTGCTACCATCGCAGGAACCATTAGCGGAAATGCAACCGTATGTTACAATAATAATTCTGGCAACTTATCACTCTCAGGAAATTCTGGCAATATTTTACATTGGGAATCTTCAATTGACAATGGTGTTTCGTGGAGCATTATTGCAGATACCAATAGAATCACTACCTACAATCTTCTAACAACAACTACTATTTATAGAGCACTTATTCAAAATGCTATTTGTGCTATCGAATATACCAATTCAGTAAAAATTGATGTTGTGCAACCCGTTACCATTGCAAATGCTGGACCAGACCAGGTGATTTGCAATGCAACTTCTAGTACCTTTTTACATGCAAATCAAGCAATCTCAGGGGAAGGCGTATGGACAATAGTTAGCGGCGGATCTGATATATATTTTGATGATGCTACATCAGCAACTACTAAAGTAAATGGGCTATTACCCGGTACTTATCAATTTAGCTGGAAAATCGATAATGGTATTTGTGCAGCTTCTTCAAGTATTGTAAACATTGTGGTTGATAAAACAAAAGCAGATTTTAGCTTATCAGCCATTAACGATTGTGGTAGTACTACCTATCAGTTTGTGGATGCCTCAACCTCTGTATTTGGAATAGCAAATTGGAAATGGTCAAGTGCTACTGGTGACACTTCAACTAATATAAAAAAATATAGTAAAGTATATTCTCAGCCCGGACAGAATAAAATAAGTTTGACTGTTCAAAGTAATACTGGTTGTACCAATACAACAGGTGCGAGCTATCAAGTAAAAGTATTTTTTATTCCAAAAGCAAATATCAATGCGATCAATGAAGCTTGCAAAAATGAACTCTTGCAACTTACTTCCACATTAAGTTCTAGAGATAGTATCAATGCGATATTATGGAATTTGGGAAATGGGATCAATACAAAAGACTCTTCAACTACGGTGCAATATTATAGTGAAGGTAAATACACCATCAAGCTATTGGTTTCGACTGTTAATAAATGCTATGACTCTACAATAAAAGACATTGCAATTCACCCATTGCCAGTTGTAACAATTCCAGCCAACCAAATTGCATGTAAAGGAGATACACTTAAATTGCTTGCAACAGGGGCTCTGAACTATATCTGGAAAGATCAACAAAATAACATTGTTTGCAATGGATGTGCTGTTTACAGTTATTTACCATCTGTGAATAATAGTATCAGCGTGATTGGTTATAATCAATATGGATGCAGTCAGATCGCAAGCACAAATATAAAAGTGATTCAACCAATTAAAATCGCTGCGAAACTATTAGACACACTTTGTCAGGGCACATCTATCAGATTAAAAGTGACTGGAGCTGATACCTATGCCTGGCTACCAGATCCGGGATTAAACAATTACAAAATAGCAAATCCGATTGCGGCACCACTTGTAACAACAACTTATACAGTTATTGGTAAAGAAAACTATGCATGCTTTGCTGATACCGCCAAAATCAGGTTAGTAGTTGGTACACCTACTGCATTTAATATTGGAACTGATACAACGATTCAATCAGGTGTTCCATTTAAATTATTAGCAACTAGTAATGAATTACAAAACATTCGAAGTTGGCAATGGAGTGGCAATGCCGATTTTGCTTGTTCAAATTGTGCTTCAACAATGGCAAAAGTTGTTTTTGATGGTAATATCCAACTAAGAGCTACAAATATTTATGGTTGTATGAGTACAGATACCATTTCGATCAAGACTTTCTGTCCTAATTCAGAAATATTTATTCCAAATGCATTTACACCAGATGCTGATGGAATTAATGACATCCTATTCGTTCAGGGTTCTGGAATTAAACTGATCAAGAGTTTCAAGATTTATAGTCGCTGGGGTGAATTGGTTTTTGAGAGAACCAATTTCCAACCTGGTGATAAATCAAATGGCTGGGATGGAAAGGTTAGAGGTAAACCTGCCTCACAAGATGTGTTTGTATATATCTGTGAAGCTTTATGCGAAAAAGGTATCCCCGCAACATTTAAAGGAAATATTGCATTATTAAAATAATTGGTCTATGAAAAAGATCTTACTTGTATTCACCGTTGCGCTTAGTTGTTACCAGATCTGCAATGCGCAAGATTTCACTTTTTCGCAATTCTATGAGCAACCCATCATCCGAAATCCTGCATTGGCGGGTGTATTTACAGGCGACCTAAGGGTTTCTGCAGCTTATCGAGATCAATGGTCAAGCATTACGGTACCCTTTCGAACTTCAGCAGTAAGTATTGAATATAAAATTCCTGTGAATGAGAAAAACGATTATCTAACCATTGCTTCATTAATGAGTGTTGATGCTGCAGGAGATATCAATTTAAAAAGAACACAATTCAAACCAGCTATCAATTTCCATAAATCACTTAGTGGGAATAGAGATACCTACCTTTCTGGGGCATTCATGTTTGGAATTGTTTCTAGTCATTTCGATGCTTCGAAACTGATCTTAGGCGACCAATATCGAAATGGCGCATATGATCCATCCAATACAAGTGCTCAACCAATTACAAATACTGGGTATAGTTATTGGGATATGTCGGCAGGCTTATGCTTTAGTACCAGCATTAATGATCATACCAATTTTTACATTGCTACGGGCATGACACATGTAACAAATCCTGTGATTAAATCAACTACTGGTTCTGTGCCAGATGCTGTGCCTTCCAAAATTTCTATTAATTCAGGTATACATGCACAAACAGGCGAAAACGGACATGTCATGGCATTCGCCGATTATTTTGTGCAGGGTGGAAACCATCAACTACTTGCTGGATGTATGTATGGGTTTAATATTGCGGAATACAGCAATTCAGAACCAGATATATTCTATCTGGGTAGTTTTGTAAGATGGGGTGATGCAATAATTCCAGCAGTTAAAATCGGACTAGCACATTTCGACCTTGGCGTTAGTTATGATATCAATATTTCAAAATTGAATGTGGCTTCTAACTGGCGTGGAGGATTGGAAGTAACACTTTCCTACACAGATTTTTTAAAGATCAGAAATTCCTCTATCGACAAAGTAAGATGCACCCGTTTTTAATGCTTTAATTTCCCTTTCGCTTTTCCTTATTGAGTTTGATAAAATAGATCACCACATTGTGATTCAAATCACTTGATACACTAACCTCTGTTCGCTTATTTTCCGAGTCTGTAATAACCATCAAGGCTGAATTGGGTGGAGTTAGTCCGAGGTTCTCTGCAAAGAAGATCATTTCATTCTTAGACTGTTCTCCATTTAACTTCACATAGAAACTAATCGGTTTATCAACCTGCAATAGTTCTTTGTATACAGCAATATGTTTATCGAAAATAACAGAAACAGTATCATAATCAAACACACCATTATCGTAAAGATCAATTCTTACAGAATCTGAAGTAGAATAAACCTCTACTGGTTTTCTGGGAACCCTTTTCGTCATTTCATCTATCACAGTTGATTCTTTAAGCCGAGGAGTCATATCCAACATCTCATTCATCGGAAGTTTGTTGGGAATTGGCACCATGTATTTCTTCTGACTATAATTAAATGTAATTCCAGGAAGTTTTTCAATGGTATTCTCTTTCTTCTCTCGAACTTGATTAACCGGAGGATCCACTTTGCGTGTATACGCAGATTTAGATTTAACCTCATTAGTTGGTACTGGAGCAGAAGCTACTTGCTCATTGGAAATATTTAATTTTTTGGTGATCGCATAAAATTCTGGAGAGTGATAATTTGAATCAATGCTAATTTTTGATATATCCAATTCTCTTCCAGAAGGGATCCATTTTGGTTTTTGAGACTTGGTAATGATCAGATCAGAGCGTCGATTGGCTAATTGATGATTTGTGTGGTAGGTAGTATCTTCTTTACACTGTAGAATAAAATGCTCCTTGCCGAAGAAGTCGATATTAATCCTTGAGGTTGAAATACCCTTTGCCATTAAATACCAGCGAACAGACTCTGATCTTTTCCTCGACAATCTGATATTTGCTTCCTGCGAACCTTTACAATCTGTAAACGAGGCAATTAATATATTTAGATCTGGGTTTTTATTTAACGCAGAAACGATATCATCTAACTGAGAAAAGTCTTCATTACGCACTTTGGAACTTGCAAAATTATAATAAACGTTCCTTCTGATATAGGTGATCGCATTGATGGAGTCTATCAAATGGTTTTCACTTTTAGCTATATTATCTTCAACTTTTATAGTTGTTTCTACTTGTGTTATACTAGGTTTATCAGAAGGAGTAATCGTATTTACTTTGGCTATCGCAGAATCTATTTTTTTAATTTTAATGGTTCTAAAAATTTCAAGACAGCAGGTCGATAATCTATCTGAACTTAAATAGCTGGTGTCAGAATTTCCGTCAGGTTTGAAATATTGATCATCCTTCACTGAATTAAAAGGTAGACCAAGGTGACTAACAGAATCAACCCAGGTATTACCAATTAAAGACCCCTTGGCCTCATAAATATCCATACCTCCCATTCCTAGTCTACCATCAGAACTAAACCACAAAGTGGAATCTGAAATATTATAGAAGGGAGTAACTTCATTTCCCACTGTATTAATATTGGAACCCAGGTTCACTGCATTTCCTATTGGTTTAACACCATCCATCGCAATAGACCAAATATCAAATTTCCCCACTCCTCCAGGCTGATTTGACACAAACAAAAGATTCTTACCATCATTTGTAATGAATGGCTGTTTAGATTGATACCCTCTGACATTCACTGGAGACGGCAGGATGATTGGGTTAGACCATTTTGAACTTCCCGTTGCCTTAATCATATAATAGATCGCATAGGATTGAGTACCCAATTTTGGATCATCTTTCCACCCTGTAAAAAAAACAGTATTCCTATCACTTGAAAAAGAAGAAGCCGCCATATTGATATTGCTAGCAACTTGGTCGAATACTTTTGATACGTTTTTTGAATTCACATTACTAGTGTATAAACGCAGGGGATAAATTTTGTTTTGTTTATTATCCAATTCATGCCTAGAACTTGTAAACCAAAAAGTAGAATCGTTTACTTTATCAAACGCAAAGTTGGATCCATCTTCAGAAACGGTTGCTGGTATCTTGGTGATTGTTGCAGTTGGCTTTTCAGATTTGTTTGCCAAGATCAGGTTACAGGAAGCAATTCCTTGTTGCGCTTTAACAGTAAGGGCGTCATTAACGCGATGCTTTTTCAAATATGCATTAAATGTTTGCACCGCTTTTTGTGGATCATCATTTGAAAGCAAACAATAGCCATACCATAATTCAGCTTCAGGGAATTGCGCATCTTTCGAATTAATATACAATTTGTATTGTGCAGCTGCTTCTTTGTAATGATTGTACATTCGATAAGATTCAGCCAATTTAAAAATCACCCGATTCTTATTTGATTCATTGATCGTATGAATCGTTTTTTTGGAGTATGTCTGAACTGGATAAACAACTGGCAAATTGGTTTCCCCAATTGGTGAATTGTATAAAATAGCTGAATAGAGAATAGCGGCATTGTAATAGTTTTTGTTTTTAAAACTATTATCTGCCCTTTTCTCTAAACTCTTGGCTGATTGAGCATACACAAATGAAGCACTCAGCAATGTACATAACAATGCTGCGAATGAAAAGGCACTATATTTTTTGCTTAAAGTCTTGGGCATACAAATTTGGTATCTGGTGATTTTTTAGGCTTTATAAATGTGATCGACAATTCATAACCGCCATTATTTACAGTACTTGTTTTTACTTGAGATGTATTGATATCATAACTAAATCCAAATGTTAGTCCATCTATATTTAAACCAATATTTGGTGCAATCGCATCATTGATCCGATAATTTCCCCCGAAAATCAAATCTTTGGTTGGATCGATCTTAAGATTAAAAGCAAGGCCAGCAATCATTTCACTACTACTACCCTGACTTAAAAAAATAGCATTGGGCATGATATCAAATCGATCATTCATTTTAATTCTAAATCCTCCATGAAATGAATATCTGATAGGTACTTTATTTTGATTTGCAGTAGAAATAAATCGATTATCGGGTTCGGTGGGGTGATATACACTAAAGCCTAAAAATGGATTAAAAGAATGATTGGGATCTCCATCAAAATACATGAGTCCAAAACTTCCATCCAAAGATGTTGCTGCTGGATAGGAAAAAGATTCATTAGATGGAATGGTAGGATCAAAACCAATTAATGGATTAAACTGATTACCAAATTGAAAATTACCAGGGTCTACCCTCCTATTTAAAAATCCAATTTGAAAGCCCCCTGCTAGTATCTGATATTGCGTAAGATGCACTTGATATGAGAGTGATAAATATCCAGTGGTATAGTGATATCCTCCATCTTCCGTTTTTTGATTGAATAAAGTAACACCAAGTCCGAAATTATTTGGCAATGCAAAATCAGCAGATACCCCTTGAGATAACAATGAAGCACTTAGGTTCGGCCATTGTTTACGGTAATTTCCTGAAACCCGATAACTCCCATTGATGGCACCCGTAAATGCAGGATTCAACCACTGAGGATAAGCATAATATTGCGTAAAGTGCGCATCAACCTGCGCTTCTATTCGCAATTGAAAGAAGCAAAGCAGAACTAAAATGAACAATATATATTTATGCATCAGAGCTTGTTATTTTATTAGTAAATGTTATCTGATCAATGTAAAAACGCCAGTTTTGATGACCTCTGTTCCATCTTGCATGGTTGCTTCCAGCGTAAAATGGTAAACACTAGCAGGCGATTTATTTCCTTTTGAATTACCGTCCCATCCTACTGCCAGATCTGTTGTACTAAAAATCAATTCACCCCATTGATTGTAAATTTTTAGTCGCACGGTCTTAATGGCCGTACCATAAATTTTAAATACATCATTTACGCCATCTCCATTTGGTGTAAATGCATTTGGAATGTAAATGCCATTCCCAAATGAATTGATCGTTGTTGCTGTAAGCTGGCTTGTATCACTGGTTTGGCAGGTTGCCCGACCAAGTGCTTTGATAATAATTTTTTGCGACTGGCCAGCTGGGATATTACGCACTAATTCTCTTAAGGCCATTGAACCATTGGAAGGATTTTGAAAGTCCAATCCATTATTAAGACTGATCAAATAACCAGTAGCATCAGTAATCGCATTCCAGCTAAACACAACTGCTGTGGCGCCTATTGAATCAATGACGAGGGTTGGCTTTGCTATTTTTTGTCTAATCACTATTTGCGCACTAGCACTTTTTGCCGGACAGGCTGCAGGAATACTGGTGGCATTGATGATATAGCTTACATTTTTTGAAACACTATTTAAACCATAAAAAGTACCTGAATTAATTTTAATCGCGCTTCCTGGTAAATACCAAGAATAAGCAACATTTAATTGAGGCCCAACAACATTTAGTGTATCAGATTCGCCAATGCAAATGGAATCTTTCTGAGGTCGCACTGTGAAATCTAAAACAGCACTTGCTAGTTGTACCTGACTACTATCTTTTGAAGTACATGAACCCTTAGTAATATCTAAATAATAAGTGCCATTTTTTTGAACGTTGATACTTTGTGCTGTGTCACCTGTATTCCACAAATAAGATTGGAATCCTTTTCCCGCATCTAATTTTACACTATCAGCACATACCGTTACAGTTTGCTGCAAATTGGTTTGCATATTTACTACTGATATCAAAATGCTATCCGTACAAGTTAGTCCGCCACTTGTACGCTTAATACTAAATTTCGTTGTTTGAGCAGGTTGAACGGTTATGGTACTGGAAGTATCTCCTGTTGACCACAAGTACGATTTTTGAGACAGTGGCACATTCGTTGAATCTGGATAATACGCCCAGATGCCATCGTACCTTGCCCAAATAACACGCTTACCTATGGGATCATAATAGGCAAGGCCGTTTAACCCATTTCCAATTGCTGCAGGGGGCTGTTCTGCCTGACCAGTAAACTCAACAAATCCAACATCTTTCCCAGTTCTAAAACGAAATGTTTTGTTGGTGTTGGGCAAATTCTGGTTTAGTAAATAATTACCGGTTGGTTGAAATCCACCAAATAAAAAGAATCTTGCTTTATCATAATCATATGCAACAGCACCCTGATATTGTATACTACTATTATTTACGGGCAGAATATTTTTAAAACTATAGGTATTCAAATCAAGCTCCCATAAATCCTTTAACCAACAATACAAACCTGATGCACTTGCCCAAGGGCTCCCAAGTGTGCAGGATCCATCTAATTCATTACCAGAATAGCTTCCTTGACCTGCAAATAAATAAAGCTTAGAGCCATCCGCATTTGCAGCAACAAGATCACCGCCTTTTGCAGGAACAGAATCAATAGCAGGGTTCGGTTTTTTCAATGCCCATCCATTCGTGTTGCTTTCATAAATCCAACTTTTCATTTGATTATATCCGTAGCCGCCATAAAAACCTGGATTTTGTGAAACTGGATTCCAAAAAGCTGAGGATCCATATGCGTCTCTATCAATTGCACCGGTTCCAATTAATGACCAACTACCTCCCGATGCTGGTAAAGCAAAAACACTATCCCTCCCACCTCGCCAATATAGTAAACGGTTATTGGTATTATCATAAGTAAACTCTGTGTAATCGCCAGGCCAATTAGTTGCAGTAACAGAAGAAACGGAATTGTTCTTTAAATCAAAACGAATAATTTTTTGATGGATGATACTGTATAAATATTGGTTTACTCTATCATATCCAAATGCCTTGATATTGAATAGTACAGAATCAATCGAAGATTTTGCGATTAACTGTTTCCAGACTCCAGGTAAAACTGAATCAGGTGCAGGTGCAGGCATTAGGCTTAAGGTTACTGGTGTATTCGTACAGATCAGGGTATCTTTTTGATACAAGAATGCTGTACAGATATTAGATTGCCCTTCCGCATTTTGTGGATGCAACGTCAATGCCAAAACAATTAATAAAAAAGTATTGCGTACAGTTCTTTTCACAAATGCTTATTAAACGAATTAATAAAAGCAACGACAATGACCGAAATCGGAAATCATCTGTGATAAACTGAATTGGCAGAACCGAAACTAATGCTGGAATACAGCGTTTATAAAGTAACAATGGGGGAAAATACTTATGAAAGGACCAATAATACAGGACATTTCATTTGTTTCTAGTAAATAAAGTTAAGGAATCTAAGCAGAAATCCACATGTTCTTAACAAAAATGCTAGAATTTTATTAGAACGAATTGAAAAGCATTTTATTTTTCTTTTGAAAAATTTTATGAATTATGCATTGGCTAAAGCACGGTCGAGATGAACATAACCACCATCCACATGAATGATCTGCCCGGTGGTATGACTGGAAACTGGCGACAAAAGAAATGCCACCATATTAGCAATTTCTTCAGGTGTTGTCATCCGATTTCCTAATGGTATTTTAGCTATTATTTCATTCAGTTTCTTTTCTGGCTCTGCCAATGTTCTGATCCATTTTTCATATTGAGGTGTCATAGATTCAGCTACCACAACAGCATTAACGCGAATATGATATTTAAGCAATTCAACAGCCCACTCTCTTGTTAATGCATTTCTTCCTCCGTTCGCAGCAGCGTAAGCAGAAGTGTTGCCCTGTCCAGTTTCTGCTGTTTTAGAACTGATATTCACGATCGAACCTTTGCTAACTTTTAATGATGGCAGTGCGTGATGCGCCAATAAATAATAATGCACCAAATTCTTATGCAAGCTCTGCATAAATCCTTCGTAATTGCCATGTTCCAAACCAATGCCATCGTTCGCTCCGGCATTATTGACCAATCCATCAATCCGTTGATATTTATGTAAGACGGCCTCAATAGTTTTAGCCGATGCAATAGGATCAGACAGTTCTGCAGCAAATTGCCAAGCTTTTCCTCCAGCAGTAATAATATTATTCATTAAACTGAGATTATCATGTTCATTCCTACCTACAATAATAGGTATTGCTGATTCAGCTGCGAGCAATTTAACGATACCTGCGCCAATACCTTTTGCCCCACCAGTTACAATGATCACTTTATCTGCAAGTCCTAAATTCATTGGATACAATTTTCATATTTACATTTTTGGCTGATACGCAACCACATTTTGCTTTGATATCCCTAAACCATCGATCCCTAATTCAAGCATATCGCCTGGCTTTAGATATAGCGGTGGATTCATGCCTAATCCAACACCAGCAGGTGTTCCTGTTGAGATAATATCCCCTGGCAGTAAAGTCATAAACTTACTAATATACGCAACGAGATAAGGCACATTGAAAATCAGATCATCTGTATTACTATCCTGAACAATTTTTCCATTCAAACTCAGCCAAAGTCGAAGTTGATGAGGATCAGCTATCTCATCTTTCGTCACCAACCATGGTCCGATTGGAGCAAAACTATCACAGCCTTTTCCTTTATCCCAGGTTCCTCCTCTTTCTAATTGAAATTCCCTTTCACTTACATCATTATGTAAACAATAACCAGCCACATAATTCATGGCATCCTTTTCTTCTACATAACTCGCTTTCTTTTCTATAACAACAGAAAGTTCCACTTCCCAATCTGTTTTCACAGAATCACGGGGTATGATGATATTATCATTTGGTCCAACTACAGCAGTAGTTGATTTAAAAAATAAAATTGGCTCCTGCGGAATTGCAGCATTGGTTTCTTTAGCATGCTTTGCATAATTCAAACCAATACAAATGATTTTGGAAGGCCTTGCCACAGGGCATCCCAGGCGAACCCCTTCTGGAATTTCTTCTAACCTGCCTTTAAAATCTTCAATGGATGCAGCTAATGATTTTAAACCATTGTTTGCAAAGAATGATTCATCATATTCTTTTACGATATGGCTTACATCATAGTTTTTTCCTTCAATATGTATTCCTGTTTTTTCTTCCCCTACTAGTCCGTATCTAATTAATTTCATAATTCTTTTTTACTAATTAAGCTGAATAATCGTATCGATATCATTTAATTGAATTCCATCTAAGTATATAAATACACCTTCTGAAACTTGTTTAAATTTCACTGGTATTTTTGAATTAAACATGCTGGCAGTATTGATCTTTTCATTTAACTGCGGAATAAAAAGATAATTATTTGAATCGTTTTTACTCAAAACATGTACATATACCGTTTTGTTTTTCTGGGTTAACACCCCCCAATTTTGAGCAGCAACAATATTGCCACGTGTACCTCGTATACTAGCAGCATTGGTTTCCATCCATTTTCCTACTAACTGTAGTGTATCAGTAAATTCTTTCTGTATCACACCATTCGGTTTCGGGCCAACATTTAAAAGAAAATTCGCATTTCTTCCAGCAGCATTCACTAAATAATGAATGATCGATTTGTAAGATTTAAAATTCCTGTCGGTTATATTATAACCCCAAGCATCATTCATTGTTTCGCAGGTTTCTAATGGCAATTGAGATATATCAGCACCACCAAAACCAGTGGTATTATTACCAGGCAGATCCTTTTCAAACATTTGAAAGTCTTCTCCAGCAATGGGCAGTAAATGGTGGTTATTTCCGATCAAACACTGTGGCTGAAGGCGGTGTATTAAACTATAGATTTCATCATAGTGCCAGTTCACTTTAGATTGCAAAGTTTTATCCTTATCATTATCCAATTGATCCCAATGACCATCAAACCAAATGCCAGACACTTCCCCATAATTTGTTAGCAATTCAGTTAATTGGGTCTTCATAAATTGAATATAGGATTCCCAATTGCTTTTACCTGTTCTTCCAGATTTCTTTCCGGTATTTCCTGTCTCCCACTGATAATCGTTTCGATACCAATCCAACAAGGAATAATAAAAACAGATCTTGATACCTTGCTTATGACATTCATCAGCCAATTGTTTAACAATGTCTTTTCCATAAGCTGTATTGGTGATCTTCCAATCAGACGCTTTAGTATCGAAATTGCTAAATCCATCATGATGCCTGGTTATTAAAGTGATGTATTGCATTCCAGCATTCTTTGCAATGCTCACCCATTCCTTTGCATTAAATTCTGTAGGATTAAAAACTGATTGCAAAATTTTATAGTCTTCTGCTCTGATCCCACGGTTATTCATAACCCACTCCCCATTCGCTAATACACTGGAAGCCCCCCAATGAATAAACATGCCAAATTTCATATCCTGGAACTGTTGTCTGGCAGCAAGATTCTCTTTACTAGGAATATAACCTTGTTGAGAAAAAGAAGTACTACCAATGAATAATAAGATGATGAGAAGCAGATAGTTTTTCATTTGTAAAATATTAATTATTAAGTTTTATAAATCCTCCATCAATGGGATAATCATTTCCTGTGATGAACCCGGCTTCATCGCTACATAAATACAAGGCCAGAGCAGCAATTTCGTTTACATTACCCATGCGGCCAATGGGTTGACTTTTTGATAATTTATCGAACATTTCAGCTTCCTTTCCAGGATAATTTTTCGCGATAAAACCATCTACAAACGGCGTATGTACCCGAGCCGGAGAGATAGAATTACACCTGATATTTTCTGATAAATAATCTTTTGCAACACTCAAGGTCATAGCATAAATAGCCCCCTTACTCATACTATACGCAAATCGATCGGGCAAACCAACAAGGGCTGCTATTGAAGCGAGGTTAAGAATGACACCTTTCTTATTTTTTTTCATTTCAGGAATAGCACAATGAATAGCATTATAAGCACCCTGCACATTTACGCGGAATACTTTTTCAAAATCTTCTGTACTTGTATTTTCCACATTACCCACATGTGCAATACCAGCATTGTTAACCAGAATATCAAATGTTCCGATTGATTCAAACACCTTCTTCATGGCATCCTGATCACTCACATCGCATTGGTGTGCTTTTGCATTGCCTCCACTTGCAATGATTTCAGATACCACTTTTTCTGCTGCTGCTAGATTGAATTCGATGATATGTATGGAAGCACCTTGTTTTGCAAAAAGAAGTGCTATCGCTTTTCCAATGCCACTTCCAGCACCAGTTATCACAGCCGATTTACTAAAGAGATTAAACATACTATTTTATTTCATTGAGAATATTTCATTCATAAGAACCCATTTTTGCCAAGCTTTGAAAAGGTATTTAATTTCAATTTTTAATTGGGATAACGCGATATCCTTTCCATCCAAAATAAAATACTAATCCAAAACAGATGAGCGGTACAATATAACCAAGCTGAATATTACCTGTAACATCACTGATCAATGCAAGTACCGGGGGCAATATAGCTCCACCTACAATCGACATAACAATCAGACTACTCCCCATTTCAGTATCCGCATCCAATTCTTTGATCCCTAAAGAAAAAATCGTTGGAAACATAATAGACATAAAAAATGCAATGCCAATTACAATATAAATTGCGGGCATCCCATGAATAAACATCGCAGCAAAAGAAAGTACTACATTAATGGCTGCATAGCTTGCTAATAAGTTTGCAGGCTTTATATATTTCATAAAGAAAGTTCCCGCAAATCTTCCCACCATGAATGCAACACCACAACCCATACCCAAATAATCGGCAGCCTTGATCTTATCAATTCCAGAGGCTTTCATAGCATATAAAATAAAGAAACTCAATACACATACTTGTGCACCTACATAAAAGAACTGTGCAGCAATAGCCCACCTTAAATGATTATGTCGTAGTGTATGCTTAATAATCTTTCCAGAAACTGATGCATCTTTTGGTTTTATCTCAGGCAGTTTGATGATCGCAAAAATGATGGCAATGATCACGATAAGGCTGCCTAATATAAAATAAGGCGTTTTTACCGAAGCCGCTTCTGATGCCAGGGCAAGCTTCCTACCAGCTTCTGTCATTCCCACCAATGCCTCATCACTATATCCTTTTGTTAAGATCATTCTAGCACCAATAATTGGAGCGAGTGTAACTGCCAAGCCATTAAAGGATTGTGCAAAATTCAAACGCTGTGTAGCCGTTGCCGGATCTCCCAATAAGGATGCATAAGGATTTGCTGCTGTTTCTAAAATTGTTAATCCACATGCGATAATAAATAAAGCAGCAAGAAAAAATACATATTGCTGGGTATTTGCAGCAGGTATGAATAAGAATGAACCAAGCGCAAATAATCCTAACCCAGTGATGATCCCAGCCTTATAGCCATAAGTTTTCATGATGTATCCTGCGGGCAAAGCCATTACGAAATAGGCAATGAATACAGCAGAATCAATCAATGAAGATTGTACGGTTGATAAACTAAATGATTTTTTTAAATGAGGGATCAGAATCGGATCAAGGTTATGAACAAAACCCCACATGAAAAAAAGGGAGGTGATCATTATAAAAGCAAACCTGGTTGATGCAGCTTTGTTTGACATAGCATTCGTTAGTTGAGGTATTAATCAGCCCCATTTACTAGTAAATCTATTTAAAAATGAAACAAGATTGTGTTAGCTGCGAAGAAATAATTAGCGGTCATTTGTTTAGTATTCTATTTTCCTTCACTAGACTTTAAATGCTTTTCCAATTTATGAATGATCGATTGTAACACATGACTATTGTGTAATTCACCTTCCACTAATTTCCAGTCGATCCTTTTTAATTTAAGCCCCTTTGAATGCAATAAAGGCCGATTATTTTGTAAAACGATACATCGATTTTTGCCAATCACTTTAATACGCTCAACTTGATTGGAGCGATATATCATATCTGCTTTTAATTGAATGTTATGCTGATC
>CAIYAG010000430.1 GCA_903924075.1 uncultured Bacteroidota bacterium | reverse complement strand
GATAAAAGTGAAAAATGGAGAGTCATTCACTTCACATTAAGATAAAAAAAGTCCGGCTTTTAGTCGGACTTTTTTTATTAACATAAATTTCTGGGGCACCAGTCACCGTATTTATTACCTAGTAAAAATCCAATAAGAATTTCGTGTGTTCCTTTACTAACTGTATTTAGTTGTGATGTTTGCATATCATATGAATAGCCCACATTGATATTGTGATTGATATTTACCCCAACCATTGCTGCAAATCCATCCTGATAACGATAAGAAGCTCCTGCCCATAAAAGATCTTGGTATTGGAATTTTGCATTCACATCAAAACCAATTGGTAAAGGATTAATATATCTTACTAAAATAGATGGCAAGAATGAAACATCATCACTCAGTTGATACCTATAACCCGCACTTAAAAATAAATGTGGCACTAATTTACCTTTGTCGAGATACACCGTATTATCTGAAAATGCGATTTGTTCTGGAACAATTTGTTGAGCAGATAGTCCTACAAAATAATCGCTGCTATACAACCATAATCCAGCACTGATATCAGGCTTGATCTTATTGATCAAGCCACTACTACCAACAGCAGGATCTACATTAATGGTACCAAAATTTAATTTACTGGCATCTAAACTCATATTGGTAAATCCTGCAGAGATCCCTGCAGATAAATTGGTTGTAGGTGATAAACCAACATGGTATGCATAGGTTCCATATGCTGCAAAACGATTTAATGGACCAGTCCGGTCGTTGATCATAGTGAACCCAACTCCAGCATGTGGATCTGGTGCGGTATAATCTCTCCAGTAATTGGTTCCGCGTGGGTTTTGACCGTCTGCATGAAAAGTAGTTGCTGTTTCATTATTATAATCTGCCTTGTGCAAAGGCCCTTGAATGGTAATATAAGTAGTTACGGGTGCATCTTGTAATCCCACCCATTGCATCCGATGACTCAATTTCAGATCCCAATAATTCTCAATCCCTGCAACAGCTGGATTGATCAAATAATTGTTCATAATGTATTGCGTATAATACGGGCGTTGCTGTGCTGCACTACGAATAGTGATTAAAACAATGAGTATAAGAAATATCCTTTTCAAATTCATAGCCATTACTTAATAATTGTTACTGATCCATTGATGATCGACCTGCCATTTTTGGGATTAATAATATAATAGTAGGTGCCTATTGGCAAGGGACTACCATTAAATTTACCATCCCATTCTGTATTATAGCCAGTTGAGCTAAAAACTTTTTGTCCATACCTGTTAAAAATATCAATGGTGGCCCCTGGATAAGATTCAAGGTATTGAATTTTCCAGGTATCATTGATCCCATCGCCATTAGGTGAAAATGCATTGGGTACAACTGGTGCCAATAGTACTTTTACTAAAACATTATCCGAAACTGTACAATTACCAGCACCTGTCAAAGTTAGCGAATATGTGATATCTGCTTTAGGTGTTGAAATGGGAACAGCAGCTGTATCACTATTTAAATAAGTGTTCGGAGCCCACAAATAATTCAATGACCTTCCAAATACAAATTGAGGTGTAATGGATATTTGACCATTTTCTAAAACCACTTTTGTAGGGCCTAATTCCAAAACTGGATAAGGTTCAATGACAATTTGTTTTGTCAAAGTATCACTCACACAACCTTGTGTGTTGTAAATAAATAAACTAACATTGAAACTACCAGAATCGCTAAAGTTTTTTGTAGGGTTTTGTAATATAGATGTGTTACCATTTCCAAAATTCCAATGCCAGGCATTTACTACGCTAGTTAGACCATTACTATTATCGGTAAAAATGATCTGACCGTTTACACATATCGTATCTGCACTATTTGTAAAGCTTGCTTTGGGTTGTGGGTAGATATTAGAAAATTGTTGCGTCGATGAATCTATACAACCATCCTTGCTTGTTATATTCAATGTTACCGGATAAGTTCCAAGCGCAGTATATCGATGTGCTCCATCTTTTAAAAGCCATGTTGAAGAATTATTGGGATCTCCAAAACTCCAATAATAACTAAACTGTGATTCTGTACCATCTGGTATGGTGGAAGCATTGGTGAAAACGGCATTTCCATCTGGAAGGCAAACTATAGCTGGTTGCACAAATTGAATTCTTGGCAAATAATTTACTTTCAAAGTTTTACTTGAAATATTACTCACACAACCACTATCTGTTATAACCTTTAAATTCACTACATAACTATTTGCATTGGCGTATTGATAATTAAAAACAGTATCTGTTTTTTTATCAACCACAGTACCCAATCCAAAATCCCATAAACGTTGAGTGATGTTACTATAATTTGCAACCGAACTATCTGTAAATAAAATATTATTCTTTTCACACAGAGGAGCTGATATCGCAAATTTTGCAATGGGTGATGGCCAAACTAGGATCGTTTGACTGATCGAATCCCTACAACCTTTGTCAGAAATACTTAGGTAATCAATTTTAAATGGCCCACCTGCACCGGTCATACTCGGATCAAACAATCCAGTTAATGCATTTTTAATTCCATTGCCTGAATAAATGGGACTACCAGTTGCATTTGGAACATTGCTATCAAAACTTGCTTCATGTATTAACCTCGGATTGGCATCTAAACAAATACTCGGCATTTTACTGAATGCCATTTTCGGACTTTGTAAGAGAGTAATTGTCTTTTCAATTTTTTTATTACAAGATGATGTGGCATCACCTGAGAATGCTACCAACCTTATTGTGTAAGCCTTTGTAGCTGGGCTTTGAAAATTTGGGTATGCATAACTATAGATTGAATCGAAATAAGGAGTTTCAATGGAAGACTTCTTATTTAGATCATTGATATCCCAATAAATATCGATCCTAGTTACATTTCCAAAATCTAACATGGCAGATTTATTTCGAATACTTACCACCTGATTGCTGCATAGTGCTGTAGGATTCAATATTTCAAAATCTGGATTGGGATTACTTCCGTTAACAGTAAATGGTTGTGAAAATGTTGTAGCGCAACCATAAATGGATGTAACCTTCACAGATACCAAATAGTTAGCAGGTTTCGTATATTTTACTTTCGGATCTTTTGCTGTAAGGTCTGCAGGTGTGATTGGCACTGGACCAGGCGTAACTGCAGGTGCTGCAGCATTAAAATTCCAGAGATACGTAAAATTATTACTGTTGTCCGAGATCTTGGTACTGTCAAAAAATTGGGTAACAGCATCATTCTGACAAACTTCTGGAAGTATAAAACCTATTTCTGGTAAAGGACGGATATGAACTTTTTTAGAATATACGGAGCTTACACAACCTGAATTTGTTTCAACCATTAAACTGATGGTTACGATTCCGGTATCTGCATAAGAGACCGACCTGAATTGATTGGTGGTAAGTGTATCCTTTGTACCGTTTCCATAATCCCAATACCATTTAGCAATAGTACCACCCGAAGCAACAGAAGATAGATCCGTGATTTTGATGGTTTGGTTTTTACAACTATCACTCACGCTAAACTGTGCAATTGGTAGATCGGTATAATTTTTTATGATGGTGGTATCTCCAATACATCCATAATTCGAAATAGGCCGATATCGTATATTGAAAACGCCGCCGCTCAAATATTTTTTTACAGGATTAAATGCACTATCGGTAGTATGATCCCCAAAATCCCAAAGTCCAGATTCAATGATGGCTTCACTATTGGTAATTGTTGCGTCAAAGAAATGTACGGAGTCTGTGATGCACCCACTATTATTAGTTGTAAAATTGGCTGAAGGCAGCGCCAGCACTTTTACCGGAATCGAATATAATTGCTCTGTACTTCCACAACCATCAGGTGTTGAGGATGTGGTATACATTTTAATAGTATCTCTTAAAGCTGCTGTATT
>CAIYAG010000429.1 GCA_903924075.1 uncultured Bacteroidota bacterium | reverse complement strand
TTCCACGATCTTATCGCGCTCCATACCTGTTAAACGCTGCAAACGCAGTTCCAGTATAGCTTTCGCTTGAGCTTCAGAAAGTCCTCGAGCCTGATTATAAATATCTTCAGTAAGATCCCTAAACATGGCACTGTTGAGGTACCAGTTTTCTTCCTGACTTTTCTGCATCAACGAATCTTTGGCTTCTTCCGGTGTTCTACTTGCACGAATCAATGCAATTACTTCATCCAAATGATCCAAAGCTTTCAAATATCCTTCTAAAATATGCGCACGTTCTTCTGCTTTGCGTAATTCGAATTTTGCTCTGCGTATCACCACTTCCATTCTGAACTCGATGAACTCAACAATGAGTTCTCTGAGGTTCATGATCTTTGGACGGCCTTTACTAATCACCACATTATTGGTACCGTAACTGGTTTGCAGTTCTGTATACTTATATAATTGGTTAATGATCACCTGAGCGATCACATCTTTCTTAAGGTCGATCACAATACGAGTACCCTCACGGTTATTACTCTCATTGTTTACGTGTGCAATACCTTCTACCACTTTTTCATTCACTAACTGACCAATCCGATCTGTCAGCGTATCTCTGTTAACTTGGTAAGGAACTTCAGTAATGATGATTTGCTCACGGCCAGATGCTTTTGTATCGATCTGTACTTTACCACGAAGCACTACCCTTCCACGTCCTGTTAATAAGCCTTGCTTAACGCCTTCCATCCCAAAAATGATACCACCGGTTGGAAAATCAGGCGCTTTTACATAATTGATCAGTTCTTCACAGGTAATATCTCTATTATCGATATAGGCAACACAACCATCAATTACTTCACTTAGGTTATGTGGCAACATATTGGTAGCCATACCTACCGCAATACCTGATGAACCGTTTACGATCAACTGTGGAATTCTGGTAGGCAAAACAGTAGGTTCTTTCAAAGAATCATCAAAATTCAATTGAAAATCAACCGTATCTTTTTCAATATCATCCAACATCGCTTCTGCGATCTTGTGCAAACGTGCTTCTGTATAACGCATTGCCGCTGGTGGATCGCCATCTTGGTTACCGAAGTTACCCTGACTATCTACCATGATGTAACGCATCGTCCAATCCTGCGCCATACGAACCAAAGTATCATAAATGGATGAATCACCATGTGGGTGAAACTTACCCATTACTTCCCCTACAATACGCGCAGACTTTTTATAAGGCTTGTTGCTGTAGTTACCCAATTCTGTCATTGCATACAAAACCCTACGGTGTACAGGTTTAAAACCATCACGCACATCAGGTAGTGCACGACCAACGATTACCGACATCGAATAATCGATATAGGCCGTTTTCATCTGTTCTTCAATATTTACGCGAATAATACGATCAGTATCGCTGGTTTGTTCTGGTAATTGTGAATCTTCCATGTAGCTTATCTAAACTTAATTTTGTTCAATTTTTATGGCCTTTTTATGCCCCGTTTTCAAGGTTGGCAAATATAGTCTTTTTTAGGGGCTAAATATGCTATAAAACCTTGTTTTTTAGGCTGTTTTATCCACATAAGTGTACAGCCTGTTTTGGGTTCAGTTTTGCTGCATAAAATCAATGATTTATCCCATGTTTTCGATCTGAAAACGCATAAAAAAGCTCCCATTTTTAAAATAGGAGCTTTGGTTCTTAGAAATTGGATTTTTTAGTTCTTTTTTTTCACTGAACCACCCCCTGAACTACTAACATTGCTTGTTGGATTTCCAGTATATCGAATATCGCTTCCGCCGCTTGCATGGCTATCTAATTCCTTATTTACATGAATATAGGCATCACTTCCTCCGCTTGCACTGATACTACAGTATTCTGCAATCAGATCGGCACCTTTAAAATCACTTCCTCCACTGATCGAAACCTTTAAATGATTTGCCGTACCAGTTAACTTTGCATCACTTCCACCACTTGCACTTATTGAAAGATCCTCGATCGCAACTTTTCCTATGATATCAGATCCACCAGACAATTGCACTTTCAACCGAGCACTTTGCAGCTTTTCATCGATATAGATATCTGACCCTCCTGAAGCTTCTAACAAATCCAGGTCTTTCACTGAAACATAAGCTTTCATTTTCCGATTACCCCAATTGGTTCCCCAACTACCTTGGTCGCCATAATAAATTTTTAGAATGCCATTTTCAACTTCTGTAACAATTTTATCACGATAGTCTGAACTGGATGCACTTACTGCTAGCCCTTCAGAACCAGATTGGGATAAATACAAATCAATCCCAGACGACATTTTAATACCATGAAAAGTACCAACTGTTCTAGCAACCGCGTTAGCATCATGTATGTTTTTCTGAGCGAATACTCCCGTAAATGCAACCAATAACAGGGCAAGTGAACCAATGTATTTTTTCATAACTTGTTTTTTTATGAAACGATAGAAGAAAAAATATGTTACACCTGATTTAAAGTTTTGGTTGACCTAGATTTGTAATGGATTATTTAATTAGACCAGATCATGAATTATAGCAAGACGATACTTTTGTTTGGAGCGGGAAAATCAGCCACTGTACTGATCGATTACTTGAAAAAAAAATCGACAATTCATCACTGGCAATTCATTGTAGCTGACAATAATTTAGCTACTGTTCAATCAAAACTAGGAGAACAGGCCAATACTCAAGCTGTTCAAATCAACATTGAAAATGAATTGGAAAGAAAGCAGTTGGTATCCAAAGCAGACATTGTCATTTCTATGATGCCTCCAGTACTACATTACTTGATCGCAGTAGATTGTCTTGCGTTTGGCAAAAACTTACTAACTGCTTCTTATACAGACACTAAAATCAAAGAACTTTCTGCTGAAATTGAAAAGAAGGGACTTTTATTTCTTTGTGAAATGGGATTAGACCCCGGTATCGACCATATGAGTGCCATGAAGCTGATCCACGAGATCGAAGCGAAGAATGGCAAGATCATTTCTTTTAAATCACATTGTGGTGGATTGGTTGCACCAGAAAATGACGACAATCCTTGGCATTACAAAATCAGCTGGAATCCGCGCAACGTAGTATTAGCAGGAAAAGCTGGCGCTATATTTAAGTTGAATGGGCAAACATTTGAAAAGCCTTATTCGGAAATTTTTGATTCAAATGAAACGGTGAGTCTTCCTAAACTTGGTTCTCTCTCCTATTATCCCAATCGTGATTCGATATCGTATATTGATCTATACCAATTAAATGCTATTAAAACTTTTATCAGAACAACTTTACGATATCCTTCCTTCATAGCTGGCTGGAAAAAAATGATCGATTGGAATCTAACTGATGAACATTTCCAATATCAAACCAAAGGTTTATCAATTGCTGAATTTTTCAACCTGCACTTTTCAAAGTATCATCTAAATGATGAGATTTATGCATTAAAAAACAGTTCTGCAACTAACCCAGCCGCTAACCTCTTACTGACTCAATTTCAATTTCTTGGGCTAGATGATTTTCAAACTATTTTACCCATGTCTGAAGGCAGTGCGGCAGATATTCTCCAATTTATTTTGGAAAATAAACTGGCTTTAAGACCCGGAGAAAAAGACATGGTAGTGATGTTGCATGAATTGGAATATATGATAGATGACCAATTGCATCATATTGAAAGTTCTTTAATTGCAATTGGTACTGATGAACAACGAACAGCAATGGCAAAGACAGTAGGACTACCGTTAGGTATTGCCGCTGTTTTGATCCTTGAAGGCAAGATAAATGAAACCGGTTTACATATTCCCATCAAAGCTTCCATTTATGGCCCAGTTTTAAATGAACTTGTAAACGAAGCGATACAATTTACTGAAATACACTACTAGTAAACCTATGAACGATTTGGAAATTTATTATGCTGAAAAATTAGCATCCTCCGAGAAAGTATATGAAAAACTAAAGCAGTTGCTTGCCTATGGTTCAGCTGCAAGGCTATTCTTTTTTGCACTCATGGGATTTGCTATTTATCAGATATTCCACGGTTTTCAATGGAGCTGGTTATTCCTTTTTCTATTTTCATTCGCAGGTTTTTTGGGAATTATCAGTTGGTATGTGAACACAAAAAATAAGTTACAATACCAAACACAATTGAACTATTTATTTAAAAATGAATTGGCCCAATTGAAAGGTAGTCCGAATCAATTTGATGATGGTACTTCGTTTGATGATGGTGGAGGTTTTTGGTCAGACTTAGACTTATTTGGCAAGGGCTCACTTTTTCATAAAATCAATAGGACGGTCACTGCTTATGGCAAATCTGCATTGTCTGATCAATTTAAAAATAATTTATTAGAAAAACAATCCATTCTAGATCAACAAGAGGCCATTAAGATTTATTCCAATCAAATGTCTTTAGTTGAATCTGTAGTTGCTACTGCACTATTATACAAAACCGAATATGTTTCTTTTGATGCACTCTTTGATTGGTTAGATACGCCCAATCATTTACATCAAAGTAAGTGGGCAAAAATTGTTCGCTATGCATTGCCTGTATTGAATATTATATTGATCATTTTAGTATTTGTATTGGGCAATAATTCATTACTTGGAATCGCTTTTGTTTTAGGCTGGTCACAAATCGTTTTTTATGCCAAGTATTTCCAAACTGATTTTAATTTGTTGGGCAAAAAAGAAAATATATTAAAACAATATGCTCATATTTTAGATAAGTTCGAAAAAATTGATATTGGCAATTCTGAAATATTAAAAACGCACCAATTAACTGCTAAGCAGGCCCATATTGCTATTGAAGGCCTATCCAAGATCTCAAGTAGGATAGATCAACGGCTCAACCTTTTTCTGATCACCATTGTGAATCCGATATTTCTATACGACATACAAAACATGTTTGCTTTAGAATCATGGAAGATGAAACACCAACATAACCTTCCAAAATGGATTCAATTAGTGGGTGAAATAGAAAAGATGAATAGTTATGCATTCTATGCATTTAATAATGTAACCAATACCTATCCTACCATTTTAGAAAATATTAGGCAAATAAAAGCCACCGATCTTTCTCATCCATTGATTGCTAAAGAAAAGAATATACCCAATGATTTAACTATTGGAGAATCCAATAAACTATTATTAATAACAGGTTCTAACATGAGTGGTAAAACCACTTTTTTAAGGACCGTGGGTGTTAACTTAATTATGGCACAAATTGGGTTACCGGTTTCTGCGAGTTCTTTTAGTTTTAGTCCCATGCAAATATTCAGCAGTATTCGAATCAGTGATTCATTACAAGAAAGTACTTCCTACTTTATGGCTGAACTAAAAAAATTAAGTGCCATCAAAATTGGCGTACAAAATAGACAAAGCTCTTTGGTCCTGATCGATGAAATTTTGAGAGGAACCAATTCAGATGATAAATATTATGGTTCTGCACAATTTGTAAAAGAAATGATTGCGCTGAACTGCCTTACACTATTCGCAACGCACGATTTAAAGTTGAGTGAACTAGAAACAGCATTTCCCGATAAGGTTTCGAATTTCTGTTTTGAGAGTGTTATTGAAAACGATGAATTGATCTTTGGTTATAAAATTCAAAGAGGCGTTGCTAAAAATAGAAACGCCTCTTTCTTAATGAAAAAAATGGGGATCATTTAACCCTACTTATTTTTACCAGCTCTGGGTTTCTTTTGTTTCGGACTCTCATCAGAATCTTTTTCTGGCTGCAAAACCAAGTCATAGTCTAACTGTCTTTTTTCAAGATTCGCTGCAACTACTTTAATGGTTACCCTATCTCCAATTCTAAAAGCCCTTCCAGTTCTTCTACCCACTAAACAATAATCTGTTTCAACATGACGGAAATCGTCGTAATCAGACAGGCCAATGATGCTCACCAAGCCCTCACATTTATGCAATACTGTTTCTGCCCAGAAACCAAAGCTAGATACGCCACTGATCACCGCCTCAAATACTTCACCAATATGTGATTTCAAGAACTCCACTTGTTTATACTTGTTACCAGCCCTTTCGCATTCCATTGCAGCCCTTTCTCTTTCACTGCTATGCTTGCATTTCTCTTCCATTTTTTTATCGATCATGGGCTTGCCATTGATGATTGATTCGAGAACTCGATGCACTAAAATGTCTGGATACCTTCTGATAGGAGAAGTAAAATGACAATAGTATTCGAATGCTAGTCCGTAGTGACCAATATTCTCGGTTGTATAAATTGCTTTCGCCATGGTACGAATACCTAATTGCTCCAATACATGTTGTTCTGGTTTTCCTTTCGCATCCTCCAGCATTTGATTAAAACTGGCCGAAATTTTTTCTGGACTAGTTATATCAAAATTGTGGCCGTATTTTTTTGCGAACACCAAAAATGGTGCTAACCGATCCTTATCAGGTTGATCATGCACCCTATATGGAAATGGAATTGGCTTTTTATTGATATGCAATTTGGCAACATTCTCAGCTACTGTTTTATTTGCTAGAAGCATTAACTCTTCGATCAACTGATGAGATTCTTTACTTTCTTTTACTACAATGCCAATTGGTTTACCCTTCTCGTCTAATTTGAAACGAACTTCTTGAGAAGAAAAATTGATAGCACCCTTTTCAAAACGCTTATTACGCATGCGTTGAGATATATCATTCAGTAAAAGGATCTCTTCTTTATGAATCCCTTCCTTTGTTTCAATGATCTGTTGCACATCTTCATAGGCATATCTGTGATCTGAATGGATCACCGTTTTGCCCAACCAATATTGTTTCACTTCTCCTTTTGCTGTCATTTGAAAAATAGCCGAGAAAGTAAATTTGTCTTCATGAGGTCTTAATGAACATAATTCATTAGAAATTTTTTCAGGAAGCATCGGATTAACACGATCTGGCAGATACACTGAAGTGGCGCGCTTATACGCTTCCACATCAAGATCTGATTCTGGGTGCACATAATAACTCACATCTGCGATATGCACCCCAATTTCATATACCCCTTTAGTTAATTCTCTGATAGATATAGCATCATCAAAATCTTTGGCATCTGCAGGGTCAATGGTAAAAGTTAAAATGTCTCTGCAATCTCTTCTCTTTGCAATTTCCTCCCTATCCAAAATATCTGGGATCCTTTCTGCTGTTTCCTGAACATCTAATGGAAATGATAAAGGGAAACCGGCTTGTGCCAATAGCTCTTGCATAGCAGCATCATTATCATCTTCTGGCAAGAGAACTTTGATAATTTCTCCTACAGGTTTTTTGTCGGTCTTCTCCCATTTAACCAATCGAGCAACCACTCGATCTTTGTTCTTTGCACCATTTATATCGATCAATGGAATGAACAGATCAGGCATAGGTTTATCGGTATCAGGCACAAAGAATGCATGGTTCGTTGATAATTGTAAATGTCCAATGAATTCAGTTTGCTTTCTGGTAATTACTTCAGTGATACGCCCTTCTTTTTTACCAGTGCGCATATTTTCTTTGACCAACTTAACTCGAACAATATCACCATTTAATGCGGTGTCGAAATCTCCTGGTTTTACCATAATATCGTTCTTATCTCCATCCACGATCACAAATCCCATTCCAGAGCGCGTAATTTCTAAGCGCCCTTTTTGAGATAATAATTCGGCAGATTTATGGGATACTTTTTGCTTTTGCTTTATTTTATGCTTTTGTTTTTGTTTGCTCATTTTATTGTGGGATTAAATCGGAAATTTCTTATAAAATCAGCAATCAATTCATTGAATAAATTGCCTTCATCAAATAAGAAACTGTGCCGAATGGGTAATACATACATAGGAATTTCTGCCAGTTCCTCTGTAAACTTAGTGAATCGGACTGCGTCCTTTTCAGTAGTCAAGATCAATTTGTCCTTTGCATGTATCTGATTAAATTTTTCTTTGATCTCATTCAGGTCATCGATAGAAAAAATATGATGATCTGAATAGTCTTGTTGATAATAGGTGTGCACATTTTGCAGCAAAAAATCTTTCAAAGGTTTCGGATTAGCGATTCCACATACCAATAAAGCTTCATCTCTTTGTGTTAAGATCCATTCATCACTGTTATTAAAAATATGGTAAGGCGTACCATATTCTATGCAAGTAAAAAATACCTTTTGACTTGCAATTGGCCTTAAGCTCCGGATCACTTTTTGTTTTTTTTCTTCCGATAGATCGGCAGGACATTTTGTTACTACAATGATCTGAGCTCTTTTTGCTGAACTCCATTCATCACGTAGATCTCCAGTAGGTAAAAAGAAATCATGTGAATACAGATTACTGAAATCTGTCAATAAAATATTCATACCTGCTTTTACTGTACGATGCTGAAACGCATCATCCAGAATAATTGCTTGCAGATCGGCATGGTCTTGTAATAAGTGCGGGATGCCTACTAACCTTTCTTCGCCAACTGCTACTGGAACATTCGGGAATTTAAGATGGAACTGCATGGGCTCATCTCCTATTTCGAGTGCTGTAGTTTTATCGTTTGCCAACACATAACCCTTTGTTTTTCGCTTATAACCCCGGCTTAGTGTAGCGATTTTAAATTGAGGCTCTAAAAATTTGATCAGGTATTCAACCATGGGCGACTTTCCCGTGCCCCCTACAGCCAGATTGCCCACACATATCAGTGGAAAATTGAACTCGGCATATTTGAGATAGTTATTATCAAATAGTCGGTTACGGATAAAAATGATCAGCCCATACAATACTGCAAAAGGGAATAGTAAAACACGAAACGACTTTAAGAACAGCGTGTTAAAATTCATAGATATGCTGCGGTGTAATGCAGTAGTTTAAAGGTACATCAAATTGGTTGGTATCAGTAATCTGGCTAACCGGCTCAAAATAAGAAAAACCCATTTTGATCGCTTCTGGTTTACAATCAACTAAATAACGATCATAATATCCCTTCCCAAAACCAACGCGGTAACCATTCTGATCAAAAGCCAGTAAAGGAATAAATATCAGATCTAACTGACCATTAGGTATTGCTACATTGCCAATAGGTTCTGTAATTCCCCAATTATTTGTTTTAAATTCGGTGTCTTCGTTCGTTAAAATTGCCTGCATCGAAAAATCAGAGCTATTAGTTTGAGGATAAGCAATCTGAATCTCTGGCAACATAAAACGCAGGTATCTTGCCATTAATTCTACATTAGGTTCACTATGCTCTTCAATTGGCCAATAAGCAAATAAATTTCGGATCTCTGTAAAATCAAAACTCTGAAATTGAATCAGCAATAGGTCATCTAGTTTCAATTTCTCTGTTTCGGAAATGGAAACTCGTTTTGTTTTATATATTGCTCGCAGCTGATCTTTCGTCATACATCAAATTTAATACTTTCAGCAAGAATGGAAGTATTGCAACGAAACAACTAGTCTTTATTAACAAAGAAAGAAAAAACGGTAGTTCCGTAATTTCTCTGAAAAGAAAATGATTGCATTTTCTCATATTGGTTACGGGGAGTATGTTCCAAAACAAAAAAACCACCCTTTGCTATCAATCCTTTTTGTTCTATGATACGGGGTATTTCATCTATTGGCCCTAATGCATAAGGAGGTCCTGCAAAAATAAAATCAAATGAAGTTGTAGCGGTATTTAAAAAAGCAAATACGTCCATTTTAAGGAGGAGATAGTTTTGCATACCCAGCATATCACAATTTTTTTTTATAAAATTGTGCATGATAGGATCCTTTTCAACGATCGTAAGCTCGGCAGCTCCTCTTGAACCAAGTTCATAACTGATACAACCAGTACCTCCAAACAAATCCAATGTTTTGATCCCTTCAAAGTTCATCCTGTTTTGTAAAATATTGAATAACCCTTCTTTTGCGATATCCGTTGTTGGTCTGGTATGCGGCATATTTGTGGGAGGAGATATTCTTCTACCACCCCATGCACCTGAGATTATTCTCATACCATTAATTTATAAAATGGAGTAAGGAAATAAGGAGAATAGTTGGAAGGCTGTGTGATGATTGCATCAGGATTAGACACCAAATCAAAGCTTACGATCCCAAATGAATTTTTTAATTGATCTAATAGATCTTTATGTAATTCTACTAATCCACTCACTTCTAACTGGGCTTGCAATGGAGAAAAACCAGTTTGATTGGCTACACTAATTGTATAGTATAAGATATCATCAGAATTGGTATAACTATACGTTTGTATTAATTGTAACTCATTATCCTTGATCAAAACAACAATGAAATGATTTTGGTACACTATGAGCTTCAGAAAAACTGCTGGCAGATGATCTCTATTTAAAAGATCATTTAAGATATTGGTATAGGTATGTTGCGTTTTAAACAAAAGAAAATTTCGATTCAGTAATTCGGTCAGCGATTTTTTGATGCGGTAAATTGTTACAGTTGGCAATGAGGTATTGATACTGTCAAATTTGGTATCAGTTCGTTCATCTTCCCCAAATATGAGTGATAGGTAATCTTCTGATGCAGTAGCACTCATTTTTGCCAAAGGCAGTACCAAAGCCTCTTCAAAATTGTAAAAGACGGAGATATCTGAATAAGATGGCCCAATTATTTTTGAATTTTGTTTTATTTCAAACAAAATATCACTCCAATCAAGCTTTGATTGGTCGATTTGAAAAAACTCAATGGCCTCTATTTCGCTAGTGGACGAGTTTTTTACCATGCAAACAAACTGGTGGCTACCAATTTCAATGGCCAACTGATCCGTTGCTTTTGGTGTATACTCGGGTCGGTCACCATAAAATCCTATCAACTTGTGAACCATAAACTACTAATTGGGTATGCAATGATATAAAAAATCAGCCATGCATGGAAAGCGATTTGTGCAGATATTAAAAATGTTACTTTGCAGAACTTTATGAGCAACCCAACTTCTTCTATCAATTTGCAGGTAACCACCGGTCATCGAGAGATTTTAAAGATCGCTTTGCCGATCAGTTTGGCAATCATGGTGCCGCAACTTAATTTCATCACGAATAATATCTTTCTAGGCGGATTAGGTCAGGAAGCATTGGGATTAGCAGGTATCACAGGGGTTTATTACCTAATATTTGCGGTGGTTGGTCATGGTTTAAACAACGGTTTACAGGCGTTGATCTCTAGAAGAGCTGGAGAAAATAGAATTGGAGAAATTGGGAAATTATTTACGCAGGGTATTTATATTTCTTTTGCTTTTGCACTTTTTGGCATTTTGTTTACCTGGTTTGTAGCCCCAATTGTTTTAGGATGGTCGCTTCATGATCCACAAAGGGTAACTACTGCGGTTAAATTTCTGAATATTAGAATCCTGGGGCTCCCCTTTTTATACGTTTATCAAATGCGAAACGCCCTGTTGGTAGGTACCAACCAAACCCGGTACTTGATATTGGGAACTGCCACTGAGGCCGTTGTCAATGTATTTTTCGATTATACTTTGATCTATGGGAAATTGGGTTTGCCTCAAATGGGTTTTAATGGTGCTGCTGTAGCTTCGATCATTTCAGAATTTGCGGGCTTAGCGGTGTTATTTTTAGTGTTGCGATATAAAGGGATCAGCAAACAGTTGAACCTTTTTCAGAGTTGGAAATTTGAAATCAATAACAGCAAATTGATTATTGTACAATCTGCTCCATTGATCGCACAACATGCCATTAGTATTATTAGTTGGGAGTTTTTCTACATTTTAATAGAACACCATGGTGCTAGAGACCTTGCAGTTTCAAATACCATGCGAAATATGTTTGGATTTTTTGGTTGTTTTACCTGGGCTTTTGCGGCCACAGCAAATACCATGGTGAGCAATGTGATTGGGCAAAATAAACAAGATCTAGTCATTCCATTGATCAAAAAAATAATGATCTGGAGTTTGGGGTTTGCCTCAATGGTTTGCTGTATTTTAAATTTATTTCCGCATGCTTTTTTATCGATCTATGGACAAGGCGAAGACTTTATTGCAGCAGGCATTCCTGTATTAAGAGTGGTATCTTTAGCGTTGGTAT
>CAIYAG010000428.1 GCA_903924075.1 uncultured Bacteroidota bacterium | reverse complement strand
TTTTTCTTTCTTCCTCCGCTTTCTTTCTAATAGAAATATCTCTGGAATTCATCACTATCCCCTTGATATAAGGGTTGTCTAATTGGTTTGTTGCTTGCCCTTCGATATAAAAATAATTGCCATCTTTATTAAGGATTCTAAACTCGATCAATTCACTAACGCCTCCATTCTTGATCAGATTTTGAAAAGATAACATGAGCCCAGGGTAATCTTCAGGATGCACAAGTTCTATGAATTGTCTTTTTCTTAATTCATTTTCTTCATACCCCATCAATTGTCTTGCAGAAGCACTTTGATAAAGGATTTCTCCACTAATGGAAACAATCGTGATAATATCTGAAATATTATGCACCAGAGATCTTAACTTTTCTTCACTTGCCTTAATAGCATCTTCTACTTTTCGCTTTTCAGTAATATCTCTAGAAATTAATATGATGGCGTGGAAGACTGGATTGTGTAATTGAATATTTCCTATGCTTTCAATTAAAAGATAAATCCCTGATTTTGATAAAAAGCGAAACTCGATCAATTCGCCAATGCCATCTTTAAATAATAGATCAGAAAAACGTTTATTAATTCGTTCTTTATCATCTGAATGTACTAATTCAATAATGCTTTTGCCATATAGTTCTTCCGGTGTATATCCTAACACCCTTGTCAATGCATTATTGTTATATATAAAATTACCCTGCCGATCAACTAGTGTAACTATATCGGAAATATTCTGGATGATTAATTTGAAACTCTCATCAGAATTGGCCAGTATGCGAATACTATCGCTTATTTCAGAAATGGAGGATTCGGCTTTGATATGATATAGTTTTCTTGTTTTTTAAAAAGGAAATGTTATAGGGTAAAGCATAACAGTCCAACTAAATATATATAATATAGTTGGATATATGAATGACCAAAGTCATAATTTTTTGAATTGACGAAAAACAACCAAGATACTTTTTGGGAGACAGAAAAATTAGGGGGGTGGATAAATATATATGCTATAAAAAGCGCAGTTAGGCTTTACTTTTGTAACTAAGTTATTAGTGTTATGAATAGTCTTTCTGATTTAAAAAGTTTTACCGATCCATTGCCATTTCAGGAAAAGTTGATGCCGGTTTTATTTGTGGGACATGGTTCTCCGATGAATGGGATCGAAGTAAATGAGTTTAGCAATAAATGGACTGAACTTGCCCATCAGATTGAACGCCCCAACGCGGTTCTTGTGGTTTCTGCACATTGGTTCACAAAGGGAACTAAAATAACAGCCATGAATTTTCCGCCTACTATTCATGATTTTGGCGGTTTCCCCCAGGCATTATTTGAAGTACAATATCCGGCACCCGGTAGCCCTGGACTTGCAGCAGAAACGGCTTCCTTGATTCATACTACAAATGCAGTGCTAGATCATGACTGGGGTTTAGATCATGGTACATGGACAATTGTTCGACATATGTATCCGGATGCAACTATTCCTGTTTTGCAATTAAGCATTGATTATACAAAGCCAGCTGCTTTTCATTATGAATTAGCAAAGGAACTGACAATACTCCGCAAAAAAGGGATTCTCATAATGGGCAGTGGTAATATGGTACATAATTTAAGGATGATCGCATGGGACAAAATGGAAATTCCAGGTTTTGGGTTTGATTGGGCTTTGCAGATGAACGAAACTTTTAAAAATTTGATCAAAATCGGAGATCACAAAGCATTAATGGATTATGAAAAACTAGGGAAAGAAGCCTTATTGGCAATTCCAACCCCGGAACATTATTTGCCATTGATCTATAGTTTGGGGTTAACTTCAAAGCAGGATCAGATCAGCTTTTTTAACGATAAAGCTGTTGCGGGATCGCTTACCATGACTTCTGTGCAATTTGGCTGATTGTTATAAAAAACAATTCGATGAAAGCATTTTGGAAACAAATGATTGTAAAGAATATCCTGAAAGAGAAAAATCAGGGTGTTGCAATCGATTCTATTAATTCATTTCAGATCGCAAAGGGCTATCGTGAATTAAAAATTACACTTGTTCACTATTTCAAAGATTTTTTACTCATTTTAATTGGCATTTTTTCGGCCTCATTTGGATTGAAAGGATTCTTGCTGACCAACCATTTTATTGATGGGGGAGCCACTGGGATATCACTGCTCATTTCTTCACTTACAAAAATTCCCTTATACATTTTAATCATCACCATTAATATTCCTTTTATTTTTCTGGGATTTAAAATCATGGGAAAGAGCTTTGCCATTAAGACCATGTTGGCAATTGCCGGATTAGCGCTATGTGTAGCTTTGATAGAATTTCCCTTTGTTACAAATGACAAACTACTCGTAGCTATTTTTGGCGGTATTTTTTTGGGAGCTGGTATTGGCTTTGCCGTAAGAGGGGGTGCCGTTATTGACGGAACGGAAGTGCTAGCTATTTTTCTGAGTAAGAAAATGGGAACAACTTTGGGTGATGTTATCATCCTCATTAATTGCATCATCTTTTCTTCTGCAGCTTATTTTCTCTCAATTGAAATTGCATTATATAGTATGATTACCTACCTGTCTGCATCAAAAACACTCGATTTTATTATAGAAGGTATTGAAGAATATACAGGTGTGACAATCATCTCATCTCATTATGCCGAGATCAGGCAAATGATCATTTTGAAAATGGGAAGGGGTGTAACAATCTATAGTGGGAAACAGGGCTATGGGAAAAAAGGCCCTACCAAAGAAATGGATATTGTGTATACTGTGATCACTCGCTTAGAATTGAATAAATTGAAAGCTGAATTAGAAAAAATAGACCCGCATGCTTTTGTGGTGATGAGTAGTGTAAAAGATACGCGTGGAGGAATGATTAAAAAAAGACCACTTTCGCATAGTTAAATTATAAATAATGATTGAAAAGCCCAGACCATCCAAAAAAGAGATGATCAACGCGTATAAACTGAAGCAATTTAAAGTTGGCGTATATCAAATTAGAAATACAAGGAACAATAAGATCTTTGTAGAAGGAAGTGTAAACCTTGAAGCCATCTGGAATCGAAATCAAGTGCAATTAAAATTTGGGAACCACCAAAATGAAGCATTGCAGAAAGATTGGAATGAATTTGGATCCGATCATTTTGTGTTCGAAATTATTTCCGAGATTCAACAAACGGAAGGTGAACTTAAAGATTATGGGAAAGAAGTAAAACAACTGGAAGCAATGTTTATTGAAGAATTGCAACCATACGATGAAAAAGGATACCACCGAAAAAAAGCAAAATGAAACAGCAACTCGCACATATCGCTTTGGTCGTAAAAGATTATGATGAAGCCATTGCCTTTTATACACAGAAGCTTCAATTTAGATTAGTGGAAGATACGGTGCTTTCTGAAACCAAACGATGGGTATTGGTGGCTCCTCCTGGCAATTCCAATACTTGCCTACTCTTAGCAAAAGCGGCAACTCCTGAACAAAGCGCTAGAATTGGTAATCAAACAGGCGGCAGGGTTTTTCTATTTCTTTATACAGATGATTTTTGGCGCGACTATACAAAAATGCAAAAAGATGGAATTGAATTTGTGCGCCCTCCTGCAACAGAAGATTATGGAATTGTAACTGTATTCAAAGATCTCTACGGAAATCTTTGGGATTTGATACAACCCACTCACACAAATTGGTAGTTCTAAGTTTTCTCAAAAAACACTAACTTGTTTGCAGCTATCGATTTGTTGATAGTAAAACGATTGTTAACGCAAAGCTGCAGACATGAAAGGATTGATGATGGATTTTCCATTAACTACCCACGCCATATTGGAATATGGGAACCGTGTTTTCCCACACAAAGAAATTGTTACAAAATTGCCAAATGGATCTTGGCATCGATACCATTTTTCAGAACTTTATCAGCGCGCAAAAAAATTATCTCATGCCTTGGTGCATAAACTTTCAGTGCACCCTGGAGATCGGGTTGCCACATTTGCTTGGAACCATTACCAACACGTTGAACTGTATTATGGAATCCCTGGTGCAGGTGCGATCTGTCATACTTTAAATGTTCGACTAAGTGTTGAACAGATCATTTTTATTGTAAATCACGCAGAAGCAAAAATTATTTTTATTGATGCAACACTAGTGCCACTATTTGAGAAAGTAGCACCCTATACAACAGGCGTTAAAAGTTATGTGTTGCTCAATACCCCTGATAATTTCACAACAAGTTTGCCCGACTGTATTTTATATGAAGACTTGCTAAACGTAGACGCAACAGATTATCAATGGTATCCTTCAGAAGAAAATGATGCATGCGGACTTTGCTATACCAGCGGTACCACCGGAAATCCCAAGGGTGCATTGTATTCGCATCGTTCTACTTATTTACACGCACTTGCTTTATTAATGCCAAATGCTGCAAATTTATCTACACGTGATCGCGTATTATTAATTGTACCACAGTTCCATGTAATGGCCTGGGGATTTCCTTATGTATGTATACTATCGGGTTCTGATATGATCTTGCCTAGTTTGCATTTGCAACCAGATGCCATTATTCAAATTTTAGAGCAAGAAAAAATTACAGTGGCCAATGGTGTACCAACTATTTGGCTGGGCGTTTATGATGCCATGAAAAAAAATCCACCGAAAGAAAAATTGGCATTGCGCGAATATGTAGTGGGCGGCTCGGCACTTCCACCAAGTTTAATTGAAGCTTTTGAAAGAGACTTTGGTATTAAAGGGGTGCATGCTTGGGGAATGACAGAAACCTCACCTATTGGCACTGCAAGCCGTCTTCAAAATGTGCATGATTCACTTTCTCCAACTGCACAATTAGCAGTTAGAGCTAAACAGGGAATTGAGTTGCCAGGCGTTGAGATCAGAGCGGTAATGGAAGATGGTACAATCGCACCTAGAGATGGAGAAACCGTTGGAGAGTTTGAGATCAGGGGTTCTTGGATCATTAAGAGTTATTATAAGTATCATGAT
This sequence comes from uncultured Bacteroidota bacterium, assembly GCA_903924075.1. Taxonomy (GTDB): domain Bacteria; phylum Bacteroidota; class Bacteroidia; order Chitinophagales; family Chitinophagaceae; genus Sediminibacterium. The sequence continues at coordinate 28,920 of CAIYAG010000428.1, read as the reverse complement.
AATCATCTTTCATTTTCAGAAGATGGTTGGTTTAAAACAGGTGATGTGGGAACCTTAGACGCAGCAGGTTATATGAATATTAGCGACAGGAGTAAAGACCTGATTAAAAGTGGTGGTGAGTGGATCTCAAGTGTTGCCTTGGAAATTGCTTTGATGGCACATCCTGAAATCAAAGAAGCTTGCGTGATTGCGATACCTGATGAAAAATGGGTGGAACGGCCATTGGCTTGTGTAGTGTTTGGTAATGAAACCATCGTTGATAAAGATGCGTTGAATGCATTTCTTTCTGAACACTTTGCGCCCTATCAATTACCTGATAGATATATTGCAATGACAGAAATTCCTAAAACCAGCGTAGGTAAACTGAATAAAAAAGAATTGAGAAGAAGATTTGCAGCAGGCGAATTGTAATTCTTTAACAATTATTAACCTTGTAAATAGCTTCATTAACTGTATACTAAATATTGTTAGCTTATTTTCGATGGATAAAACTATCTGAATGAGGCGAGTTCTACTCTTAACTATATTTTTCTTCGTTTATATTTTCTCAAGTGCGCAAAATAGGTCAGCCTCTGTTCATGGAATCGTATATGATACCGCAACAAAAAAAGGACTTTCCTATTCAACGGTATCATTGGTAGATATTAAAGACTCAACCCTCATCAGTTTTACCAGAGCCGACTCAACTGGCAAATTCGTCTTAAAAAATATTAGTAAAGGTGCTTATCTTCTTTCAGCCTCTTATGTTGGATTTGTACCTGTATGGCAGAATATATCTGTAAAAGAAAGCGAGTCTTTAGAGCTCGGGAATATCAATCTTACAGACCTTAAAAATGCAAGCACAGTTACTGTTACAGCCAAAAGGGCACCAGTTGTAATGAATAACGATACACTTGAATTCAACACAGAAAATTTTAAAACACAACCCAATGCTGTTGTGGAAGACCTTTTAAAAAAACTACCTGGTGTTACTGTAGATGCCGATGGAACCGTAAGGGTAAACGGACAAAAAATTAATCGGGTCTTAGTAAATGGGAAAGAATTTTTTACGGGCGACCCTAAATTAGCTACCAAAAATCTGGATGCCGATGCAGTTGATAAGGTACAGGTATTTGATAAAAAATCTGACAGGGCAGAATTCACCGGAGTAGATGATGGGCAGTCTGAAAAAGCCATCAATCTAAAACTAAAAAAAGATCGAAATAAATCCTTGTTTGGAAAAGTATCAGCAGGGGCAGGCAATGAAGGGAAATTCGATGCGCAGACCAATATCAACAAATTCAATGGGGATCAGCAATTATCTGCATTGGGTATGGCGAATAATACCAATCGACAGGGTTTTTCAATTGGGGATGTATTGAATTTCACGGGTGAATTATCAAAGGGTATGAAATCTGGTGGTAACATCACCATTAAATCAGGTGGGGCAGATGATAATGCATTACCCATTTCTGGAATGGGCCAAAGTCAGCAAGGCATTGCAAATACCTATGCAGGTGGAGTTAATTTTAATGACACCTGGAATAAGAAAACAGATTTCAATGGAAGTATTGTTGCGAGTGATGTTGATCTGAATACTGATCGATCAACGGTTCGCCAAAATATTTCGCCAGGAAACAATTTTGATTATTATGCAAATTCAACTTCTAGAAAAGATGTAAAACAGCAAAGAGCCAATGTAAGCATCGATCAGAAAATTGACAGTACCACTTCATTTAAAATTGTTCCGCAGTTAACACTGCAACAAAACGACACTCGTAGTGGCAATCAATACCAGTCAATAAATGATGCCAACCAGTTTTTAAATAGCGGAAATAGTTTGTCGACAGCTCATTCAGATGCCACCAATATGGTAACAACGGCACAGTTCAGAAAAAAGCTGGCTAAAAAAGGAAGAACCATTTCGTCAAATTTAAATTGGAATTATAATAACAGCACACAGAATGGCACGCTACAAACAAATACTACTTACTATACCAGTGGATTGCCTTCAAAAGACAGTGTGATCAATCAGATCAATAGCAGGGCTTCGAATGCCAATAGTTTTGGTGGCAACCTGATCTATACAGAACCATTTGGAAAAAAGTCGTTGATGGAATTCAGTGTATTTTATAATACTAGTATTGGAACCAGTATCAGACAATCTTGGGATTATAATGCATCAAGTGGCAAGTACGATCACCTGAACGATTTGCAGAGTAATAATTTTAAAAACAGTTTTCAATTTGGAGGAGCCAGTATCAATTGGAGAAGCAATCAGAAAAAATTCAATTATACTGTTGGCGCATCGGTGCAGCGCACTGGACTGGTTAGTACCAATCAAACAAATGGAAATAATATTAAGCAAGGGTTCACAGATGTGTTGCCGCTTTTCAATTTTCAATATAAAATGAATAGCACTAGAATGCTTAATTTAAATTACACCACATCTACTCAAAACCCTGCTACTACGCAATTGCAGCCAATTGTAGATGTGAGTGATCCCTTGAACTCTTATTTGGGAAATCCCAACTTAAAACGTACGTATCAGCAATCGCTTAATTTAAATTACTTCAGTGCAAATACATTTACCCAAAGCAATTTCTTTGCATTTGTTGCGCTCAACAAATCTGATAATGCCATTGTAAATGCTGATATTTTGCAAAGCAATGGCTCAAGGATTAGTATGCCAGTAAATGCTGATGGTGTTTATTCTTTATTTGCAAATGCCGATATGGGATTCCCAATTAAAAAATTGCATTCAAGAATTGATTTTGGAATTGGATCGAATTATAGTAACAACATCTCTTTTATTAATGCCGCAAAAAACACGATTCAAAATTCAAGTATCGGTCCAAATGCAAGTTGGTCATTTGCAAAAGACAATAAGATCGATCTGCGCGTAAGTGCAAGACTTAATTTTAGTAAAGCTGAATATGGTTTACAACCCCAATTGAATAGTAATTATTTACAGCAGGTCTATGGTTTTGAATCCACACAGAATCTACCCTGGGGTCTCATTTTCAACAACACATTCAACTACACCATCAATACAGGAAGAGCGGATGGATACAATATTAATATGCCCATCTGGAATGCTTCCATGGCGAAGGGCTTCCTGAAAAATAGTCGCGCCGAAATCAAATTCTCAGTCTTTGACTTACTTGATAAAAACCAAGGGGTATCTCGTTCGGCCAATCAAAACTATATCGAAGACACGCGCTATAATGTGCTACAGCGCTACTTCTTAGTAACTGCAACTTATCGATTAAATAAGTCTGGAACAGCTACTTCTGGAGCGAGGGTGGTGATCCGGTCGATGAACAACTAGGAAGAAGTGAAGAACGAAGAGTGAAGAGTGAAGAACGGACGGTCATTGTTAAACTCATTTAACCTTGGTAACGCCAAGGTTTTTTTATGCGACAAACATCATCTAAAAGAAAAACCTAGGCATTGCCTAGGTTTAAAAATGATTATCAATTAACCAATGTTTGTCCGTTCTTCACTCTTCACTCTTCGTTCTTCACTTTCCTAGTTGTCTATCCTCATCCTCATCATACCCGGCCCGCCTTGGTTGCTCATGAGGTCTTGCATTAGTTTCATGTATTCTTGTTGGGTAACAACTTTACCTTTTTTAGGTTCTTTCAATTCTTTTGTGTCAACTGTTTTTTTAACTTCTTTGGCAGTGTAAACTGTTGATCCATTGTCGATGTTTAGTTCTAGAATTACGCCTGGTAATTGGCCGTAGTTTTCTGGACCAACCGGACTAATAATATCATCTGCAAACCATGCCACAATTTCCATTTCTCTTGGAGGAGCTGCTGGTTTGTTTTTAGATGAATCAACAGCAGGTGCACCACCGCCACTGGTAACTGTGATCCTCCTGCCCATCATGGGGGCAGTCATTTTACGTGTTGCTTTATGGCAATTGTAGCCTAAGATCTGTTTGGTATCGGTGCTTAATTTCCAGGGTTGCTGACGAATAGAATCGGTGATCAAGAAAGTTTTGCCACCTAGTTCTGAAGTTTGAATTGATTTTGATTGGCCGAAGTTTTTGTAGAGGTCACCACCATCTGCACCAAAGCGCATCATCATTCTTCCTCCGCCACCGCCACCGCCGGCAAATGGATCTGGGGCTTCATCTTCAGGGATTAATTTATATACAGAGATGCTATCACTAAATAGCAACATATGCGCACTGGTGCGGAACTCAGGCATCATAGCACGCATTTGCTCGTCTTGTATTAATTTATACATATTGATCTTTCTTTCGAAGATCACAGTACCTACTTTTTGTTGAGCAGATAGGGTCATGAATAAACCAAGAAAACAAATTGAAAACCATATTTTTTTCATGTAAGGAAGTTTTGTTGGGTCAAATCTAAAGCCTTCGTAGTTAAGATTGCTGACATTATGGTTAATTTAGGTTAATGAAAGGTAGAATCGGTAAAATTCGACCCTACATTTGTGTTTCAATAACCGGCACATGATCAAATTGCAACTATCTAAATTACAAATAGCGCGCTTCCTCATGGTTGTTGCGATTGTATTGATAGCTGGTTTTCAGATCTATTGGTTGCATAAATTATATTCGGAGGAAGCGTCGGGGTTTAAAAAAACGACGGATGTGGTTTTTCGTGAAACCATGTATAAAGTGCAGGCGCAACGTTTAAAGCGCGATTCGTTTTTCTACAAATATATTCCTGAGCAGAATAATTTTATGGGGGATGTGGCCGAATTGGTTACTGCTAAAATTCCTCGAATCAGTATCTCAACTGATAATATTGATCAGCAAAACGAAATGACTTTCTCTACTAATATAGACTCTTCTGAAGATGGAGATGAGATGATGGATGATGGTTCAGGCGCGAATAGGTCGGCAATTGTTATTAGAAGAAGTACCGATAGTTCACATAAAAATAAAATTAGATCAACCAGTATCAATATCACACAATTGATTCAAGACGGAATCAATATGGGATTAAGTCAGGCCGGAAAAGAACTTCGTAAAACAAAAGTGGAATTCCATAACAATCCAGAACCCGGAGATCCACAAAATCATGGTCGCCCAACTTATCCCAGGCATATGGCTCCAAAAGATGTATTGGTAAAGTCGCATGTGTTGAATGATACTATATCAATCGAACAAATTGATTCAGTATATAAAAAAGCACTTGCATTCAATGGGATCAATGCAGTGTTTCATATCAAAAAAGATAGCCTGTTCAAACCCGATAGTGCTGAAGGAAATAACTTTAGCACATCAAAAGTGCCCGTTGGATTTTTGAGTAAGAATGCTTACCAGGCTAGCTTTGAAGCTCCTACCTTTTTTCTTCTAGGCAATATGATCCCACAAATGTCACTATCAGTTTTATTGGTGGCATTCATTGCAATCACCTTTTTGTTTTTATATAGAAACCTATTATCTCAACGTAGGTTGGCCTTGATGAAAAACGATTTCATCAGTAATATCACGCATGAATTAAAAACGCCCATTGCCACAGTAAATGTAGCGATCGAAGCTTTGCGCAATTTTGATGCCTTGAGAAGTCCAGAAAGAACAAAAGAATATCTTGATATTTCGGCAGCCGAATTACAAAGATTGAGTTTGCTGGTTGATAAAGTATTGAAGCTTTCCATGTTTGAGAATAAAGAGATCGAATTACAAAAAGAAAATTTCGACCTCAAGCAATTGATCGACGAAGTGATCTATACCATGCGCCTGCAATTTGAAAAACAAGGTGCGGAGATTGGTTTCAAAACCATGGGTCCAGATTTTATGATCCTTGCAGACAGGTTACATGTAACAAGTGTTGTGTATAATTTATTTGACAATGCTTTGAAATATAGTAAGGGCAACCCAACAATACAGGTGGAACTTGCTTCACTGTCGAATGATATGATCTTTTCTGTCGCAGATAATGGCATTGGCATTGCCTCTGACTATGCGAATAAGATCTTTGATAAGTTTTTCAGGGTGCCATCTGGAGATCATCACAATATAAAGGGATATGGCCTAGGGTTAAGTTATGCAGCTGAAGTGGTGCGAAAACATCATGGCACCATCGAATTAGAAACAGAATTAGGAAAAGGCAGCAGGTTTATCGTTAAACTACCAAAAGCATGAGTATAAAAGTATTGTATGTAGAAGACGAATTATTCCTAGGCAAAATTGTAAAGGAAACCTTAGAGAGCCGTGGTTTTGAAGTAGTCATGGAAACCGATGGTGCAGACGTGATGCGCAGTTTTGAGGATGAGCTGCCAGACATTTGTATTTTGGATGTAATGCTTCCTCATAGAAGTGGATTCGAAATTGCAGAAGATATCCGAAAAGTAAATGATGATATTCCTATTTTGTTTTTAACTGCAAAAACGCAGACCGAAGACCTGGTGCACGGATTTAAGATCGGTGGAAATGATTATATCAGAAAGCCATTTAGCATGGAAGAGCTGATCGTAAGAATCGAGAATGCATTGCGTGTAAAAAAAGAAGAGCCCATTGCTGCAATGGGAGAAACCATACAAATTGGGAACTATCATTTTCACGTAAATAAGCAAGTACTTCGCTTTGGAGCTATCGATAAGAAATTGTCTTATCGCGAAGCCGAACTATTAAAATACTTCTACCTAAATAGCAATACCATTATTGATCGAAGAGAATTGCTGAACCATATTTGGGGTAATGACAGTTTTTTCAATAGCAGAAACCTGGATGTGTATATTACCAAGATCAGGAGCTATTTAAAGGAAGATCCCAACCTTGAGATCCTAACAATTAAAGGGGTTGGCTACCGATTTGTAAGAGAATAATCGCCCTGCTTCGGAAAATTGCCTATTCATTTGTATTTTGCAGCATGAAAAAGAAATTAGCCATTTATAGTCTGTTGGTGTTGTTTGTAGCAGCTTGTGCCAGTGGCCCCAGCATGTACAGTTCAGAAAAGAAGAACGGGGTTGACTTTTCAAAGTATAAAACCTATGCTTTTCTGCCAACCAAAGACACTACCTATTCTAAAATAATTGATCGCAAAAAATTGGTTCCTATTTTAACAGAAGAGGCATTCAGTATTTTAAGTAGTAAAGGCATGGTGTACGATACCATCAACCCTGATGTTTTATTCCGCTATACACTGATCATGAAAAAGGATTATACCGTTAGTCGCGATCAGGAAATTACCTATAGCCCTTATATCGAAACGGCCAACCTTCCTAACCAACCCAAGATCTATTATTTTAGTTCTGATAACAGACCCGAAGTGTATAATGGTAATGCACAGTTGAGTTCATTTAGAGCTGGGACAATGGTGATAGATATGATCGATCATAAAACCAATGAAGTGATTTGGAGAAGTACTGCTCAAGCCAGAAAAGAAGAAAGTCAATTGATGGATATGAAATCAACCGTTCAGGTGGTGATTCCAAACATGTTTCATAAGTTTCCTATCAAGAAATAATCTCTAATAAAATAGTGCAATAGCCATTCCGAAAGAGTGGCTATTTTTTTATTTATAGGAACCTAGAGTTGTTAGTGCTGGCAATGCATTATTGTTAAAATCAAATAAGGTAAGGTTCTCTGCATCAGAACCATTGGTAGCAGTGTTTCCTTTAAAACTAACCCATTCCGGTGCCCACCAACTAATACCCATTCCCTGCTGATTAGGCAAATTACGCATCACTTCAAACAGCGCTTTAGTATAAGCGTTTTGTCCGTCAGGAGTTGCATCATAAGCTGGTATCAATTGAGAAGTATTTCCAACAACGTTATTGGTATAATCGTTCCATCCTAAAGTAAATGGATAAGAAGTTTCGGCGATGATAATTGGTTTCTGATATTTATTGATCAAGCTAGTAAGTGTTGTTTGTAGTGCATCCAAACTTTTACCATGCCAAACTGGATAATAGCTTAATCCAATATAGTCGAAGTTGACAGATTGAGCAGTGATATTGCTAAAAAACCAATCAGCCGAATCAAATCCTGCGAAGTGAAGCATCGTTTTGGTAGAACTGCTAACATCTTTCACTGCTCGGAGTCCTTCTTTCACAAGCAAAGCATAATTGCCCCAGTTACTATCAAATGTTCCACCAACTTTTCCTAGGTCCCACAAAAAACCGCTATTGGTTTCATTGCCGATCTGAACAATTTTTAAAGTAATGCCAGCAGATTTAAAAGCTTGAACGGTATTGCTGGTATATTGGTAAATACTGTCTTTTAGAACCGAGAAACTTGCATTTTTCCAAGCTGCAGGTTTGGTTTGATTACTAGGATCGGCCCAGGTATCTGAATAGTGAATATCGAGCCAGATATTGAAACCTTTAGCATTCAAAGTCTTCGCAAAATTCAGCACTTCGGTTAAACTGGAATGTGCATCAACAGGCGTATGCCAAACACGGAGGCGTATGGTATTAATGCCTTGATCTTTGAAAATTTGTACGATATCTTTTGGTTGGTTATTGTCTTTGAAAATTGTCCCAGCTGCAACAATTTCAGGAGTAAACGATAAGTCTGCGCCTCTGATAAAGTCGGTATTGAAAGGCGTTGCTGTTGGAGGTGTAGGAGGTATTGGGGTAATAGGCGGAGTTACAGGATCAGAACCACTGGATTTACTACAAGAAATCAAAATGAGCATACAACATATTCCTATCCAAAATCGCTTCATCCAACAAAGGTAAAGGGCTTTATCATGTGTGATAATAATTTCCTGAAATTGATTAAAGATTTAACAGATTTTGATCGTTATTTTTTGGACAAAGGGTATAGTTTACTCCCTTAACTTTGAAGCCCAAACAAGAATCATATGAACCAGAATTTTACAAAACGTATTCAGGAAGAAGTAGCTGAAATTGATGCTGCAGGATTATTTAAACGTGAGCGGATCATTACTAGTGAGCAAGGCCCGGAAATAACCGTAAATGGAAAAACTGTTTTAAATTTTTGTGCAAATAATTACCTCGGACTTTCATCGCACCCCAAAGTGATTGAAGCTGCACATAAAGCAATTGATACCCATGGTTATGGCATGAGTAGCGTCCGTTTTATTTGTGGCACACAGGATATTCATAAAGAACTCGAAAAGAAAATAGCCGAATTTTTGGGTACAGAAGATACCATTTTATATGCTGCGGCATTTGATGCCAATGGCGGTGTGTTTGAACCATTATTCAATGAGCAGGATGCCATTATTAGCGATGCATTAAATCATGCATCTATTATTGATGGAGTTCGTTTGTGTAAGGCGCAACGCTATCGCTATGAGCATAATAATATGGCAGATCTGGAAGAGAAATTGAAAGAGACAGCCTCATTAAGAAATCGAATTATTGTAACGGATGGTTCATTTAGTATGGATGGCACCATTGCACAATTAGACAAGATCTGTGACCTAGCAGATAAATACGATGCCATTGTAATGGTTGACGAATGCCACTCTTCAGGATTCCTTGGTAAAACAGGAAGGGGAACGCACGAGTATCGTGACGTAATGGGAAGGATCGATATCATTACAGGAACTTTAGGGAAAGCATTGGGTGGTGCAAGTGGAGGATTTACATCGGGCAAAAAAGAAGTGATCGAAATGTTACGTCAACGCAGCAGACCTTACTTGTTCTCAAATACAGTTGCACCAAGTATTGTAGGGGCTTCTATTGCAGTGTTGGAGATGCTTACAGAAACAACTGAATTACGCGATCAATTAGAGTTCAATACAAAATATTTCAGGTCTAAAATGACGGAAGCTGGTTTTGACATCAAACCAGGAGATCACCCGATTGTTCCGATCATGTTGTATGAAGCAACAGTGGCGCAAAAATTTGCGGCTGCCTTATTAGAAGAAGGTGTTTATGTGATTGGTTTCTTTTATCCAGTAGTTGCAAAGGGATTGGCGCGTATCCGTGTTCAGTTAAGTGCGGCTCATACGAAGGCTCATCTTGATAAAACTATTGCGGCATTCACAAAGGTTGGTAAGGAGTTGGGAGTTTTGGGCTAACTTTGCCCCCTTAAATCACAACTATGCGCTCCATTTTTTCTGGTATGATATTGGCCGTTTTGGCCCTATTTTCGGCTTGCTCGCCCAATAATGTGAAAATCGATAAAGACCTGCAGCATTTCTTTGATGAGAAGGGTGTAGTGGGAACTTTTGGGTTATATGATAATGGAACTGGACAATTTGTGATCCATAATATTGCTCGTTTTCGCGATTCTGCTTATTTGCCCGCATCAACTTTTAAAATTGTGAATTCTTTGGTGGGGATCGAAACCGGGAGAATTGTGAATGAGAAAATGATCATTAAGTGGGATGGTATTGTGCGCCCTTTTCCAATGGGTGATAGCACCAAGAGCTGGAATAAGGATCTGACCATGGAGGAAGCCTTCAAAAGGTCTTCGGTACCTTATTATCAGGAAGTGGCAAGAAGAATCGGAAAAGACACCATGCAGTTTTGGTTAGATAGTTTGAAGTATGGAAGCAGAAAGATCGTTTCTCCCATCGATCGGTTTTGGTTAGACAATTCCTTAAAGATCACAGCAGACGAAGAAATGGGATTTGTAAAAAAACTCTATTTCAATCAGCTTCCATTTCAAAAACGTACCCAGGACATTGTTAAAAAAGTGATGGTACAGGAAGAGAATGCCAACTATAAACTTGCCTATAAAACCGGAACCGGAACGCTTGAAAACGGTAAAACCCTCTGTTGGATCGTGGGTTGGGTAGAAGAAAACCGCCATCCATATTTTTTTGTGATGAATATGGAAGGAACCCCAGCACAAAATATTATGAACTTCCGATTAGAACTTTTGAAATCGATCTTAAAACAACAGGGCTTTCTTGAAGGGAAACGTTAGAACCTTTCGGATAAATTACTGTTAGATTTGTAACACATATTTCTATTATGCAACTGTACTGTAATTCGCTTACGCAAATAGCCCGTTTGGCAACTAGAGAAGTGAAAGTGGGAGATCTTTCTTTGGGAAATTTCAACCCTATTCGTTTGCAGACCATGACCACTACTGATACTATGAATACGATTGCTACAGTTGAGCAAACGATTCGTTGTATTGAAGCAGGTGCAGAATTGGTTCGTATCACCGCACCCAGCAAATTCGAAGCCGAGAATTTATTGAATATCAAAAATGAATTAAGGAAGCGGGGCTATTCAACACCCCTCATAGCTGATATCCATTTTACACCAAATGCTGCAGAAATTGCTGCAAGGATCATTGAGAAAGTGCGTGTGAATCCAGGTAATTACGTTGACAAAAAAAGATTTGAACAAATTGATTATACAGATCTAGAATATGCAGAAGAGATCGATCGTATTCGCGAAAGATTTACACCGCTGTTAAAAATTTGTAAGGAGTACGGGACGGCGATGCGCATTGGAACCAACCATGGTTCATTGAGTGATCGGATCATGAGCAGGTATGGCGATACACCAATGGGAATGGTGGAGAGCGCCATGGAATTTTTAAGAATTGCCAGAGGCGAAAGCTACCACAATATTGTATTGAGTATGAAAGCATCTAATCCACAAGTGATGGTGCAGGCTTATCGATTGCTGATTCAGCAAATGGTGGCTGAATTTGGTGAATCATATCCATTACATCTTGGCGTAACCGAAGCTGGTGATGGAGAGGATGGCCGCGTTAAAAGTGCTGCAGGAATTGGAACATTATTAGAAGATGGAATCGGAGATACGGTTCGCGTTAGTTTAACGGAAGACCCGGAATTCGAAATTCCTGTTTGCAGAGATATTGTAAAAAGATATGCATCCATTGGTAAAGCACCTGCAAACAATGCTATACCGCCAATAGAAAAACCTAATTACGACCCCTTCCATTATACAAGAAGAGAAAGCTTTGCTGTAAACAATATTGGTGGTAAACAAGTACCAGTGGTAGTGGCAGATCTAAGTAAGATCTCTGAGATCAAAGCTGCCGACCTTGCTGCAGTTGGTTATCAATATAATGCTGTTACTGATAAATGGCATATTGCTGATACTGCCGCAGATTATATTTTTATCGGACACCAAGTGCTCCATTTTGAATTACCTGGCACTTTAAAAGTGATCGCTTACCCTATTGCTGCTGAAAAAGCAAATAATACCGAAAAATATTTTCCCATATTTGATGCTGGCGGATTTTTGGAATCAGAGAATCAACATCCCGAAATGAATTTCGTGATGCTGGATTGTTTTTCAGATATCACACAAATCAATGATTATACTTATCTAGATGAAATTGCCAATCGCAATAAAGTCGTGATCTGTTTGAGCAGTACTAATCAGCAAGCCATGCCTGCTGTTCGTAGAATGTTTTTGGAATTACTGAGCAGAAATATTAAAAACCCTGTAGTACTCATCACAGAAAGTAATTGGAATACGGCTGATGAACATTTGATTCATTTTTCTACCGAAACTGGTGCATTATTATTGGACGGATTTGGAGATGGCATTTGTATTGGATTATCTTCAGCTAAATACGATTCTGCTTCGATTAACAATGCATCTGGCAGAAACTATTTGAATAACTTGAGTGCAGAACAGTTTTGCAATAGCACTGCATTCAGTATTTTGCAAGCCACCAGAACCAGAATTTCTAAAACAGAATATATCTCTTGCCCAAGTTGTGGTAGAACACTTTTTGATCTGCAAGAAACCACTGCAAAGATTAGAACAGTTACCAATCATTTGAAGGGTGTTAAAATCGCGATCATGGGTTGTATTGTAAACGGACCAGGCGAAATGGCCGATGCCGATTTTGGTTATGTAGGAAGTGGGGCAGGAAAAATCACTTTGTATAAAAGCAAAGAGATCATGAAGAAAAATATTGATAGCAGCATTGCTGTTAATGAATTGATCCAGTTGTTGAAAGATAGTGGTGCATGGATCGAGCCCGCATAAAAATTATATTTATTAAGAAATTAGCATCATGGAAACAGACTTCCTAGTAATTGGATCGGGTATTGCTGGCTTAACCTATGCGTTAAAAATAGCAGAGCAGCATCCTGATAAAAAGATCACGATCATCACCAAAACCGATGCTGATGAAACCAATACCAAGTATGCACAAGGTGGTATTGCTGGCGTTTGGGATGAACAGAAAGATAGTTACGAAAAACATATTGAAGACACATTGATCGCTGGCGATGGTTTATGCAATGAAGCGATCGTTGAGATTGTGGTGAAAGAAGGCCCAGAACGCATTCGTGAGATCATTGAATATGGCGCTGACTTTGATAAAGATGAGAAAGGGGAATATAGTTTAGGAAAAGAAGGCGGACACAGTGAAAACCGCATCCTGCATCACAAAGACATTACGGGCAAAGAAATGGAACGTGCTTTGCTGGATCGATTAAATGCTTTGGAGAATATCGAATTGATTAATCACTGTTTTGTTGTTGATATTATTACACAGCACCATCTTGGTTTTCTTGTTACAAAATCTACTTTAGATATTACTTGTTATGGCGTGTATGTTTTAAATAAACAGACTAACCAAATTGCTAAAATATTATCAAAAATAACAGTGCTCGCTTCGGGTGGATGTGGTCAGGCTTATCGTACCACCACCAATCCAAAGATTGCAACGGGCGATGGTATCGCCATGGTGTATCGCGCAAAAGGAAAGATCGAGAATATGGAATTTATTCAGTTCCATCCTACAGCATTGTACGAACCAGGGGTATCACCTTCCTTCTTAATTACGGAAGCAGTTCGCGGTGATGGCGGGATCTTAAGAAATAAATCGGGAGAAGCGTTCATGGAAAGATATGATGAGCGTAGAGATCTTGCACCTCGGGATATTGTTGCAAGGGCCATTGATAATGAAATGAAGCGTACAGGTACAGAACATGTGTATTTAGATTGTAAGCATATGGATCGTGAAAAATTCATTCACCACTTTCCAAATATTTATGAGAAATGTTTGAGTATTGGGATCGATGCATTGAAACATTTAATTCCTGTTGCACCTGCTGCACACTATAGTTGTGGTGGCGTGAAAACAGATGAGTGGGGTAGAACTTCAATCACGAATTTATATGCCTGTGGAGAATGTGCCAGCACAGGATTGCATGGTGCCAATCGGTTAGCCAGTAATAGTTTATTGGAAGCAATGGTATTTGCGCACAGAAGCTTTTTGGATAGTAGTAGTAAGATCAATGACATTCAAATTGAACATAAGATCCCAGATTGGAAAGCTACTGGTACCAGCGACCCGAGAGAAATGATCCTGATCACTCAAAGTCAGAAAGAATTAACCCAGGTCATGAGCGATTATGTGGGTATTGTGCGTACCGATGTGCGTTTAGAAAGAGCGATGAAAAGATTGGATCTGTTATTTACAGAAACAGAAGAACTGTATCGCTCCACTAAAGTGTCTCCACAATTGTCTGAGTTAAGAAACCTGATCACAGTTGGTTATCTGATTGTAAAAGGCGCACAGTTCAGAAAAGAAAGTCGCGGTTTGCATTATAACACAGACCATCAACAGAAGAGTGAGTTGTTGCAAAATATCATTTTATAAATAGCCAATTCGATGCCATGTATTATATCACGTATGTATTCTTTTATTTGCTATCGCTGATACCATGGCCCATCATGTATTTGATCGCCGATGGATTTTATGGATTGGTGTATTATGGCTTCGGTTATCGAAAAGCGGTAGTGATGAAAAATCTGTTGATCGCATTTCCTGAAAAGACGGAGGCGGAGCGCATTCGAATTGCAAAAGACTTCTATCACAATTTTATCGACATGATCTTCGAGACCATTAAAATGTTCTCGATCAGCAACAAAGAATTAAAAAGACGTTTTTCTGCAGAGCCATCAGTATTGAACGATCTATATGATAGCGGACAAAACGTTCAATTAGAATGCGGACATTTTTTTAACTGGGAAATCATCAATCTGAATATTGGATTGGTGAGTCGCTATCCTTTTATTGGCGTATACCAACCATTGAGTAATAAAGTGATGGATCGGATCATGTTAAAAATGCGGCAAAGAAATGGTACGATCTTAATACCGGCATCCGATTTCAAAAATAATTTTCATGATTACGTGGAAGACAGATATGCGATGGGGCTGGCAGCAGATCAAAATCCACCAAGTGAATATAAAGCGCATTGGGTAAATTTCTTTGGGAGGTTAACACCTTTTGTAGTTGGACCAGAAAAAGGAGCCAAGGAAAAAAATACGGCTGTGCTCTTTGGCCATTTTTATAAAGAAAAACGAGGGCATTATCGTGTAGACTTGGAAGTGATCACAACAACGCCTAACGATTATGCTCCAGGAAGATTAACACAGGTTTTTGCCGAACATGTTGAGCGAGCGGTAAGAAAAAAACCAGCCAATTATTTGTGGAGTCACCGCAGATGGAAATGGGAATTTGATCCTGAAAAACATGCTCACTTATTAGTAAAATAAAAAATGCCCATCTCAATAATTCGAGAAGGGCATTTTAGTATTCGTACAAAAATTTATTTAACTACTTCTTCAGTTTTTGCAAATTCAATTTTGTCTTCTAATAATTTGATCTGACCAAATCCACCGATCACATTTCTAAGGTTATGAAAACCTTGTCGCTTTAATAGTGAAAGTGCGATCACACTTCTGTATCCTCCTGCGCAGTGTACATAAATATTATGATTGTCTTCCAGATTTGCCATACTAGCAGGATCTGTTAGATCGCTCAATGGAATATTTAATGCAATAGCTACGTGTTCTTGTGCATATTCAGATTCTTTTCTTACATCAACTACTACCAGATTTGGATCAAATGGAATATCCATCGCTAATTCATCAGCCTCTACGTCAATGATCATATCATGACGTTCATCTGCTGCAATCCAGGCTGCATAACCACCAGATAGAAATCCTGCAAATTTTTCAAAACCAACGCGTGCTAATCGAACAATAGATTCTTTTTCTTTTCCTGGTTCTGTAACCAATAAAATCGATTGATCGAATGGTAGAATGATCCCTGCCCATTCTGCAAATCTTCCTTCTAGACCGATACTGATTGAACCAGGGATGAACCCTTCGGTAAAAACAGTAGAGATCCGGGTATCTAGAATGAAAGTATTGTCTTCTTTCATTTTCTTTTTGAAATCTTCCACCGATAAAGCGTGCATCCCTTTTTCAATAATCGCATTGATATTTTCGTATCCTTCTTTATTGATCTTTGCATTGATTGGAAAATAAGCTGGTGGCGCTTCTAATCCATCTACAACCGCTTTGATAAAAGAGGTTTTGTCTGGTTGTTGCAAAGCATAATTGTGCAACTTTTGTTCTCCAATAGTGCTAAATGTTTCGGGTCCTAAAGTCTTGCCACAGCTACTTCCAGCCCCATGACCAGGGTAAAGTGTAATATCATCAGCCAGTGGCATGATCTTAGATTGAAGACTTTCGTAAAGCATTCCTGCTAGATCTCCCATGGTAATTTCATTTGCTTTCTGTGCCAGATCTGGTCTGCCTACATCGCCCACAAATAAAGTATCACCAGTAAATATGGCACTGTCTTTTCCTTGTTCATCTTTTAATAAAAAACAGCTGCTTTCTAAAGTATGACCCGGCGTATGAAGCACTTCAAATACTAATTTACCTAAAGCAAATTTCTCACCATCCTTAGCAATATGCACGGGAAGTTTGGTTACGGTTCCTGGTCCGTATACAATGGTAGCACCAGTTGCAGCAGCAAGGTCGAGGTGACCACTTACAAAGTCGGCATGAAAATGCGTTTCAAAAATGTATTTGATCTTCGCATTTCTATTTTGAGCTAGCTGCAGGTAATCATCAATATCGCGAATGGGATCGATAACCGCAGCTTCGCCATCACTTTCAATATAGTATGCAGCTTCGCTTAAACAGCCTGTATATAATTGCTCTACAAACATGTGATTTATTTTAAGCAAAGATAATAGCAAGCTTCAGGCCACAATAAGAAATGGCCAGAAAGTCAGCTATTAAATTTAAAAGGAGGTATTGGTTGAAATTATCCCACCAATGTTTCAACAAAAGCTACTACTTCTGCCAAACGTGTATAGTTCACAGAGTAATAAATGAACTTACCATCTCTTGAAGTAGCTACGATACCAGCTCTTCTTAAAATTGCAAGGTGTTGAGATGCCACTGATTGCTCCAACCTTAGTTTCACATAAATCTCGGTAACAGTCATTTTTTGCTGTTCGTCGAGCAATTTGATGATCTGCTGTCGAAGTTTGTGGTTAATCGATCTTAAGATTAAAGCTGCTTTCTTAGTATGAATAAAATCAACTTTTAAAGCTGCCTTACTTGCATTTAAGATCACTGATTGCATTGTTTGACTCATGGGGGGGAGTTTTTTTAGTTAAAAAATGGGATTATTTTTCCCAATTAAAGTTAGACAAAATTAAGGTTTTTAAATTAAATAATTTGCCAATATATGTAAGACTTAAGTCATTTTTTTTGGTGGAACCGAGTAAAAAGATTTCAGGTAAAATGGCTCACAGTAGGCCAGGTTGACGAATGATTTGGCTTCTAAAGCATTGAATGCCAATGTGCTCATGTCAGAGGCTTGGTGTTGTACCTGGGTAAATAGGGCATTCTTATGGGTGCAAATTGCTTGAAATTTTTTTGAACCAGATCCGCAAAACATTAACGATTTATTTGAGAGAATCGATAAAAAAGAGGTTTCGTCTAAAATTTTTGCAGAAGGCGCTTCTATGGTGGTTAGGGTAGCATCATAGATTGCAGTAAAAACCTCCATCCTTCTGGCATCGATCATTGGAGCATACCAAAAGTCACTGACCTGCACTCTATTTTCCTGGATGGCAGCCACTGCGATCAGTTGAAGCGTATTAATAGTGATCAGGGGCTTTTCCAAAGCGTAACAGAGGCCTTTGGCAGATGCTAGTCCAACCCTTAATCCAGTATAAGAACCCGGGCCTACAGTAACAGCGATCGCATCTAACTGTGATAATTTGATGCCCGCTTTTTTGATGATTTCCTGGATAGCAGGTTGCAGGAACGAACCATGGTTCTTTTGATCTGTGCTTACTAAAGAATGAATGGAATTGCCATTCCTACTTAAGCATATACTAGCGTGTTCTGTGGCGGTATCTATTTGTAAAATCAATGCCATACTTATGTTCTGTTTGATTTTATGGGTTGTTCAAGTTCTTGCCTCAGTGCTGGAGCTATTGCGTATCGTTCATCTTTTAAATAGCAGGTATCTAATAGTTGCACTATTTTGCCGAGCCCAATTAATCTTGCCCACTCAAAAGGTCCATAGGGATAATTCGTACCTAGTTTCATTGCAATATCAATCTCGGTTTTTGAACTAATATCCTCACCCAAAGCAAAAAAGGCTTCGTTAATGATCATAGCAATTACACGGGCAGCAATTAAGCCAGGCTCGTCCGGAACGAGGATTGTTTTTCTACCCATTGCATCTAATAATTCAATAGTCCGTTCCTTCCACTGTTCACTAGCAACTACTACTTCCCAGACCGGTCTGTTTAAAAAGCTATTCCAAGCATTGATTCGCACTGCATTCATGGGTAATTGCGCTGAAGTAGTTACAACGGCGTTCACAAATACTGGGGCACTTGTTATTTCTTCAAAAAACCAACCTTCTTCTTCAAAACATAAATCGAAATAAGCATCTGCATCTTTCACAAAATTGCCCTCCTCGATCCAATGCCAATGCAGGTTATCTGCCCATTGCATTGATTCGAGGGTTGCTTTTTGTTCCCGACTTGCTTTAACTACGATCTGCATTTGTTTTTGTTGGTCTGCAAATTTAGGTTGGTAGCTTGATGGAAATGCAGCAAATTGCTCTCCAAATGAAATATTATGCCAAAACAAGTGATTAACACAGATAAAGCACCATCTCCAATTGGACCGTATAGTCAGGCCGTTCGAGCAAATGGACTAGTTTTTTTAAGCGGACAAGTTGCTTTTGTTCCAGAAACCGGTGAACTGGAGCTCAGTAGTTTAGAAGCCGAAACGCATCAAGTAATGAAAAATATTCAGGCGGTACTGGATGAGGCAAAGTTGAGCTTTGAGCATATTGTGAAGACCACCATTTTCTTAAGTGATATGTCATTGTTTGCTCAAGTGAATGCCGTGTATGGCACTTATTTTAAAGGCGATTTCCCTGCACGCGAAACCGTAGCCGTGAAAGGTTTGCCACGTGGAGTGAATGTTGAGATTAGTATGACAGCAGTAGAAAAATTGTAACCAATTTATTCTGCAGTATAACTAGTAATAAAATTAATTGTTTCCTGGGGTTCCAAAATTTGGAGCCCCATTTTATTATTAAAGGCATCAGGTGCAGAACTCAGATTTTCGATCGCAATTTTTTTTCTGTCGTCAGGTGTATAAAATTGCATGTACGGATATTGATAGCTTGGCTCGATCAATAATTTAAAATTCTTATTGCTAAGAATACATTTTGGGCTATCAGTTTTTGAATCCAATAGAAAACAATTGTCAAGAAATATTCCCTTCAATGACCCCCCGTTTGTAAACCTTTCATCATTGATCAATTCGCCTGTAGGTATGAGTTCTGAATCAAAAGCAACCTGCTGTTTGCTATCAAATTGTAAAGTATAATCATCAACAGTATCACCCAATGTAAAGTAAGGATGCCAACCGTCTGAAATAGGGATCGCTAATGGACTTGCATTAGTGATGGTGGTTGTAATGGTTAATTTATTTCCTCTTTCCAATTTCCACAATAGTTGGATCAGGTAAGGGAATGGATACCCTTTTTCAAATCCTGGATAGGCATAAAATAATTCCACACAAGCACTATTTCCATCTGCTCTTGTTGATTGAATTTGGTAAACTTCATCGTATACAATTCCGTGAATGGCATGTTTTCCAAGAAAAAATTTTTCTACATGATAAGTATCTTCATCCCAATCAAATTTGCCTGCTGCCATCCTGCAAACAAAGGGCGAAAGCTTAGCACTTTTGAAACCATTGGTAATGTTTAATTTGGCATCATCAACAGAATCAAATCCAGCAACAAAATTGGCGTTTTTACCATCTTTTGAAATGGTAAATGCGTTTAATAATCCACCAAAAGCGTAAATTTCAGCACTGGTATTATTGGTAAGATCCTTCAGAATGATTACAGGAGAGGATTGTGAATGGTCGATAAATACTTCGAATGACATAATTGGAAATTATCACTAAAGTTATGAAAAATTCCAGCCATTGAAACGTAGATTTTATTATATTGAATGATTGATAACCTAAGCTAAAACTTCCATGAGTCAAATTCTTAGAACCGATTCTGCCAATTCAGATTTTCAAACGCTGGTGAAACTCCTGGATGCAGATTTGGCAATACGTGATGGGGAGGATCATGCTTTTTATGCGCAGTTCAATAAAATAGATAAACTGAAATACGCAATCGTTTTATATCAGGATCGTATGCCTGTTGCCTGTGGTGCAATCAGGGAATTTGCTACTGGGGTTATGGAAATAAAAAGAATGTTTGTTCAACCTGATTATCGCAGACAAGGTTTAGCACAGACAGTGGTTAAAAATTTAGAAAACTGGGCCTATGAACTGGGATTTATCAAATGCATTCTTGAAACAGGAAAGAATCAACCAGAAGCTATTCAATTATACCAAAAAATTGGTTTTGAGGTCATTGAAAATTATGGCCAATATGTGGGAGTAGGAAATAGTGTTTGCATGCAAAAAATATTGATGTCATGAAGTTTTTGTATCGATACATATTAGTGTGTTGCCTTTTTTTATCGGCATTGCCATCCAGTGCATGGGTATTCCCAGAGCATAGATATATAGCAATGTTGGCCATTCAGCAAATGCGACCAGAATATCGAGCATTGCTTGATCAACTCTGGTTTAGAGCTAGAACAGGTAATGAAACGAGATTATCTGCTTCTATCATTGATACTATTACTACAGTGAAACATACACAGTTGGATTATGCATCCTGGATGGGAATTGCTGGGGATCATAGTTGCTCTCCTAACAATATGATGCAAACGGTATTAAGTAGTAACTGGATCTTAAAAGTAGCGGACATCGCATCGCAATTGAGTATTGATTTGGCAAAAGCAAAAACGCCCAGTCAGATGACAAATGCTATTCGCAATTCAGATATTCGATTGCAAAAAGCAGACATCAATTATGCAACTCGCGCGGGTACAAATAGTGTCCACTTTTTATTATCTCGCAAAAAATTAAATGAAGAAGCGCTAGCATATTTTACAAATTGTATGGAGTCGGGTGCTGAGCTGAATGCTCTGGCGGCATACGGTTGGTTTCATAATCTTGCATTACTTAAGGCGCAGCGTTATGCGCGAGAAAAAATTACTGAGGAAGAAAAAAACGCATTAATACTGGGTGCATTGGCAGATGAAGCATTTGCAATTCATTTCTTGGAAGATGTTTTTGCAGCTGGTCATATAGTTGGTACATGGGGAAATGCTTCACAAAGAAAGGGCACCCATGATTATTATAATGAAAATGGAATTGAAGCAATCACATGGGAGGGAAAGCATATGGTTGCAACCGGAGATGCTTATTTAACAAAAGATATAGCTCTGATAGCAGCAAAATCTGTTCAACAAAGTATAGAGCAATTGGTTGATGTATCAAATGGTGCATTATTAGTAGCAACAAATAGCAATCAGGCAATCTCTGCGCAATCAGATACTTTCAATGTTTGTACCAATAATTATTTACCTGCAGCAAATTTGAATGATCAAATTATTGCAAATGTATTAATGAACACACCAATACCAGGTTTGATAGATGGAAAAGGGGGGACCCCAAGGTTTCGCTCTGAGATTGGAGTATTTGCTGGGGCTTCTACCGCTATACACGCAAGCACATTGAAAGGTGGCTTTGGTCAGACTCAAAATGAAAAAGGTTTTGTAGGAGGAATTGATGCAAATGCAATGATCGGATTTGGATTGGATGGAGTGCTCAATAAATCGGGTGATGGTCTGATCTTTTTGCAAGGCGGTTGGAGACAGGATGCCCCTAATACAACCCAAATTTTTCAAAATGTTCCAAGCCCCTATGTGAATTCACTGATCTCAATGATACCTGGGAGAGCAGGGTTGAATTTTCGATTGAGATTGCCCTTCTTTCTAGTTCCAGGTGATTTGATCGTTGCTGGTCCTATATTGGCTTTAGTGGCACCAAAGACTTTGCAAAGAATGGCTGTTGCATCTGTGAATGGAGGATTAGTACCATGGCAATCTGGTATTGCAACATCTATTGGTCGCTTTCAATTTATATTAGGAAGAGAAGTTGGTGTTACTTTTTATGGCTTAGGAAAAACGAAGGATGCTCTGTTTATAACAGATCAGAATGATAAAGCAGCATTGGTTACATATAAGAGCACCAAACTTGATTTCCCCTTTTTAGAATATGTTCCTTTGAGGTCATTTTCGCAAGACCAAACTTCTACTTTAAAAGTGCAATTGGCTTTTGGCGTAGATATCCCGAAGATCTCTGAAGTGGTAGTGCAGAACAGCAGTAGCTTGATAATATTGAAGCCTATTTGGAATTTTAATGCTAGAATTTTATTTAATTGGCGCCATTATTTTTAATCCTCTTTTTCTTTTTGATGAATTCATAACTCAGGATCGCCAAAAAATAAAAACAAATATCACCTGCAATTTTTCCGGCAATGATACCTAATGAAAAATTGTTGAATAGTATCGGAAACCAATACATAAAAAACGGGCGTATTAATAAATCGTCGAGCAGTCCGGCCGGACCAAATTCCATCAGCATAGAAGCAATAATGATCAAATAGTTTTGAAACTTTAAACTATGGTCATGTTTCTTTTTTTCAGTTATGATTTGCTGGATAAAAATGATCGAGTAAAACCCGAAGGCCTCACCAATTGAACCTGCGTAGGCAATGACCAAGAGACTACTGCCATAATATTTTGCACCATAAGCAGCAATTAATGCTGTAATAGTTCCGGCAATTTCAGAAGGCAGGTAACGCTTTAGCCATTCTATTGGTTTTTGTTTTTTCATTTGAAACTGCTCAATTATGTATAATCTAGCTACAATTTATCTATTTTTAGTGGGGTACTAAGTCTTTAAATTATTGTATGGCACTTTACAGGCAGTGCATCATGCAGAAATTATTCCCCTAAATATGCGCAATTATAAAAAAGCTTTCATTCTAATCATACTGATTTTCATCGGCAAATTTGCTTTTTCTCAAAAATCTACGGACGATTTTTCTGGCAAGTGGAAAACTGAAGAAGGAGGTGTTATTGAGATCTCCAAAAAGGAAAACGGTTTTGTTGGATTGGGTGTTCCAGCCAAAAAAGTGATAGTGAAAGACCTACAATTTAAAGATGGCAAGTGGGTATCTGAGCTCAATAATCCAATTAAAAATGTTACTGCGAATGGGGAGTTCATTATGGAGGGAAATAGAATTAAAATCATTGCAAAAAAGTCTGTTTTCTCAAAGACCATCTATTGGACAAAACTTTAAATCTCAAATAAAACTAACGCCTGTTAACTATTGCATCCAAAACTGTATTTTTACAGCTCAATGAAGTAGTAGATGGCCTATATCGCACAGCATAAGATCAGGATTGTAACAGCAGCAAGTTTATTTGACGGACATGATGCTGCCATAAACGTCATGCGCCGAATTCTTCAATCGAAAGGAGCCGAGATCATTCACCTTGGGCACAATAGAAGTGTGCTTGAAATTGTTGAGTGTGCCATTGAAGAAGATGTACAAGGTATTGCGATAACTTCTTATCAAGGGGGGCATCTTGAATTCTTCAAATACATGAAAGATCTGCTAGATCAAAATGGTTGTGGTCATATTAAAATATTTGGCGGTGGGGGTGGCACAATTTTGCCCGAAGAAGCAAGGCAGCTTCATCAATACGGGATCAGCAGAATATATAGTCCAGATGATGGTAGACATATGGGATTAGAGGGGATGATCGAAGATGTGATTCGTCAATGTGATTTTGAATTGCCAATCAGATCAGACTATCCTAAAGCCATGCAATTAGATGAACAGAAAGATATTCGAAAAGTTGCAAGGCAAATCACCAATGCAGAAAATGCAAAAGAAGCGCATCACATTATACTAACAGATGAGCAGAAAAAAATTCCCGTCCTCGGAATCACTGGTACAGGCGGTGCAGGAAAAAGTTCAGTAACTGATGAATTGGTAAGAAGATTCCTGCAACATTTTACAGATAAAACTGTCGCTGTTATTTCAGTGGATCCTTCTAAAAAGAAAACTGGTGGTGCATTATTAGGTGATCGGATCAGAATGAATGCAATTTCGAATGCCAGGGTCTATATGCGTAGTATGGCAACCCGCGATGATAATACTGCGCTCAGTGCTTATATGCAAGATGCCATTGATATCTGCAAAAACACGGGTTTTGATTTTATCATTTTGGAAAGTGCAGGTGTTGGACAAAGCGATGCAAGCATCCTTGATTTTTGTGATTTGAGTTTGTACATTATGACCCCCGAATATGGAGCTGCATCTCAATTAGAGAAAATTAATATGCTGGATTATGCAGATATCGTTTGCATCAACAAATTTGATAAAGCAGGTGCATTAGATGCATTACACGATGTAAGAAAGCAATATAAGCGGAATCATAATTTATGGGATGCTACAAATGAGCAGCTGCCAATTGTAGGAACCATAGCTGCACAGTTTAATGATCTTGGGATCAATGAACTTTTTATCAGACTCGTCAACACAGTTGCAACAAAAACCGGCATTCATTTCGGAACTGATCCAGCAACCTGGTTGAAAGGTGAAACAGCTTCGCAATCACAGATCATTCCACCAAAAAGGGTTCGATACTTATCTGAAATAGCTGAGCAAAATAGATCTTATGATACCTGGGTAAATGAGCAAACTGTATTAGCTAGTAAATTGTATCAGATCAACGGTACAATTGAAATCATACAAAAAGATCCTGCATTTAAAAACCAAGATCAGCTGCAACTTTTATTGCAAATGAAAAAACATTTCGATGAAAAGTTATCCAGCGATTGCCGTAAACTCATTGAACAATGGCCCACAGTAGTTAAAAAATATGGGTCTGATTTTTTTGAATATCAGGTAAGAGATAAAGTTATTAAACAACCATTGGTTGCGATCTCTTTGAGTGGCACAAAAATTCCAAAAATTGCTTTACCCAAATACAAAGACTGGGGCGATATTTTGAAATGGCAATTACAAGAAAATGTGCCCGGAGAATTTCCATATACTGCTGGTGTATTTGAATTGAAGCGGCAAGGAGAAGACCCTACCAGAATGTTTGCTGGTGAAGGCGGTCCGGAACGCACCAATAAAAGGTTTCATTATGTTTCATTGGGTCAGCCTGCAATTCGCCTCTCAACTGCGTTTGACAGTGTTACCCTTTATGGTGAAGACCCAGCGCCAAGACCAGATATCTATGGTAAAGTTGGGAATAGTGGTGTGAGTATCGCAACTTTAGATGATGCCAAAAAGTTGTATAGTGGTTTTGACTTATGCGATCCAAAGACCTCTGTAAGTATGACGATCAATGGACCAGCAACCATTATACTTGCATTTTTCATGAATGCCGCAATCGATCAGTTAAGTGAAAAATATATCACTGAAAATGGTCTTTGGTTAGAAGTAGAAAATTATATCCATAAGAAATTTAAAAATTCGGTTCGCCCGATTTATTATAATCCATCATCACCAGAAAGATTGCCTGAAGGGAATAATGGATTGGGGTTAAAATTATTAGGGCTCACTGCAGATGAAGTATTACCTGCCGCAGTGTACCAAAAAATTAAAGCAGAAGCACTCACACAAGTTAGAGGAACTGTGCAAGCAGATATTTTGAAAGAAGACCAAGCACAGAATACTTGTATTTTTTCAACAGAGTTTGCGTTGAAACTGATGGGCGATGTACAACGCTTTTTTATCGACGAAAAAATCCGCAATTTTTATAGTGTAAGCATTAGTGGATACCATATTGCTGAAGCAGGAGCCAATCCAATTACGCAATTAGCATTTACTCTTTCGAACGGCTTTACTTACGTAGAATATTATTTGAGCAGGGGCATGCATATTGATGATTTTGCTCCCAATCTTTCTTTCTTTTTTAGCAATGGTATGGATGCCGAATATAGTGTCATAGGTAGGGTGGCAAGAAGGATCTGGGCAAAAGCCATGAAAAACAAATATCATGGTAATGATCGTTCGCAGAAATTAAAATATCATATTCAAACGAGTGGCCGGAGCTTGCATGCGCAAGAAATTGATTTCAACGATATCCGTACAACTTTACAGGCACTCTATGCGATCTATGATAATTGTAATAGTCTGCATACAAATGCTTATGATGAAGCCATCACTACTCCAACTGAAGAAAGTGTGCGAAGGGCAATGGCCATCCAATTAATCATAAATCGCGAACTAGGTACAGCAAAAAATGAAAACCCTAATCAAGGTAGTTTCTTGATGGAGGAGTTGACAGATCTGGTAGAGGAAGCTGTGTTATTGGAGTTTGATAGATTAACAGAAAGAGGTGGCGTTTTAGGTGCCATGGAAAGAATGTATCAAAGAAATAAGATCCAGGAAGAAAGTCTACAGTACGAAACTTTGAAGCATACTGGTGAATTGCCAATTGTAGGTGTGAACACCTTCTTGAATAAAAAGGGAAGTCCCACGATACTGCCCAGTGAAGTGATCAGATCCACCACAGAAGAAAAAGAGCAGCAGATTCAAAATCTCTTACATTTTAAAAAACGTAATGCTGAAAAAAGTGAAACAGCTTTGCAAAATTTGAAAAGAGCGGCAATTAACAATGAAAACCTGTTTGCCGAATTAATGGAAACAGTAAAATACTGCTCACTAGGCCAGATCACGCATGCTTTGTATGAAGTTGGTGGACAGTATCGCAGAAATATGTAAATCTAGCCTCTGATCTTTTAAAAAATGCTATCTTGATACCCGTTTTAAATTCAAAAATATGTTGTTAAAAAGAGGTTTATTGTTATTGGTGATGGGCTTGTTTACCATCATAGTTTTAAATGCTCAGTACAGAAGAATAGATACTACCATGCGCGTTGGAAAGGCAGGTTATCGTGTATTTTGTACTAATAAAAATCCAGAGAAGAATAATCTAAGTATCAATCCGGTAGGTTTTGAAGCTGGCTCTAGGGAAGTAACTTTAGAAATAAGAGGAAGAATACTAGCCACAGAATCAGACGATTTAAATAATGATGGTTTCCCGGATCTGGTCCTTTATGTGTATAGCAGTGATCCCAATAATTATGGGAAGGTTTTCGGTATTTATTCCGATCAGAATAAAGGAATCAGACCCATTGTTTTCCCAGATATTATGGACGATCCCAAACTTTCTGTGGGTTATAAAGGACATGATGATTACAGTTTAGTAGAGGGTAATTTGATGCGTCGCTTCCCGGTTTATCAAAAAGGAGACAGCACTAATTTTGTTCCAAATGGCATGATCCGTCAAATTCAATACCGTGTAGTGCCAACAGAACAGGAGGGATTTAAGTTTAAAGTACTTAGATCATTTGAGTTTAAAAAACAGCAGTAATAATCTTTATTGCATCATAATTTATTAATCCCTTGTGGATCCCTTTATTACTATTTTATTCTTTCAATTTTTAATATGAAAAAGCTTCTTTTAGTTGTTACCACTTTATTTGTAATTCAGTTGACAAATGCGCAAACAGCAGCACAATTAGAAGCTTCAAGAAAAACCCTGCCGAACGGTTGGAGTTTATCTCCAGTAGGTAGAAGCTTGCCACTGGGCGATCTGCCATTAAATATGGCCGTAAGCAAGTCGAAAAAATTATTGGCAGTGACCAATAATGGTCAGGGTGTACAGAGCATCCAATTGATCGATCCTCGTTCAGAGAAATTATTAGACTCAGTGGTGATTGCGAAGAGTTGGTATGGTTTGACTTTTAGTGCGGATGAAAAATTTTTGTATGCCGCAGGTGGTCATGATAACTGGATCTTGAAATATGCTATCAATCAAAATAAATTACAAATAGTAGATAGTATTGTTCTTGGGAAAAAATGGCCCAATAAAATTGCCCCTGCTGGTATTGCATTGGATGATGAAAAAAATGTAATGTATGTTGTTACAAGAGACAATCATTCATTATATGTGATAGATCTAAGCACCAAAATTGCAGTCCCTTATACACTTGGAGCAGAAGCATTTGCATGCGTACTTTCTCCAAATAAAAAAGAGCTATACATTAGTTGCTGGGGTTGTGATAAATTATTGGTGTACGATACTGAGAAAAAAAATATTGTTGATCAAATACCTGTAGGTGATAATCCAAACGATATAGTTTTAAATAAAAAAGGCAATTGGATCTATGTAGCGAACTCGAACGACAATTCTGTTTCTGTCATTGATGCGAACAAAAGAAAAGTGGTAGAAGTTTTGAATGCTGCATTATATCCCGATGCACCAAATGGTTCAACAACAAATGGCCTGGCATTAAGTGCGGATGAAAAAACTTTATACATTGCAAATGCCGATAATAACTGTTTAGCTGTTTTCGATGTAAGCGAACCAGGAACTAGCAAGAGTAAGGGATTCATACCAGTAGGCTGGTATCCAACCAATATCAAAGTGATTGGTAAGAAAGTATTCGTTACAAATGGCAAAGGATTTTCTTCTATGGCTAATCCTTATGGGCCAAATCCTGTTGGAAGTAAACAGCAAGTGAATTATCAGCAGGGCGATACTGAGAAACCTAAAGAAGTACAGTATATCGCTGGTTTGTTTAAAGGCACTCTCAGCATTTTTGAAGAGCCAACCGAATCGCAATTAGCCGTTTTTTCCAAGCAGGTGTATAATAATACGCCATATAAAAAAGAACATGAATCAATTGCAGTTGGAGAAGCAGGAAATCCGATCCCTAGAAAAGTAG
>CAIYAG010000427.1 GCA_903924075.1 uncultured Bacteroidota bacterium | reverse complement strand
GTATGCCCATCTTTAGGGATGAAACTGAAATTACCCATTCCCGGCTGAAGGGTATTTATTTTTGTAACTATTGCAGATTGTTCATTGATCAGTGTGCCATTGGCCGCAATCCCTTTTCCATATTGATTTGTTACTTTAAAAGCCACTTTATTATTTAAATCATTCACAAGATTGCCACCCTCAGGGAATAATTGAATCTTTATTTCATCTTGATTAGCTGTGGTTAATGCATTAATCTGATCTTTTTTAGTATTGATAATGGTAATACTTTTTTGAAAGAAGAAATCTGAACTGTAGTTCTTCATCCAATTCGTATAGGCCCTAAGCGTATAATTCCCAGAGTTTATATTGTTTGGCAATTTTATAGAACCTGTTCCTAAACCATTCTGGAGAGTCACTTTTTCTTGAACAATCGCTTTTGAATGATTGTCAAGGACCTCAACGTAAGCAACTGTACTTAGTGCAAGGGGGAGATGAAAAAAACCATCCACATTATAGATCTTAAACCAGCAAACCTCATCAGACAGATACACTGATTTGTCTGTATGTAGAAATAGTTTTTCCTCTAAATGGGTACTACTATAGTTTTCTACCTTTTTGGTTAGCAAATCTGTTTCTTGTGCATGCGCTTTGTTTTGTGGTATTGCCAGCAAAACAAGAACTGCCCAGGAAAAAATATATTTTTATCTTTTGCATAGTCTTCATCTTAATTAAGGCCAAAAACTTGGTTTTTTATTGGTTCCCCAGAATGTACAGTCAACACAGCTCGGAGTTGAAAAATAGTATGACAAGACCCCACCCATCGGACTCATTTTTGCAACATCTATTGGATAAAACTGGTCATGAACAAAAGTGATTGAATCTATATTATTTGGAACTTCTGTTTTTACGCATGGTGAAACATAATTCCAATCTGGTAGATCTGAATTATTGATGAATATTCTTTTTTCTTGAATATTGCAGATATCAATATATCCTATCACAGGTTCTGAAGCATTGGTGGTGCAATGAATATTACCAACCAGCTCAGATGGTTGTGCATCAAATACAGAGCCTGTGCTTTCGGTATTCTTTTTCATTTTCTGTAAATAATTATACCGCCCTTCGCTCAAACTATATTGCCTTGTATTGATCGAATACATTTGGCCAAGCTTTACACTTCCTTTTGAAATGAAAGTAAGTGGCAGAAATATTTTATTATCGGTTAAGGTGACTGTTGATCCAGAAAGAATAGTGGATGAATTTTCTGTAGGCCAGCAAGTATAAATTGCAGAGTTATAGGAAATCAATACTGGATCAAAATACCAGAGATAGTATTTTGTACCACTAGAACTAGCTAATGGTTGGTAAACCATGAACTGTTTATAAGGAGAATGGTATTCCCATGTTTCTGTATAATCCCATTGGTAATACTTAGTTAAGCCAGTTGCATCGTGAGTACTTACGTAAAGCGTTAACCCAGTGTTATCATATTGCTTGCTGATTGTATCTATAGCTGGGGTATTTCTTACTTCTACAAAATCAGATTCGTAAACCTTGCCATCTTTTGTTTGAATATGAAGTTTATATTTTTTTAATTTGTTTAAGGTTAAATTGATTCCAAAATAGTGTCCACTACCATTTTCGTTTAATGGAAAAATGCTATTGTCTTCACCTAATACACTTACTATAGCACCAGGTTCATATACAATTACTGGATTATCTAGCTTAACGGTTCTTTTTAAAACAATTTCTGTGACAACATTACCAGCATTAATGGTGCCTTCTACAACAAGGTATCCAGCTGAGGCAGAAACAACGGGAGAATCAAATTTTTCCTTGCAGCTCCCAATGGCTATGAGTATGAATAAAATAAAAATGAGTTTTTTCATGGGATTTTATTTGAACCTAATGTTTAAATTAATGTAGGGGATCGCACTTCCAAAAATGGAAAGTTTATATCCATTTACATGACCATTCTCTGAAACATAGTATACTGAATAAGGGTTTTTCCTTCCTGTTAAATTGTATACTCCGATTGACCAGGTGTTATGAAACTTTTGAT
>CAIYAG010000426.1 GCA_903924075.1 uncultured Bacteroidota bacterium | reverse complement strand
TTAAATGCTGTTAAAGACAACAACAGTAATTTCAAAAATGCTGATTTTAAAAAGAATAGTACTGCATTAACTGGCGGTCTAGAATTTTTCCCTCATAGTGGTGTACAGATCTATGGTAGATATATTTATGGAATAGACAATATGGATGCAACAGGAAATCCAAATACTGTTGCAAAATATTATAATGATGGATTCCAGTTTGGAATTAAGTTCAGATTGTTTGGACATCCAATAGTTCCTGAGCCCCCTGTGGTTGTGTCTGCCCCACCAGCTCCAGTTGATACAGATGGGGATGGCGTTTCAGATGATGTTGATAAATGTCCTACAGTTGTTGGTTTGGCAAAATACAATGGTTGCCCTGTTCCTGATACTGATAAGGATGGTGTGAATGATGAGCAAGATCAATGCCCTACTGTTCCAGGTTTAGCAAAATACAATGGTTGCCCAGTTCCTGATACTGATAAAGATGGTATCAATGATGAGCTGGATAAATGCCCTACTGTTCCAGGTTTAGCAAGATACAATGGTTGCCCAATTCCTGATTCTGATGCGGATAGTATTAATGACGAAGAAGATCATTGTCCTAATGTGGCTGGAACTGCTGCTAATTTTGGCTGTCCTGATATTGCACCTGATTTAAAAGAAGCTGCAAAAAGTATTTATTTCATTTCAAACACTGCAAAATTCTCTGACCCAACAAGGGCAGCTGGAAAATTAAACCCTGCAGTGGATTTTCTGAATAAATATCCAAATTTAAAAATTGATATTGAAGGTCATACTGATGCAACTGGTTCTGCTAAAATCAATGATGCGCTTTCACAAAAACGTGCTGATGCCATTCAAAAATTCTTTTTGGATAAAGGGATCTCACAAGATCGTTTAACATCAAAAGGATATGGATCTACCAAACCTGTAGGAGATAATAAAACTTCAAAAGGTAGAGCAGAAAATAGAAGAGTTGAATTATTGCCTAAATGGTAAAACAAACCTGAACTGAGGAGGGAACTTTTGCTTCCTCCTTAGTTTCAATTTTATTCAAATCAAATTGTTGTATGAAAAAAATTATTCTTCAATGCTTAGCTATTGCAAGCATATTTGTGCTTTTGCAAAGTTGTGCTACCATGGCTGGTGGTATGAATTCATATACTTCTTTGGCAGAAATGGAGAAAAAACCTGAGCTAAGTACTATGACTAACCTTTGTAAAACTTACGGAATCGCAAGTTTGGTTGGAGCAAATCAATTTACCATCTTAGCTCCTGATAATGATGCGTTCAATAGGGAAGGTTCACTTTGGGTTTCAAATTTATCACGCCCAGAATACAGAAAAGACCTTGAAAGGCTTCTTAAACGTCATATCATTTTGAAAAAAATTGATGCTAGTCAGATCAATAATGGCGAGCAAAAAAATCTTGCTGGTGAAATAGTAAATATAGGAAATGCAAGAGTGAAAGCATCCTACTATACCACTAATGCTAACATTCAAGTAATTGACAGAGTGTTTAGATAATAGCAATAAAAGGGCTGGGCTATAAAGTAGCTCGGCCTTTTTTCAATTCATTTCTATTTATACTGCATGGGTAAGAAGATTGCCAAATGGATTTTTGGTATTTTGGCAACATTTCTTGTGTTGCTAACCCTTCTTGTATTTATCCTTCAATT
>CAIYAG010000425.1 GCA_903924075.1 uncultured Bacteroidota bacterium | reverse complement strand
GCTTCTACAGCAGTGATCGCACAATTTTTCCCTGGCGATAAAAAAATGTTCGGATTGGTGATGGAAGGTGAAGTTGCAAGTGCTGAAAAAGTAATGCACCAAAGCGAAAAACCATTCGTGGCAATTATAGGTGGAGCGAAGGTTTCTGATAAGATCCTGATCATTGAAAATTTATTAGAAAGAGCTACTGATATTATTATTGGTGGGGGTATGGCTTATACTTTTATGAAGGCTCAAGGCGGACAAATCGGTAACTCACTATGTGAAAACGATCGTTTAGACACTGCTATTGAGATCTTGAAAAAAGCTGAAGCAAAGGGCGTATGTATTCACCTGCCTTCTGATTCTGTGATTGCTGATGCTTTTGCAGCTACTGCAAATACTTCAGTTGCTCCGAGCAATCATATTCCTGATGGTTGGATGGGGCTGGATATCGGTCCAAATGCAGCCGAACAATTCTCAAACGTGATCAAAAGGTCTAAGACCATTCTGTGGAACGGTCCGATGGGCGTTTTTGAAATGGAAAAATTCCAACATGGTACCAAGGCAATTGCTGTGGCTGTTGCCGCTGCCACAAAAGAGGGTGCTTTCTCATTAGTTGGAGGTGGTGATAGTGTTGCTGCTGTAAACCAATTCGGTTTTGCTGATCAAGTGAGCTACGTGTCTACCGGTGGTGGTGCTATGCTTGAATACTTTGAAGGCAAGTCACTTCCAGGTATTGATGCTATCAATAATTAATGGTAACATATTCTTGAAAAGAGACTGTCCATTTGGGCAGTCTTTTTTTTGTATAAATGGTAACATAATCTGTTTTCAACCGTAATATATTGCAAGCAGCAATTTATGAGATACATCTTCAGCATATTATTCAGTACTATTCTTTTGTCGAATCTTCAGGCACAAAATAAGATCACAGGTAAACTCATCGATGAAAAACAGAAAATACAGAAACTAGCTACTGTGCTACTTTTGAAAAGCTCAGACTCATCGTTAGTGAAGTCGACCCTTACCAATGAATCCGCCATATTTTCATTTAATGAAATTGGCAATGGTTCTTATCTCATATTCGCAAATGGAATGGGCTACCAGAAAAGTTATACTCCTATAACAATTAATGGTAAGGATCAAAACATGGAGAACATCACTCTTAAGATTGAAGCTGTTAATCTAGGAGAAGTAACTGTTGTTTCCAGAAAACCATTTCTGGAACAGCGGGCAGATAAATTAGTAGTAAATGTAGAGGGCAGCGCAACTGCTGCAGGATCTAATGCTTTGGAAGTATTACAAAAAGTACCTGGCGTCATCGTTCGGAATGAACAAGTGACACTCGCTGGAAAGAGTAACGTGAATATCATGATCAATGGGAAATCTTCTCAGTATACGGATATCAATCAGGTCTTAGCAACCACTTCGGCTTCGAATATTGAGAAAATAGAATTGATCTCAAATCCTGGTGCTAGATATGATGCAGCTGGAGGGGCGATCATCAATATTATTCTGAAAAAAAATGCCGACCTCGGTACAAATGGTACCGTATCATTAGCAAATGGTATGGGTTTATATAAAAAGGATGGAAATCCCATTGATAGAAATTTTTATCGATTTACACCTTATGTTTCTATCAATCATAGAAAGGGAAAAGTAAATGTCTATGGCAATATCAATTTTTTTCATCGAAACCTGTATAGCTATAATGAATATGAAAGAGTAATTCCGCCGAGTAGATTTTTGCAATCGAAATATGAACCCAATGAACGTAATAGTTCTTCCTATCGAGCAGGGGTTGATTACTATGCAGATGATAAAAACACATTTGGCTTTTTATATCGAGGTT
The DNA here is from genome assembly GCA_903924075.1 of uncultured Bacteroidota bacterium. GTDB lineage: Bacteria > Bacteroidota > Bacteroidia > Chitinophagales > Chitinophagaceae > Sediminibacterium. The sequence goes on along the minus strand of CAIYAG010000425.1, from coordinate 3,225 downwards.
ATTCTCTGGGAAGTTTAGAAGAAGCGGTGAATAATACACAACAATTCAATTCTAATACCGGTGCGTTGATCAGTACATTCCAAACACTTAATAATAATCATATTAAGCGAAATAATCAGGCAGGCAATGTAAACTGGAAACATAGTTTTGATAGTACAGGTAAGGAATTAAATGTTGATCTTGATTATTCGAATTACCAACTGAACAATACCAACGATATCCAAAATATCGTATCAAGTGGGGCAAGCACAAAAAGTACACAGTCTATTAATAATCCTGTTCAGTTCACCGTTTTGAAAATTGATTATTCACATCCCATTAATAAGGATACCAAATTTGAATTAGGATCTAAACTGAGCTTTGCTACGATCGACAATGCAATTGTTTTCAAGAATGGTGATGTTGTTGATCCCAGAAGGAGCACCAATTTTCAATACAAGGAAAACATCAATGCTGTTTATTCCAGTTTTATGAAAAAATTGGGTGGATGGGAAATCAATGCTGGTTTGCGTGTGGAACAAACTATTGCAACAGGAGATAGTATGCAAGTTCAAGTGTTGAATAGAAACTATATCCAACTATTCCCATCTTTTTTTCTGACAAGAACAATTGACAAAAACATCTCCACTGTATTTCAGTATAGCAAAAGGGTGAATCGACCAAGCTACCAGCAGCAAAATCCTTTTATAGAGTATGCCGATTCTCTGACCTATTCAAAGGGTAATCCATTGATCAGACCAGAAATGCTGGATGCCTACAAAATTGGTCTTACATATCAGAATCAACCATTTTTCTCGATCAGTTATAATAAAACCAACGATGTCATTTTTAACTCTGCCCCCAAGCAAGATGGCAATCAAACATTTGTTACTCCAGAAAACTTAGGCACTTATGAAAATGTCACATTTGAGCTAAACTTTCCCCTCAATTTTGGTAAGAAGATCAGTGGATACGGTGGAAACCATTTGATCTATAATCACTATAAAGCAGATTATTTAGGCGGTGTTTACGACAATGCTAAGTGGAACTGGCAGGCATACTGGCAGGTAGCTTACAAACCAAAACCAACTTGGAGTATAGAGATATCAGGCTTTTATACCACTAAATTTCTGCAGGAATTCCTAACTATCAACCCATTGGGCTCACTTAATTTGGCTATCCAAAAAACATTTTGGGATAAGAAAGGCAAGTTAACACTCAATTTTAATGATGTGTTATTTACTGAGAAATCAACGGCAATGATTGATTACCAGTACATCAATATTAAAGCAAGAGAGATGGAAGAATCCCGCAATGTTCGTCTGGCATTTACCTATACTTTCGGGAATCAAAAGCTAAAAGAGATCCGTAGCCGTGAGTCTGCCTCCGATGCAGAGTCGAACCGGGTCAAATCCAATTAATTGTTTAGTCTGCCGCCTTTCTGCCATTATTGCTATCTTTTTCTAATGGCACTTATTTTGTAATATTAGTATCGGTATTGCGACAAACATTTAAATTACACTTAAATTAAAATTTGTATGAGCACAAAAATCATCACGTTGATCGTTATCGCCGGATTAATATTATTATTAGGAGGGTGTGGTTGTACTGGATACAACAGTTTGGTAGAAAAAGATGAAACAGTTAAGAAAATGTGGAATAACGTACAGTCAGATTATCAGCGTCGTGCTGATCTGATCCCTAATTTGGTAAGCACTGTAAAAGGGGAAGCCAATTTTGAGCAAAAAACATTGACTGATGTAATACAAGCTAGAGCAAGTGCTTCTCAAATTAAATTAGAAGCAAACGATCTTTCTCCAGAAAAAATACAACAGTTTCAGGCGGCTCAGGGTCAGTTGTCTCAAGCATTGGGTAAATTGATGGTACTTACTGAAAACTATCCAAACTTAAAGGCCAATGAAGCTTTCCGTGGCTTACAAGCACAATTAGAAGGAACTGAAAATAGGATCAAAGTTTCGCGTAATGATTTTAACGCTGCAGTGGCTGATTATAATATCAAAGCACGCTCTTTCCCAATGAATATTTTGGCTGGAATTACTGGCTTTAAGCAAAAAGAAGGATTCACAGCAGCTGTTGGTTCAGAGAAAGCACCAGAAGTTAAATTCTAAAACCATTACATGTTCTCTTTATTTTCAAAAAAAGCTGTCAGTTATTTTTCTAAGGCAGAGCAGGATCTGATTGTGCAAGCCATTCGAGAAGCCGAACTAAGCACTAGTGGCGAAGTACGTGTGTATATCGAAAGCCGTTGTGAGTATGTAGATCCATTAAGAAGAGCGAAAGAAATTTTCGGCGATCTGAAAATGCAAGAGACTGCAGCCCGAAATGCAGCACTGGTCTATGTGGCTATGAAAGATCGACAACTAGCTGTTTTTGGAGATGAAGGGATTCATCAAAAAGTGGGTGATTCATTTTGGAATGCGGAAGTAAAAAACATGCTTTCACATTTCAACAAACAAAATTATGCAAACGGGATCACTGAGGTAGTAAGATCGATCGGTAAAGCATTGGAAACACATTTTCCTTATGATGCGCATACTGATAAAAACGAATTACCCGACGAGATTGTATTTGGTAAATAATTAGTAGGAGCGTAAAATTTACGCTCCTACTTTATACTATCGCATGAAGCAATTCTTAATTATACTATTTAGTTTTTTCACACTCTCGTTGGTATCAGCGCAGGATCTTCTGCCTAAACCTAATCCACCAAGATTGGTTACTGATGCTGCAAATGTGTTGTCTCCAGAACAAAAAGATATTCTGGAAAGAAAACTAGTCATGATCGATGATAGCAGTTCCAATCAAATTGCAGTAGTACTGATCAAAACTTTGAAGGATTATCCAATTGAAGATTACGCAACTAAATTATTTCGTGATTGGGGTATTGGAAATAAGAAAACGAATAATGGTATTTTATTGATCGCTGCAATCGATGATCGGAAGATCCGCATTGAAGTAGGCTATGGATTAGAAGGTGCAATTCCTGATATCACTACCGCAAGTATTATTAGAAATGATATCGCTCCAAATTTTAAAACAGGGGATTATTATCATGGAATCGACTTAGCAACAACTTCTATTGCAAAGGCGGCAGTAGGTGAATATAAAGTTGCCCGTCAAAAACCAGTTAGTGGAAACGGAGGCGGATCGATTATCACTTTTTTGGTGATCCTTGCAATCGTAATTTTTATTGTTTCTGCCGGAAGAGGCGGCGGTGGCGGTGGT
>CAIYAG010000424.1 GCA_903924075.1 uncultured Bacteroidota bacterium | reverse complement strand
TCTCAGGATTTGCCATGGTGCAAACCTTGATGTTGATGATCCGTAAGATCTTTAGCATGGAAGATTATATCACTGTTGGTCACATCGAAGCAATGAATAAAGTAATTGTATTAACTGGTTCTATTGTGGGTGTTGCTTACTTAACAGAATTGTTCATGGGATGGTATAGCCAGAACAAATACGAAGGATATACTTTCTGGTATAGCCGTGCAAATTTGTTTAGTCCTTATGGATGGAGCTACTGGGGTATGATGGCTTGTAACGTACTAAGCCCTCAGATCTTCTGGTTCCGCAAAATGCGCAGAAATTTATTCGTTACTTTCTTCATGAGTATTATCGTAAATATTGGTATGTGGTTCGAGCGTTTCGTGATCATCGTTACCTCTTTGTACAGAGATTATTTACCATCTAGCTGGTCTGTTTACTACAGTCCAACCATTTGGGAAATTGGATTCTACGCTGGTACATTCGGATTATTCTTTACTTGCTTCTTCTTATTCGCTAAGTACTTCCCAGTAATTGCGATCGCCGAGATCAAGTATGTATTGAAAACAACGGGTGAAGGATATAAAAATAAAATGGGTCATTTAGAACACGTACCGGTGGAAGTGTTTTCGCATAGCGGACATGGGCACACGATCGTAGAAAATGATGCCGCTAGTCACGGATAAATCATTAAGAATAAAGAGCATTTTTTAAATAATAAATTCCGTTAAAGGAAATTAGATATGGCAAAAAAGAAATTCGTAGTAGGCTGTTTCAATGATGAAGAGGTACTATTTCCTGCCGTTAAGAAAGTTCGTACAGCAGGTTATAAGATCCACGATGTGTACACGCCATTTGCGGTGCACGGCTTAGATCATGCAATGGGTTTACGTGAAACCAGTTTGCATACTGCCGGATTCATTTACGGTATTACAGGAACCACTACCGCATTAAGTTGCATCAGCTGGATCTTTACTAAAGACTGGCCTTTGAACATTGGCGGTAAACCACACTTTGCTTTACCAGCATGGATTCCAATCACTTTCGAGCTTACTGTATTATTTGCAGCAGTTGGAATGGTATTGACATTTTGCTACATCTCTCAACTAGCACCATTTGTAAAGAAGCACCATTTTCATGCACGTGCTACAGATGATCTTTTTGTGATGGTAATTGAGTGTACCGATACAACAAACGCTGAAGACTTGAAAGCTTTCTTAGCATCTAACGGTGCGGTTGAAACTGATATTCAAGTTGCTGAAGAAGGTTGGTGGTTTGGTCGCTACGACAAAGACGAAATGCGTTTCGAAAACAAACAAATTGTTGCTGCTTAATATTTGAATCGAATCATGATGAAGAAACTATCTATCATAGCTATTATTTTCTTTGCCGCAGCGGTTATCATAAGCTGCAGTGATGTAAAGCGTCAGCCGGGTTCTGTATACGTTCCTGATATGGCATATAGCCGCGCTTATGAAACATTTGCTGATCATAGCAATTTGGCTGAAGCAGGTATCTTTTATAACAACCAACCGGTTGCTGGTACCGTTGCACGTGGAGAAGAATTGCCTTTCCATCTTTTAAAAGATGCGCCAGGTGATACTACTAATTACACTGCTGCTAAATTGGTAAAGAATCCGATTGATTCTTTGTCTGCTAAAGAATTTAAAGAAACAGAGCGTTTATATTTAATTAACTGTGGGATCTGCCATGGACCAAAATTAAATGGTAACGGTCCTTTGTATAAAGATGGTAATGGCCCGTATGCTGCAAAACCTGCTACATTAGTTGGAGATGCAAAATATGAAGCAATGCCTGAAGGACAAATGTTCTACTCAGTAGCTTACGGTAAAAACATGATGGGTTCTTACGCATCACAATTGAGCCGCAAACAACGCTGGATGGTGATCAAGTATATTAAATTAAAACAAGCAGCTTCTAAAGCAAGCGCAGCACCTGCTACAGCAGCAGCGGCAGCACCAGCTAAAGATTCAACTGCTAAGAAATAAATCATTGTTCTTTCTTGTTGAAAGAATAAAGTACTAACTGATATAAAAGAGTAAAGATGGCATCTATCAGATTGCAATTTGAGATACCCGGAAAATTGAAAACCTGGTCACTAGGTTTGATTGGCGTTGGGTTGGTTGCGTTGGTCTTTGGTATGATTACCAAAGGATTCAGCAGCGATGAACACGAACAAGTACATTTTTGGGGAACCCTGATGTATAATACGATCTTCTGGACATTGGTTACCAATGCTAGTATGTTCTTTATATGCGTTACTACCCTTGCAATGGGTGGATGGCAGCAAAGTTTCCGTCGTATACCGGAAGCCATCTCTACGTTAGTTCCAATTTTTGGTGCTATTACATTCGCTGTTTTACTATACGTGGTTTTAACAGATAAACACCATATCTACCATTGGTTAGATACTGCAGCTGTTGCAAAAGATCCGATCTTAACTGGTAAATCTGGCTTTTTGAACGCTAAGTTCTATATCATCTGGACTACCTTAACTATTGGTTTCTGGAGTTTTCTAGGTTGGAGAATGCGTCAGTTAAGTAATGAAGCAGATGTGGAAGCAATGGATCATGAAACCGGTTTGAAATTCATTTTCAGAAATACCGTTCGTGCTGCATTATTCACTGTTTGGTTTGCATTAACTGTTGGTTCAACTGTTCCTTGGTTATGGATCATGAGTATCGATGCGCACTGGTATTCTACCATGTTCAGCTGGTACACTTTCGCAAGTTCATTTGTATCTGGTATGTCATTGATCGCCCTTTGGTTGATCTATTTGAAAAATAAAGGATATATGGAATTAACTACACAAGAGCATTTGCACGATGTAGGTAAATTCATGTTTGCATTCTCTATCTTCTGGACTTATCTATGGTTCTCTCAGTACATGTTGATCTGGTATGCCAACATCCCAGAAGAAACTGTTTACTTCAAACACAGAGTACAAGGACCGTATAAAGGCATTTTCTTCTTGAACTTAATCATCAATTTCTTGTGTCCTTTATTGATCTTGATGAAACGTTCTGCAAAAAGAAACTATACTTTAGTAACTTTTATGGCAGTTTTGATCATCTTTGGTCACTGGATCGACTTTTACCAAATGGTAATGGGCAGTCTGATGAAAGAGAGTGTTGAATTGGGCTGGCTGGATTTTGGAATCCTAAGTTTCTTTGTAGGTATGATGATATTCTTTGTTGCAAGGGCATTGGCTAGCAAGCCTTTGATTCCTAAATATCACCCATTCTTAAAAGAAAGTGTGATTCATACAGTATAGTTTCAAGAACTGAAACTATTTGAATCAGCATTTGTTTTTATAGTATCTAGTATAAAATATTGATCGAATTATGACCATTTATTTGACTATTGCCGTAATCATACTAATATTCGTCGTGATCTTCCAGATCTCGAAGGCTAGTGAGTATGTATCAACTTTAAAAGGTGACGAAGTAAGCCGTAAACAAAACAATAAGATCAACGGGTTTCTGATGGTCGTATTCTTAGTGCTGGGCTTGATTGGTGTATGGTATTGTAACCATGTACTTTTCGACAAAACTTTGTTGGCACACGATTCAGCGAGTGTAGAAGGTGCACGTGTTGATAGCATGTTATGGGTAACACTAGCTGTTACAGGTATCGTGTTTATTGGAACTCAGATCGTTCTTTTCTGGTTTGCATATAAATACCAGGAAAAAGAAAATAGAAAAGTATTTTACTTCCCTCATAGCAATGCACTTGAAGTATTATGGACTGTAGTTCCAGCCATTGCTTTAACTGTATTAGTTGTAATTGGTTTGCGTAACTGGTTCTTATTTACTGGAGCGCCACCACAAAACGCTATGCAAATTGAGGTTACTGGAAAGCAATTTGGATGGATCTTCCGTTACCCAGGTAATGATGGTGCTTTTGGTAAAAAATATTACAAAAACATTGATGCCGCAACAAATAGCATTGGTTTAATCTGGGACGATCAGTTAACGCACGATGATGTAGTTACTGAACAAACCATGTATGTAGTAAAAGGTAAACCAGTTAAATTGATCATAGGTTCACGCGATGTGATCCATGATGTGGGCTTGTCTGCTTTCCGTTTAAAAATGGATGCTGTTCCAGGTATTCCAACTACCATGTGGTTCACCCCTAAGTATACAACTGCTGAAATGAAAGAAATTACGGGTAACCCGAATTTCGTTTACGAGATCAGTTGCGATCAGATGTGCGGAAACGGCCACTATTCAATGAAAGGAATTATTGAAGTAGTATCTCAAGAAGATTTCGATCTATGGATGGCAAAACAGAAACCTTTATACCTTTCTGCTTTTCCAGATAAAGATCCAGAAAACGCTAAACCAGCAGCAGTACCAGCAGTAGCAGTAAAAAGCGCTACAGATGTTGAAAGTACTAAGCCGGTTAAATTGTAAATCAAGAACAATCCAAAAGATTGTATTCATCATAAGAAGAAATTATAAAGTATCAGAGTATGAGTAACGAAGCTGTTCTGCACGCACATTCGGGAGCACATGATGGTCATGGAGATCATTCTCATGAACACCATCATCAATCATTTATCTCCAAATATGTGTTTAGTCAGGATCATAAAATGATCGCTAAACAATTCCTGATCACAGGTATGGTTTGGGCAGTATTAGGTGGATTTATGAGCGTATTGTTCCGTTTGCAATTGGGTTATCCTGATGCAAGCTTCCCTTGGTTAGAAACCATCTTGGGTAAATGGGCAAAAGGCGGTCATATTACCCCTGAAGCATATTATGCATTGGTTACCACACACGGAACCGTGTTGGTATTCTTTGTATTAACTGCAGGCTTGAGTGGTACTTTCGCAAACTTTTTGATTCCATTGCAGATCGGTGCACGCGATATGGCGTCTCCTTTCATGAATATGTTGAGCTATTGGTTCTTCTTCGCTGCAAGTATCGTGATGTTGTCTTCTATTTTTGTAGAGACTGGTCCCTTCAGCGGTGGTTGGACAGCTTACCCTCCATTAAGTGCATTGGGTGATGCATCTCCAGGTTCTAAATCTGGTATGGATCTTTGGATTGTATCTATGGCATTGTTCGTAGTATCTTCTTTATTAGGAGGTTTGAACTATATCGCTACTGTATTGAACATGCGTACAAAAGGTATGAGCATGACCAGATTACCTTTAACTATCTGGGCTTTGTTCTTCACTGCTGTATTGGGTGTATTATCTTTCCCTGTATTATTCTCAGGTTTTATCCTGTTAATTTTCGATAGAAACTTCGGAACCAGCTTCTACCTTTCTGATATCTTTATCAATGGTGTAGGTGCTTTACCAAATGAAGGTGGTAGTGCTATTTTATACCAACACTTATTCTGGTTCTTGGGTCACCCTGAAGTATATATCATCTTGTTACCAGCCATGGGTATGGTATCAGAAATTTTATCTGTGAACTCACGCAAACCCATCTTTGGTTATATGGCCATGATCGGTTCATTGTTTGCGATCGCTATTCTTGCATTCTTGGTTTGGGCGCACCATATGTTTGTAACCGGATTGAATCCTTTGTTAGGATCTGTGTTCGTGTTATTGACTTTATTGATCGCCGTTCCATCAGCAATCAAAGTATTTAACTGGTTAACTACTTTATGGAGAGGAAATATCCGCTTCACTCCAGGTATGTTATTCGCTATCGGATTTGTAAGTTTATTTATCTCTGGAGGTTTAACCGGTATCTGGTTAGGAAACTCTGCTTTAGATATTCACCTGCACGATACCTATTTTGTAATTGCACACTTCCACATTGTAATGGGTGTTGCATCTATGTTTGGAATGTTCGCAGGGATATACCACTGGTTCCCTAAAATGTATGGCAGATTCATGAACAACACTTTAGCTTATATCCATTTCTGGGTAACAATGGCTGGTGCATACATGATCTTCTGGCCAATGCACTACGAAGGTTTAGCAGGTATGCCTCGTCGTTATTACGATTATAGCATCTGGGAAAGCTTCAAACAATTCCAAGGCTTGAATCAGTTCATCAGCTTAATTGCGATGATCGTATTCGCGGTTCAGTTCTTGTTCTTGTTCAACTTCTTCTATTCAATTTTCAAAGGAAGAAAAGTTACCACTCAAAATCCTTGGGAAGCAAATACCTTAGAGTGGACCACTCCAATTCATCCAGGACATGGAAACTGGCCTGATGAAATTCCTGAAGTTCATCGTTGGGCATATGATTATGGTAAAGATGGTGTTGACTTTATTCCTCAGACCACACCAGTAGGTGCTAATGAGAGTGTAGAACACTAGAAAATATTACATACCTGACAGTTCAGGATGGTATGGGAAAAATGCTCAATGCTCCCGATTAGCTCGGGGGCATTGTTTTTAAAAAATGATCATCAGATAGATAGTGTGGATGATTAGTAGGATCTGATAATCTTTTAAAAAAATGACAGGTACAACAAACAGCAGTACACAAAAATTTTCTTTGGCTAATAAGGCGAAAGATTATTATCAGCTAATAAAATTCTCTTTGAGTTTTATGGTGGTGTTCTCTTGTGTAATCTGTTATTTGCTGGCACCAAAAATTGTAGATTTTGATTGGGGCATGATCATTCTTTTAACCATTGCAGGAATGTTGGTTACAGGAAGTGCAAACGCCATCAATCAGGCAGTTGAAAAAGATACCGATGCGCAAATGAAGCGCACCAGTAACAGACCCGTTGCAGCAGGAAGAATGTCGCAACAGGAAGCTTACATCTTTGCAGTATTATCGGGGTTGGTTGGATGCGCAATGATGTGGTACTATTTCAATTTGTCTGCAGCTCTTTTATCGGCTTTTAGTTTGTTCCTCTATGCGTTCATTTATACGCCGTTGAAAAAAGTAAATTCAACAGCAGTATTGGTTGGCGCATTTCCCGGTGCATTTCCTTGTTTGATCGGCTTTGTTGCCGGAAACGATGATTTTGCAATTGGTGGATGGATCTTGTTTGGCATACAGTTCCTATGGCAGTTCCCTCATTTCTGGGCAATTGCTTGGGTGGCGCACAATGATTATAGCAAAGTGGGTTTTAAATTGTTGCCAACAGATAAAGGACCAACTAAATTCACTGCCTTACAAGCTGTGATGTATTCTGTGTTGATGATCCCAGTTGGTGTGTTGCCACACTATTTTGGATTGACTGGTGAAATCAGCATGTATGTAGTAATTCTTTGCAACTTGTTTATGGTAGTGCAGAGTTTGAGATTGTATAAAGAGATGGATGTGAAAGCGGCAAGAAGGGTAATGTTTAGCAGCTATATTTATTTGCCAATTGTTTTCCTGGCATTGCTAGCTGATAAAATACATTGATTTAAAATACGTGTTGAATAAATTGAATAGTGAGATGACGACAACAGTGCCTGGCAGAGTGCCACAAAGAATTCACCCGCACAAATTTGTGATGTGGGTAGCAATTGGAGGGATTGTAATGATGTTCGCGGGTTTAACCAGTGCTTACATCGTTAAAAAGAACCAAAGCAGTTGGCTGCAGTTCGATCTGCCAATGGAATTCTATTATTCAACAGCTGTGATCGTATTGAGCAGCATCAGCATGTTTTTGAGTGCTAGAGCCATCAAAGCTGGAAAGATGAGTCAGTACAAGACCATGATATCTGTTACAGCAGTTTTGGGTATTGTATTTATATTATTGCAGTATCTGGGTTTTAAAGATCTGCAAGCAAAAAATATCGCGATCGTAGGGCCTAGAAGCAATTCAGCAGCCTCTTTTCTTTTTGTGATCACTTTTTTGCATATGATGCATGTGTTGGGAGGAGTTATTGCTTTGGTCGTGTTTTGGGTAAAAGCAATGAGGGATCGGGTAACAAATAGCAGTTTGATGTCTGTGGAGGTTTTAGGCACATACTGGCATTTTGTTGGAGTACTTTGGATTTACTTGTTTTTGTTTTATAATTGGATTGGGTAGTTTCAGAAAAAGTTGGGATAAAATCACTATTTTTCGGCACCAGCCAATATTTTTGTAACGTAATTTTTAGCGCAAACATGTCAACTACAGCAACTGCAACAACAACCAAGCTATGGGGCGGAGGAAAAAGTCCCTTCGACGTAGAGTACGGAAAACTGATGATGTGGTACTTCCTGATGAGTGATGCTCTTACATTTGGAGCGTTCCTGATCTCTTATGGTACTATTCGTTTTTCTACTAATGGATGGCCTGACCCGAATAAAGTATTCAAAAGTTATCCATTTGCAGCTGAAGGTGTGAATGCTCCTTTGGTATTTGTGAGTATCATGACTTTCATTTTGATCATTAGCTCTGTTACCATGGTATTGGCGGTACAGGCTGGAAAGGAAATGAAAAAGAAAGCGGTTGCTACTTATTTGATCTTAACGATCATTGGTGGTATTGCATTCTTAAGCTGTCAGGCTTGGGAGTGGAACCATTTACATAGCGAAGGTGCATGGTGGGGTATGAATCCATTCTTAAATGCTGATGGAAGTGCTTCTTCTACCAACTTCACCAACTATTTCTTCACCATTACAGGATTCCACGGTTTCCACGTATTATCTGGTGTAGTGATCAATATCATTATGTTGATCATGACTTTGACCGATAAATTTGAGAAACGCGGGCATTACCTGATGATCGAGAAAGCTGGTCTTTACTGGCACTTTGTAGATCTGGTATGGGTATTCGTATTCACTTGTTTCTACCTGATCTAATTACAACCAAACACAATTAAGAAAATTACTATGTCACATACTGCAACACACGAAGATCATAGCGCTGAAGTGAGAAAAGAAGTCACTAAAGTAACGATCATCCTATCTGTTCTTACTGTTATTGAATTAGCATTAGGTTTTTATATGATGGGTATCGAAGCAGCAGGCACACGCCTTTTGATTAAAGGAACCATCGTTATATTAATGCTTGCTAAAGCATTTTATATCGTGGCATACTTCATGCACTTAAAACACGAAGTGAAGAACCTGATCATGACGGTTTGTGTTCCTCTTTGTATCTTTTTCTGGTTTATTACCGCTTTCTTGATCGATGGAAATTCTTTCAGAAACCTGCGTAATACTTATGATCCACACTATAAAGCACAGAGTTCAATCAAAGCAGAACCAAAGGAAGTAAAACACGAAGAAAAAGAAGCAAAAGAAGAGAAGAAAGAAGGTTTAAAGTTGGATGAACCTAGAAGAGCCGACTAATTTTTCTAAAATTATAATCAAAGCCATCACAAAATCTGTGATGGCTTTTTTATTATCCTATTTTTGCAGCATGAACAAAAAAGCGATCCTGGGTTTAGTAGTAGCGTTATTGATACCGATACTATGTTACCTGGTTTTAAAATATAAGAGCGATCGGGCAGTTGACATGCCTCGCAAATATTTGCTGGATACAGTAGTTACCAAAATAGTGAAGGGCAAGGAAACGGATGATAGTATTTGGCATGTTACCAAAAACATTCCACTGGTTAATCAATTGGGCGATTCGGTGCACATTTTTGATAAGCAAGGAAAAATTTTCGTGCTTGATTTTATTTTTACAAGTTGTGGAAGTATTTGTCCGCGCATGACAGGCAATATGGCCAAGCTCCAGCAATCATTTATTAGAGGTGGAGATGTTCGTAATAAAATTGACACATCAATTGTACAGTTCCTTTCATTTACGGTTGACCCTGAAAGAGATTCAGTTGCTACGCTTAAAAATTATGCAGACAAGTTTAAGGTAAGTCACGATAACTGGTGGTTACTTACAGGAAGCAAAGACTCAATTTATAAATTTGCTTTTGAAGAACTGAAAGTTGATAAGTTTAGTATGGAACCGATCAGTCCGGATTTTGTACATACCAGCAGATTTGTTTTGATTGATAAAGACCATTATGTAAGAGGATACTATAATGGATTAGATTCTTCTTCCATTTCAAAACTGGCAAGGGATATTGGGTTGCTCATGTTAGAGAAAGACAAGAAAGCACCAAGCACCGTATTCAGGCAGATCATTGACCTGAGTTGGCTTTGGTTGATCATTGTTTGCGCTGTCATATTCTTTATGGTGTATTTGAGTGGCAGAAGAAAAATTAACGGGTGATAAAAATTCAAAATTCAAAATTCAAAAGTTAAAAACGTATTCAAAAGCCATTTTTATTATCATAAATAAATAGTTTCATGCTAGCTGCATCCATAATCAAAAATGACAAAAAAGCCTACTGGCTAATCGGAATCTTCTCTGTAGTAGTTTTCATAGCAGTGAGTGTGTTAACCAAAATAAAATTAGAAGTAGACCTTGGTTTTGATGTGCATTTATTTGCATTGTTCAATGCCATCACCAATGCTACAATTGCTGTGCTTCTTGTGGCTGCTTTGATGGTTGTGAAAAAAGGGAATTATCAATTGCACAAACAGTTAATGATGGCAGCATTGATCTTATCTGTTTTGTTTTTGGTTTCTTATATCGCGCACCATTTGTTTGCAGGTGAAGCAAGATTTGGAGATAGTAATCATGATGGCATTGTAAGTGAGGAAGAAAAAGCGGCAGTAGGTGGGATGCGTTATGTGTATCTATTAATTCTGATCACACATATTTTTTTAGCAGGAATCATTTTACCCTTTATTTTATTTACGGCTTATCGGGCATTAACTGCAGAGTTTGCAACACATAAAAAACTAGCAAAGATTACATGGCCATTATGGCTTTATGTGGCCATTACTGGCCCAATAGTTTATTGGATGATCAAGCCTTATTATTTGTAATTAATCGAGCAACAATTCAACGGCAGGGTCCCAGAATTTTTTTGCGAAGTCGATGATGGTATCATCTTTCACCAATACTTTTTCTTTGGCAAGTAATTCTTCCATTTGTGTGGGCGTTTCAAAATGTGCTTTGCCACTCAACATGCCGTTCCGGTTTACCACACGATGTGCAGGTACTTTTGGTGTTAAGCGATGTGCACCATTCATGGCCCAACCCACCATTCTGGCACTCATTTTTGATCCCAGAAAAGCTGCGATGGCACCATAACTAGTAACACGTCCTTTGGGAATTAATCGAGCTACATCATAGACCTGCTCAAAAAAACTACTGTCCTTTTTTCCACTGGGGAGTAATTTCTTTGGTAGCTCCTCTTTCTTATTTTTAGAGGTATTGGAAGGTTTAGATAATTTGGCCATTGCCGAATTTATGCTTTTTCTTTTGCAAGTAATTGTGACCGTTTAGGTTCAGGAACGGCTTCAAAATCGTAGGGACAGTGACGGCAACCATGACCACAGCAATGACCTTTTTCTAAATGATATTTTTCGGTGAAAACCAGTAATCCGTTTTCATCGAAATAGTAATCAGGTTCATTCATCTTCGTCTGGCTCACTGAGTAATTGTTTTAAGACGGCATCTTTTTCCAGTGGGATCTCCTGATCCAATTTAAAACTGAGGTAATGAATTCGATTGCTTTTTGCAATATCCAAGCCCTCATAATGTGTTTTAATCAGCAATTCAGGTTTGATCACTGGCAGTGCATGCACGTGGTCTGTATCTTCTAACACCGTAAACCCAAATAAGTTGATGACGGTTTTGGTAAAATTGTATAAATCCGGGCTATCGGTCTTTAAATTCACCAAACCGTCTTTTGCCAGTATTGCTTGATAGAGTCTTAAAAACTTGGGATGAGTGAGTCTTTTCTTGGCTTTTGAACCTCTCAATTGAGGGTCGGGAAATGTGATCCAGATCTCTGCAACCTCGCCAGGATTAAAATAATCACAAACCTTGTCGATAAGAGATCGGATAAATGCTACATTCTTCAAGCCATTATCCAAAGCGGTTTTTGCGCCGCGCCAAATCCGATTTCCCTTCAGATCAATGCCAATGAAATTACGGTTGGGATACATGGTTCCGAGGCCTACTGCATATTCGCCCTTACCACATGCCAGTTCTAAAGTAATGCTATGATCGTTTTTAAAATAATCCTTCCACTTACCCTGCATGCCCTGCGGATATTCCTGTACGTTTTCGAAGTGCCTGATGGCTTCGAAACGAATGAGTTTTTTCTGTCCTCCCATGCCGCAAAACTACAAGAAATGCTTGGAACAGCAACCCTGCAGAAATACCCTGAGCTAGGTATTGCCATCCGTTATGAGATTGCTATTTTTATCAAGTACATTATTCATTAAAAATTATAAGGCATGTTGTATTTGATTGGCCACAAAAGTATCCCCTTAAAAAAAGAGATCAGTACGCAAAAATGTAATTGCTGTGGCTCCGAAAATGCAGTAACTGTTACGGTATACCAGAAATATGTCTTCATCTTTTACCTGCCGTTTTTACCCGCAGGCAAAACAGGTATCAGCGAATGTGCAGTTTGCAAACAGGTGCTGCAAGAAAAAGCAATGTCTGAAAACTTGTTGGCCCTTTATCAAAAATTAAAAGCTGCGTCACGCATTCCAATCTGGATGTTTTCAGGAGCTGCTCTTTTTCTAATATTATTTGTTTACTGGCAATATCAAGACAAACAACAAAAGCAAGGAAGTGCACAAATGATTGTAGCACCTGCCATTGGAGATGTATTAGAAGTAAAAAATAAGGAACAACAGTTCACACTTACAAAAATCATTGACATAAAAAAGGATTCCATTTTTTTGATCAGCAGTAATTATCAAAGTACCGATGCGAGTGGACTTGCTTCTTTAAAAGACAGTTCTTATTCAACAGAGGTTAGCTATATTTCAAAAGCAGATTTAAAAAGCCTATTTGATAAGGGCGATATACTCCAAGTGGATAGAAAATAATCGCGCATGTTTCATTAACTTCAGGAAGTAAACCTGATCAAATGAAAATAAGGCCGATCGTATTAGTGGCACTGATTGCTGTAGCAACTTTCAGTTCTTGCAAACAAAAAATACAAGCAGATAGCATGTATATTAATGCAGCTATATGGACTGGCGATACGGCTAATTCGAGCGCAACTGCAATTGCTTTAAAAGGAAATCAAATTGTCTATGTGGGTAGCGATCCTAGTCAGGTGAATGCTACAGTAAAAATTGATTTGGGTGGCAAAATGTTATTGCCAGGTTTTATAGACAACCATACGCATTTTTTAGGAGGAGGTTATAATTTAACCAGTGTGCATTTAAAAGATGTTCAAACAAAAAAAGACTTCATAGAAACTATCAGAAATTATTGCAAGAATCTTTCAGGTGATGCATGGATCCTTGGAGGTGATTGGAATAATGATGCTTGGGGTGGAGAGCTGCCAAATAAATCATGGATCGATTCTGTTACTGGTGATCATCCCTTGGCTATTTCACGTTATGATGGACATATGATCTTGGCAAATAGTATTGCGTTGAAAAAAGCAAAGCTCACAGATGCCAGTAATAATCCATTTGGCGGCACCATTGTAAAAGATGCAAAAGGCACACTAACAGGTATTCTCAAAGACGAGGCAATGAATCCTGTAATGCAAATTGTTCCTAATCCAACAAGTAAAGACTTTGATCAGTATTTAGCAAATGCATCACAATATGCAGTAGAACACGGCTTCACACAAGTGCACGATGTAGGAAGTTATGGAGGCTGGTCTGAATTAGAAACTTATCAAAAAGCGTATAAGGACAAACAATTGAAATTGAGGATCTATGCTTTTGTGCCATTGAGCAATTGGGAAAAATTAGCCAACTATGTAAAGCAACACGGCAAGGGTGATGACTATTTAAGATGGGGTGGCGTGAAGGGTTTTGTTGATGGATCATTGGGTTCAACAACTGCTTGGTTTTATGAGCCTTATTTAGATGAACCAAGTACAAGTGGATTTCCTGTAACAGATACATTGGATCTAAAAAAATGGGTCATTGCTGCAGATGCAGCGAAGCTGCAAGTAGTGGTTCATGCAATTGGTGACCGAGCAAATGATTATATTTTAAATGTCTTTGATTCAGCGATCAAAATTAATGGAGCAAGAGATAGAAGATTTCGTGTAGAACATGCACAGCATATGCGTACCGAAACAATGGATCGATATTTTCAGTTGAAAGTTATTCCAAGTATGCACCCCTATCATGTGGTGGATGATGGCAGTTTTGCGCCGAAGCGTTTAGAAGATAAACGTTTGAAAGGAACTTATGCTTTTAAAAGTTTGTTAGATCGAGGTGTTCCGGTTTGTTTTGGATCTGATTGGACAGTTGCGCCGCTTGATCCGATCTTAGGAATATTTGCTGCAACTGGCAGAGAAACAAGTGATGGAAAAAATCCAAATGGATGGTATCCTGATCAGAAATTATCGGTGGAGCAAGCATTGAAATGTTATACTGTGAACAATGCCTATAGTGTAAATATGGAAAATAAATTGGGGCAATTGAAAGCTGGTTACCTGGCAGATTTTGTAGTGCTGGATAAAAATTTATTGGGTCTGAGTCCAGATCAAATAAAATCTGCGAAAGTGTTACAAACTGTTGTGGACGGGAAAACGGTATTTACCAGAAAATAAAAATAGCTACTACGAAAAAGAAAGTCCATATACTCATTTTTTTATTGTTTGCTAAAGTTCAGTTAATAGCACAACAAACAGATGGGCAACAAGATCGGGTCTATTGGACCAATTTGTTGTACAAAATTTCATATCCAGTCATACATAATATTTCAGAAGGGACACTCACAAAAAATTTGCCATTAGAGAAAGGGCCCAACTATGGTTTGAATGTAACGAAGGTTACTTACATGGAAGCTATAGGAAGAACAATGGTAGGGATTGCACCTTGGCTTTCATTAAATGATGATGATACAGAAGAAGGTTTGATGCGTAAGCAGCTAAGAACTAAATTATTGAAGGGCTTACCCAATTTGGTAAACCCTTCGCATCCAGATTATTTAAATTTCAGAACCGAACAACAGCCTATTGTGGACGCGGCATTTATGGCGCAGGCATTTCTTCGGGCACAAGCACAATTATGGGAGCCGCTTGATACCATTACAAAACAGCGATTCATTACCGAATTCAAATCACTAAGAAACAGAAAAGCATTTAATAATAATTGGCTTTTGTTTTCTGGGATTACAGAAGCTTTCTTATTAAAAATTGGAACGCAGGCAGATACAACAAAAATGAATCTTGCGTATCGGAAATTCAAAGAATGGTATGTGGGTGATGGGTTGTATAAAGACGGAGAAAAGTTTGCGATGGATTATTACAATGCATTTGTGATTCATTCCATGTTGATAGATCTGTTGGCCATTATGGTAGAAAACCGAATGATTGAAAAATCAGAATATTATGAGGCGTTAAAAAGAATGGTGCGATATGCAGAAATACAAGAGCGCATGATCTCGCCCGAGGGAACTTATCCAACAATTGGAAGATCGTTGACCTATCGGGTTGCGGCATTACAAACACTAGCACATGTATCGTTATTAGAAAAGTTGCCATCAAGTATTAATCCAGCGCAAGTAAGATCAGCAATCACTAAAGTCATGCACAATCAGTTTGATGCAGAAGGAACATTCTCAAAGGAAGGTTGGTTGCAATTAGGTTTGGTTGGGCATCAACCTGAAATTGCAGACACATATACCTCAACAGGTAGTTTGTATTTATGCACCACAGGGTTTCTTGCATTGGGCTTGCCAGCAACCAATTCATTTTGGACAGCACCTGCCGCTGAATGGACTTCTAAAAAAGCCTGGAGTGGTAAGCCTGTGAAGAAGGATTATAAAGTGGATTATTAATGATCATTTCTTTTCAGCAGCGTCTTTTGATGCAACTTTCTGAGCAACAGCATTCAATAAATTATCTAGTGCAGCTCTATTCCTATAAATACCTTTTCGAATAAGTGCGTGAATTTTTTGTGTATTGCGAATGTCTGTTCATGCAAGAAAAATTACGCCCGCTTGAAATAACCAGGGAATGAGATTAGCCGCTGCTTCAAAACTCTGATGTCTTGCTTCAATAGAAACCGCATCATTTTTTGATGCAGCACGTAACATATATCTGAGATGTTAAACCGTCGACAGGCAAGATCCATTTTGGTCCTTCTAGTTTTGGTCCTTCTAGTTTTGGTCCGGACCTGAAAATAGTAGGACAAACTAATTTATTTTCAGCATTTTATTTTTTCCATTTCAAAACATCATCACTAATATTTCCAGCACAATCTTTGACGGTAGTAACACCCATGGCAATAAAGAGTGGTATGAGCCATTTATTT
>CAIYAG010000423.1 GCA_903924075.1 uncultured Bacteroidota bacterium | reverse complement strand
ATGGTTGGGTAAATACAATCTTACAGGGTTGAAAGAAGTGAGTGGTATTACAGTGAACGAGATCAGCACCAATCCAGAAAGGATCCAAAAACTGATCAAAAAATTTAATCCTGTGATCGAGAGTATGGAGGGGGCAGCATTGCATTATATAGCACGCGAATCAAATATTCCATTTATACAGATCAGAGCCATTTCGAATTATATCGGAGAGCGCGACAAATCAAAATGGCAAATGAAAAATGCCATCGACAATCTGAATCAAACACTATTACAATACATCGACCATTTGTATCAAATTGCTTAAGAATTGATTATGCATTTTACGCTAGGCTTTTCACCTTGTCCGAACGACACTTTTATTTTTGACGCATTGGTGAATCAAAAAATAGATACTGAGGGTTATAGTTTCGACGTGCATTTAGAAGATGTGCAGACCTTGAACGAGTGGGCAAGATCCAATAAATTAAATATCTCAAAAATCAGTTACGGTGTATTACCACTGATTCAAAATAATTACTCTTTACTAAGCAGCGGAGGCGCCTTGGGAAAGGGTGTTGGGCCTTTATTAATTTCAAAAAAAGCCATAACCGATCTTGATATGGTTGATGAAATGACCATTGCTGTACCCGGAATTAATACAACTGCGCATCTTTTATTTTCAATGGCTTTTCCGAATGCAAAAAATAAGCTGTTCATGGTATTCAACGAAATAGAATCGGCAGTGTTGAATGGAGATGTGGATGCAGGTGTGATCATACACGAAAACCGTTTTACTTATCAGGATAAGGGTTTGATTAAGTTGATGGACCTTGGAAATTATTGGGAAGAAAAACTCAATTGCCCCATCCCATTAGGTGGCATTGTGATGCAAAATAAATTTGATCAAGCAACCCAATTGAAAATCGAATCGCTCATACGAAGATCTGTTGAATACGCTTTTAATAACTACCCTCAGTTAACAGATTATATTCGATGCCATGCTCAGGAAATGAGCGAATCTGTGATGCGCCAACATATAGATCTATATGTAAACAATTATAGTATTGATTTGGGGGAAGATGGAAGAAAAGCAGTGAATACTTTATTGCGTGTACACAAACAATTACATTAATTTCTGTTCCTTCAAAGCCTTCGCATACACTTCTAAAACCCGCTTACGCGCAAAGTCGTGCGCAACAATGGGTTGAGGATAATTGAATTCCTGAAACTCTGGAACCCATTTTTTAATATACTTTAATTCTTTGTCAAATTTTTCGGTTTGCAAAGTCGGATTAAACACTCGGAAATAAGGTGCTGCATCACAACCACTGCTGCTTGCCCACTGCCAACCTCCATTATTTGCAGCGAGATCAAAGTCTAACAACTTGGATGCAAAATAGGCTTCACCCCAACGCCAGTCGATCAACAAATGTTTGCACAAAAAAGAAGCAACGATCATTCTCACACGGTTATGCATAAATCCAGTGGCATTCAATTCGCGCATACCTGCATCTACAATTGGATAACCCGTTCTACCCTCACACCAGGCTTTAAATTCTTTTTCATGATTGCGCCAGGGAATTAAATCATAGGCAGGTTTAAAAGATCGGTCCCGGCCCACTTGTGGAAAGTTGGAAAGGATCATATGATAGAAATCGCGCCAAACCAGTTCATTCAAAAAAGTTTCATTCAATTGCATGGCCTTTCTGGTCAATTCCCGAATACTCACCGTTCCAAAGCGCAGGTGCACTCCGAGTTTTGATGTTCCATTTTCAATGGATGGAAAATCTCTTTGGCTTGAATATTTTTTAACGGTCTCGATCTTTAATTCTTGTGAAGGAAAGGGCTGATCGCTACTTTTAAATCCCATCGATTCCAGTGATGGGATGGGCATCATTTTTTGCTTGAAAAAATGGGCATAATATTTTTCAGTGGGAT
>CAIYAG010000422.1 GCA_903924075.1 uncultured Bacteroidota bacterium | reverse complement strand
TTACCAATAATGCCAGACAACTGGCAACAAATAATTGGATACGTTTTGGGGTAGTTTGCATGTCGTTAGAGTTAAAAAGAAAAGTTTAGGAGTTAAATGTAATTTTTTATTTTTAAAAACGCGATTGAAAAATCAAAGCCATTAAAAATAAATATTGCGGTGCTAAAAAGGACCCCTTTGTGTCAAACAGACACGATGATTCAAATTAAAATATCCTTACATTTAAATAAAAAAAGTACAACCAAATGAATCGAAAACTCAGAATGGGTATGGTGGGAGGCGGTAAAGACGCTTTCATTGGTGCCATACATCGCTTCGCCGCCAATATGGACGGCCTGATTGAAGTTGCCGCAGGTGCATTGAGTATTAATCCTGAAATAGCTGTTGATTCTGGTAAGTCGCTATTCTTACCTGCCAACAGAACCTATCTAACATATGATGAAATGATCAGCAAGGAAGCTGCACTTCCTGCTGATGAGCGAATTGATTTTGTAACCATCGTTACACCTAATTTCGCACACTTTGCTCCTGCAATGATGGCCTTGGATCATGGCTTTCATGTGGTGATCGAAAAGCCCATTACGTTTACTTTAGACGAAGCACTACAACTAAAAAAGAAGGTAGAAGAAACTGGTTTGGTGCTTTGCTTAACACATACTTATTCTGGTTACCCAATGGTGAAGCAAGCCAAAGCAATGGTGGCTGACGGGGTATTGGGAAAGATCCGTAAAGTATGGGTGGAATATCCTCAAGGTTGGTTGAGTAAACTTTCTGAAAGAGAAGGAAATGCACAAGCGGCATGGAGAACAGATCCTAAAAAAAGTGGTAAGGCTGGATGTATGGGCGATATTGGTACACATGCTGCACACTTATCTGAATATATCACTGGTGCTAAGATCACACATTTGTGTGCCGACCTGAATGCCTTGGTACCAGGCCGTATGCTCGATGATGATGGTGGTGTATTATTAAAATTCGACAATGGCGCAGCCGGTGTTTTAATGGCATCTCAAGTAGCCGCTGGTGAAGAGAATGCTTTGAAGATTCGCATTTATGGAGAGAAGGGCGGATTGGAATGGGCACAACATGAACCCAATACTTTATTGGTAAAATGGTTAGATGCTCCCACACAAATTTTACGCGCTGGTGCAAACTATGGCGATCGTTTATCTTCTTATGCAACCAGTAATTGCAGAACGCCGGGCGGACATCCAGAAGGATACCTCGAAGCATTTGCAAACATCTATCACAACTTTGCAAAAACTATTTCTGCAAGAATTGATGGAAGCACTCCAACAAAAGAGGAATTAGATTTCCCTGGTGTGGAAGATGGTATCAGAGGCATGGCATTTATAGATAACGTAGTTGCTTCTGCACAATCAGACATTAAATGGACTGAATATAAAATCAATTCATAGTATTATAAATTATCAATCATGACCAATATAAAAGGTCCCGCAATTTTTTTAGCACAGTTCATGGGCGACACTGCACCCTTCAATCGATTAGATACTATTTGCGCATGGGCAAAGAGTCTGGGTTTTGTTGGAGTACAAATTCCGGCCTGGGATCCTCGTTGCATCGATCTAAAAAAAGCTGCAGAAAGTAAAACCTATGCAGACGAAATCAAAGGCATTGTAAATGCTGCGGGAATGGAAATCACAGAATTGTCTACTCACTTACAAGGTCAGCTTGTTGCAGTGAAT
>CAIYAG010000421.1 GCA_903924075.1 uncultured Bacteroidota bacterium | reverse complement strand
TGACCCCAAAACAGCAACCATTTCTAACTACTACAAACTAGCTGTTCAGTATAAGGATGGTAACGGTGTTCCAATGGACTATAAGATGGCTTTTGAGAACTTCTCTAAAGCTGCAGCTTTAGGTGATCCTCAGAGTATTTATGCTGTTGGATATATGAGTTTTAAAGGCCTGGGATGTTTGCAGGATTATAAAAAAGCTGCAGATCAGTTTTATCAGGGTGCGATGATAGAAAAAGACAATAGTATGTATTTCTATGGACTTTGTTGGCGCAACGGATACGGAGTTGAAAAAAATGAAGACAGCGCTAAATACTGGCTCAATAAATCAGCAGCAATTGGTTATAAACAAGCTACACTAGAACTACAGATGGCAGTTGGTGAAAATGCCAATGATTCAGCTAATGCTTTGGTGGCTCAAATTAATAATGCTGCTATTCCCAATAAGACAACACTGAATAAGTATAATAAAGTACAACAAAAATTGGCTTCATCTGAAGTGATTTCAGGAGAATATACTGGTTGGTTAATTCAGTATGATTGGAGTGGAGAACATGCTGTTAGTAGTAAAAGAATCAAATTGAGTTTAATAGCAAAAGACAATAGCCTGTCAGGTAAATGGAAAGAAGATATTAAAGACCCTTTTGAAATTAAAGCTAGACTAGCTTCAGATTCAGTAATTTTTGAAAATACGCAGTATAGTAGAAAAGATCATTATAGCCCAGACAAAGCTGTTTTATACAATTTTGGTAATGCAAGATTAAACCTTGTTCAAACCAAAGACAGTGTATTCTTGGCAGGCAATTTAGAAATGTTTTCTCCAGAAAGAGGTGAACCTTCAAAGCCATTATTCCTTGCCTTATCTAGGAAAATCCCTCCAGTCAAAAATTTGGTAGTAAAAGCTTATCCTAATCCATTTAGCAATGTGTTGAATGTAAGTTTTAATCTGTTTGAGCCAACTACAATTGAAGTGCAATTAATCACATTATCTGGCAAGATTGTTTACAGAAATCCTGCAGGATTATTAGAAGCAGGTTGGTATACACTACCTGTTCAAGTGAGCAATATTAATGCTGGTACATACTTCGTGAAATTGATGTATGAAAATGGTTCTTCTGTTGTAAAAGCTGTGAAACTTTAGCACCCTATTTGATTTAATTATTTAGACGAATTAACTGTTTATGAGAAAGTTATTATTATTAGTTGTTGCACTAAGTGGATATATTTATTTAAATGCACAATTAACACAAACCCAAAAGCTACTACCTGTTTTGGCACCCTCTAGTCCAGAAGCAGCAGCCTTTACTAGATATGGTAATTATCAAGTAAATCTATTTAATGGAATTCCCGACATATCAATTCCATTATATGAAATCAAAGTTGGCGAATTAAGCGTTCCAATTTCTTTGAACTATCATTCCTCAGGTATTAAAGTCACAGATATGCCATCTAGAGCAGGATTGGGATGGGACTTGCAGGCAGGTGGATCTATTACAAGAAAAATTATGGGTAAACCGGATGAACTACCTGGAAATTATTTCAGCGCAACCTCTACAAGTTGGAATAGGGTAAGATTGGGTTCTGAAATTAATATGCATAATCAAGATGATTTAGATTATTTGGGCAATGTTGATAAGGGTTTTTATGATGTAGAACCAGATATATTTTCTTATAGTTTTCCTAGCCATTCAGGGAAATTTGTCTTTAATCAGAAAGATAATTTTAACCCTGTTTTAATCCCTTATGCTCCAATTAAGGTTGAAAAGGAAGCTTTAACTCAAAGTTATTTATCCCTCAAAATAACGGATGAAAGTGGAATCAAATATCGATTTGATAGTACAGAATGGTCAATTACTGGTGGAGGAATAAGCACGAGCTGTACTTCTGCCTGGTTATTAAGTGACATGATTTCTTCAAACCAGCAAGATGCTATTCATTTTAGGTATTCATCGAGACCAAATAGTGGAGGGATGACAGATTCCTATTTTTCTGATTTTATGGTTTTAAATGATAATTGCACTGGAACATATAATGCTGATTGTACAACTACAGGACATTATTCTTCTGATTTTGGTTCCGTATTAACCAACTGGAAACAATTAAACCAAATTGATTTTAGGAATGGCAAAGTTGTTTTTGAATCGGCACCGGAATCCCGTGAAGATTTTTCTTCTATGTTTCAATTGCAAAATAGGATTAATCGTATTAAAGTATATGGCTTAAATTCTTTAGACAATAGTTATACATTAATAAAAACTATTCAGTTCTTTCATAGTTATTTTATCAATGGAACTGACGCTAGTACTAAAAGGCTAAAATTAGATTCAATACAAATACAAATGGCAAATGGGACTGTAGCTCAGACATACAAATTTGATTATAATACAAATGTGGCTTTGCCATCAAAAGACTCCCGGAAGAAAGATTTTTGGGGCTATTATAACAACAGATCTAATACCGATCCTTTTGGCAATCAAACACTAATTCCTAAAATGCAAGTTCAATTTAATGCGCCGCCGAGTGCACCAACGATGATTTGGATAGGGGGAGACAATATCAATGCAAGAAATCCTGATCCTAATTTCATGCAGGCTTATATACTTCAAAAAATCACTTTTCCAACAGGAGGTAATACTCAATTCGAATATGAAACCAATCAATATTTAGATGATGCAGGTATTCCTAAGTATGCAGGCGGCCTCAGGATAAAGTCAATTAAAAGTTATTCTGACAATGCAGCAAATCCAATAGTTAAAACGTATAAATATGGAGCTAATGAGTCTGGATATGGTAGGAATAATTTTTTATTAGAAGATCATTTTTTCGTGAGAGTTTTAAATCAACAAACTACTGGTGAATTTAACCCTCTTGGTCAATGCGTTGGAGGCACAAATACTCGGACAACAAGCACCTATTTTAGTAACCCAACAAATGATTTAGAACCATATGATGGTGCACCTGTAGTTTATCCCTTTGTTACCGAATATATCGGTGATGGGTTAAGTAATTCAGGTAAGACTGTTTATACTTATTTAGATAAGGCTGATGCAAAAACAAGCATCATTGGCTTTGGTAAACCGCTTTTGACTTCTTACCACTTTATCAGAGGGCTGCTAACAAATAAATTGGACTATAAGAAAAATCCTGATAACAGCTATAGTTTAGTTTCCGAAAACAGGAAAAAGTACCAATATTTTCCATTTCAAAATACTACAGGCGGCATAGGATTAGTCGTAAATAAAATTTTTGATTTTGATGGTAGAAATACGGTTCAAATTGTAACATTGTGTCAATATGAATACTTACCCAATCCAATTTATTATACCTATAACAATTATGAATTAGTTACTGGAGATAATAAATTAGTATCTGATACAACTATTACTTACGATCAAAACAATGTTACTAGATACAATTCAATTATAAGTTCAAATATTTATGATGATGTAACGCATCTCCAAGTTTCTCAAAGTCAAACAACCAATAGTAAGAATGAAGTTATTACAACTACGTATACATATCCTTACAATTCAGCGACTGCCCCTTATCCGGATATGACAAGTAATCATATTTTCAATAAGGTAATTACTACTACAAAAACCAATACCACTAAAGGCAGCCCACTGTTTTACCAATCAAATAATTATGCTGCATTTTCTGGCAATAATTATTTGGTTTCTAATATTCAACAACAAATCGGTTCGAATTCACCTGAAGTAAGGGCCAATTTTGATTTGTATGATGTATATGGGAATATTCAACAAATGAGAAAAACTAATGATGTTAAAGAAGTGTATTTGTGGGGTTATAATAACATGTATCCAGTAGCTAAAATTGTTGGAAATATTCCATATGGAGTACTGAGTAGCCTTGCACCACAATATCTAATTGACGGTGCGGTTTCAAATGATGCATCGATGCGTTCGGTTTTAAATAATTTAAGAACCAATCTTACGTCAGCATTAGTCACAACATATACATATGCTCCATTAGTTGGTATGACTTCTCAAACAGATCCTGCTGGGAGAACTACTTTTTATGAATATGATGGATTAGGTAGATTAAGCCTGATTCGTGATAATGATCAAAACATTCTAAAGAAATTTGATTACCAGTATCAAACATCGTCTACTGCAATTACTCCGCCAACAATTTTCAGTAATACAGTCCAAAGTGGCCCATTCACAAAGAATAATTGTGGTACCGGTTATACAGGAAGTACAGTTGTCTATACCGTACCTGCTGGTACTTATACTTCTGCCATAAGTCAAGCAGACGCTGACTCAAAAGCACAAACTGATGTATCGAACAATGGCCCAAATTATGCCAATACATATGGGACTTGTACATCAACATCTACTCCTTGTACGATTTCAATGTATTCTGGATTTAGCAGTCCAACTCGCAATGTGAACAATAGTGGAAGTTCGGTAAGTGGCTATATCGTTTTCTATCCAACCAGTAGTACTATGAACGCTGGTACAATGTATCAAATTGCAACAGTAGGAAGTGGCTGTAGGCCATCAGGTGTCAGAACATATTCAACATATGCTGGGGGTAGGAATTGGACAATCACTGTGTATCCTGGTGGAATGATCTATGCACAAATAGCTTATGGATCCTCAGCATTAAACACATATTCCTCTGTTAGTATTAATATATCCTATAGCCTTTAAAAAACATTTATGAAACGTATCATATACATAGCAGTATTTTTTATTAGTATGATTTTGAGTATCGCCCTACCAAAAAACGCAAAGGCACAAGATCATAGTAAAGCAATAGCGGCTGCAGATAGTAGCCGATTCTCTCCAAATAAAAAAGATGGTTGGCAATTGTTCAATTCATTCATCAGCAATTACCAAAAAGATAGTGCCCAGGTAGAACTCATATTACAACATGAGGGAGCTATTGATTGGAAAAAAGAACAATTTGTTGGAAAAATTAAATATCAGCCCCTGCAGCCTAGCATTTCTCAAACAGTACCATTTAAATTATTAAATGAAAGTTATGCATTGAGAATTGATGATAAAGGGAAGTGTTATTTAAAATTTATAAATGGACTTATGTCAACAGACAACCCATTTATAATTCCGTTAAAAGTGAATTATAAATTGTAGAAAAATAATCCAGCTGCTTAAAAATGCGCTGATAAAAAGGGTTGACAAGAAATACCATTACCGAAATTGAACTATCTGTTTATGAAAAATATTTCTGCTTTTTTACTAGCAATTCTATTTTTGATTTGTATCCAAAATATTCAGGCGCAGGTTAATTACGTTCGAACCTGGAATGCTACAGCACCAGTTAATGATCCCAATGTGCTGCTCACAAAACCAATAAGTGATGTTAAAATTGTAACTCAATATATTGATGGATTAGGAAGGCCCGTAGAAACTGTAGCAAGACAAGGTTCTTTGGAAACCAGTAGTGGGAATATGGTTGATCTAGTAAGTGCTGTAAATTATGACGCATTTGGCAGAAACAATATTAATTACTTGGCTTATGCAGCTGCTAATAATGACGGTAGTTTTAAAACTGATGCATTATCTGCTCAGATCAATTTTTATAATGGTAGTAGTCCAATTGCTGGACAGGGTGAAAGTGGTTCAAATGCGCATAGTCAAATTAACTATGAAGCTTCACCATTAAATAGACCTATAGTATCTATGGCAGCAGGAAACAGTTGGGTGGGAAGCGGTAAGGGTGTTCAATCTAACTATTGGTTAAATACCGCCTCTGATGATGTGAAAATGTGGAGTGTAATGAATACAAGTATTGGTTATTTTGGTGTTTATCTGTATAATGGTAATTATGCTACTGGAGCACTCTTTAAAAATAGTACAACAGATGAAAACAATCATCAAGTTTTGGAGTTTAAAGATGTAGATGGGAGGGTGATACTTAAAAAAGTACAATATACTTCTACAGATGATGGTAATGGGAGTGGTTATGGAGGTTGGCTTTGTACTTATTATATCTATGATGATCTAGGAAACCTACGCTGCGTAATACAACCAGCTGGAGTAAATACACTAACAGGAAACGGTTGGTCGCCAACCTCCTCAATTCTAGATGAGCAGTGTTTTAGATACGAGTATGATGCGCGAAATAGAATGATCATGAAAAAAGTACCAGGAGCGGGTGAAGTGTATATGGTTTATGATAATGTAGATCGTTTGGTTATGACGCAAGATGCCAATATGCGTATTTCGAATTTATGGATGACAACGGTGTATGACAATTTAAACCGCCCAATTCAGACAGGCTTGCTAAATAATGCAAACGGGTTATATACAAATTACACCGCAGCTTATAACAGCACTGCTTATCCAAGTACGGCTGGTGGTTTTGAACTTTTAACACAAACGCATTATGATGATTATAATGGCGTTACTGGAGTATCAGGAAGTTTCGATGGGTCGTGGAATAGTAATTTTTCTGCAACAAGCATTAGTGATTTTCCATACCCCCAGATGCCAACACAGAGCAATGCGACAATGGGTTCAGTTACTTGGACCATGGTAAAGGTGTTGAATAATAATAACCCTACTACCTTTCTATATAATTCTCAGATTTATGATGATAAAGGCAGGGTAATACAAACGCAGAACCAAAACATAACAGGCGGCATAGATGTATCAAGTACAGAATACACTTGGAGTGGGCAACCATATACAGTAGTTCAAAGTCAGCAAAAAGCTGGTAATTCAGCTCAAACAACTGTATCAGTAAGTAAAATGAGTTATGACTATTTAAATAGACTACTCAATACCACAAAGCAAGTACAAAACAATTTGATTAATAACAATACATTAAGTGCACCAACAACCATTGCTTCCATGCAATATGATGTGTTAGGGCAGGTAAAAACTAAAAACATAGGTAATACTAAGAGCGGCAGTAATTATACAACTTATCCTTTAGAGACACTCAATTACGAATATAATATTCGAGGATGGTTACTTGGTGTAAATAGGGCATATGTAAGGGATGTATCAACTGCAACACCCGCACCTATATATGGAGAAAATTTCACTACACCTACCAGTTTTAGTGCAGGCAATTATTTTGGATTTGAATTAGGCTATGACAAGAACTCAAGTGTTACCAATGGAAACTGGATAAGTAATTTGAATTACAATGGGAATATTACAGGAATGATTTGGAAGAGTGTACATGACCAGGAAATACGCAAATATGATTTTACTTACGATGCAGTGAATCGCTTAAAAGTAGCCGAATTTTACCAATACACAAATGGGAGTTTTAATAAAACAAAGGGTGTGAATTATACAGCAAATAATTTGAATTATGATGCCAATGGGAATATCTTATCTATGAACCAATATGGTTTAACTAGCATTTCGGCTACAACTTCAAGCCCTATAGATTCATTAACCTATAATTATATTAACGGATCCAACAAACTGCAATCAGTTACCGAAAACGCCAATGACAATACCCCTGCACCAGGAACACAAACCTATCTGGGAGATTTTCATTACAATGCAAGCGGC
>CAIYAG010000420.1 GCA_903924075.1 uncultured Bacteroidota bacterium | reverse complement strand
TTTTTAGGATCATAAATGATCTGGCATAACTCCACATGCCCAGTGTTTTTATCACATACTTGCTCATAAGATGGGTTCTCAACATGCCCACCTCCGTAGCCACTAATTACTTTGTAAACCCCATTTAGGCGTTGAAAAAAGGCTTCGGTACACCAAAAACAGCCTTCTCCAAAAGTGGCTGTATCTGTATGAATTCCCTTAGGAATGGGTTCATTATTCATTGTTGAAAGGGTTTTAGGTTTTTGCGAACACGCAGTTAATGTTATGATAATCAATAAATTAAGTGCAATTGCGCTTTTGATAATGGGTTTCATAGATACAAGATACGAAACTGGGAAATAAGACTTTTTAAGTAGGGCTTTTTTAACAAACAAAAATATTTTTAAATATTTTTTAGTTTTATATACTATAAACACTATTTTTACGTTCGGCAATCCGCCCCGTACTAATATGATACTACAATTAGGTTATACTAAACAAGTAAGTAGTCGTTTGGAAAATCTCCTGATGATTGTTCCTGCCATTGTGTTGGTATTAGCGAATTTACTTATAAGGTCTGCAGAAATAGATTCTTATTATTCAAGTACCTATTTTTCTTTTTCTTTTGGTAATGTGTCTTTCTTCTCATGGGCAATGTTGATTTTACCATTTATTCTTCATTTGTTCTTAAAACAACAAAATGCGGGTAATCAGTCGATCATTTCTTTACACATTATTTTATCTCTGATCTTATTAGTATCAGTTTTATTTACTTATCAGATCTATTCACCTACGAATGTTGTTACTAATGGATCGTTATGGGGCATTCCTTTTCACCGTCAGTGGATGGAAGCTACATTTTCAACCTACGCACTATTATTTTCACAATTTTTACTGCAGGTTGTTTTTTGTGTCTATGCTTTAGTGAAACTATTACCGTAAACATTTAAATGAAAATATTTGAAAAGCATTCTTCGGAATGCTTTTTTTATTGTCAAGAATATCCACAGTTATATCTAATCAGCTCAAAACACAAGGTTCTAACCTACATTTGTGGCAATTTATATAGTTTATTAGTCCATGCGTTTATATCCTGAATCTGCCGCCGTACAACTTGAATTCGATAAGGTCAAAGCTTTATTGAAAGCCCATTGCGCAACCGATTATGCAAAAAATAAGGCAGATAACCTTCGGATCCATACTAGAAAGGAGTATATCGAGCTAGAACTGAAGCAGACCAACGAATACAAGAATATTAGTTTGTTGCAACAATATTTTCCAAACGACTTTTCACTTAATCTCTCAAAAGACATCAAGTTATTAGGCATTCCCGGGGCCTTACTTGGAGGGGAGCAATGGATGCCGATTCGAAGATTAACAGAAAATACAGGGTCGATCTTTAGGTGGTTTGACAATGATCGAAGAACGGCTTTTCCTGGTTTGGCAAAAGTGATTGAGGGTACCTATTTTGAAAAGCAGATCATTGAAAATATTGATGAGATCTTAGACGAGAATGGTACTGTCAGGGATAATGCTTCCGAAGATCTGCAAAAGATCAGGATGAGTCTTTATAGAAAAAGGAATGAACTGCGGCGCATGTTCGACAAAGTGATCAGTAAATTAGCAAAAGCTGGTTACTCTGCAGATATTGATGAGAGCTTTAGCAATGGCAGAAGGGTTGTTGCAGTTTTCTCAGAACACAAGCGTCAGGTTAAAGGAATTTTACATGGAGAAAGTGATAGTAGAAAAACGGCATTTATAGAACCAGAAGAAACCATTGAACTGAATAATGATGTCTTTAATCTGGAACACGAAGAAACCAGAGAAATACATCGAATTCTTAGGGCACTTACAGCAAAGATGTCTGTCTATGCGCCATTATTAACGAGTTATTTAGCAGTTGCGGGTGAATATGATTTCATACGTGGTAAGGCCAAATTGGCTTTAGATATGAATGGTCAATTTCCCAATTTGGTTGATAAAGCACATATTCATTTAATTGATGCCTACCATCCATTATTATATCTATACCATAAAACTTCAGGTAAGAAAACAATTCCAGTAACACTCACTTTAGATGATAAGAGTAGGATCTTGGTAATCAGCGGACCCAACGCCGGTGGTAAAACGGTTACCATGAAAACTATTGGTTTGAATCAGCTGATGTTACAGAGCGGTTTATTGGTACCAGTTAGCGCGATGTCTACGATGGGTATATTCAAACAGTTGTTCATTCATATTGGCGACACACAAAGTATCGAGTTTGAGTTGAGTACTTATTCTAGTCACCTTACTCACATGAAATATTTCATAGAGATCGCCAATGGAAGAACTTTGTTTTTTATTGATGAGTTAGGAAGTGGCAGTGATCCTAGTTTAGGCGGCGCTTTTGCGGAAGTGATCATGGAAGAGTTATGTAAAAGGCATTCTTTTGGTGTAGTTACCACGCACTACCTGAATCTAAAAGTAATGGCTAATCATACCCCAGGTATATTAAATGCTGCCATGCAATTTGATGAAGTAAATCTTCAACCCTTATATAAACTAATAATTGGAAAGCCTGGTAGCTCTTATACTTTCGCCATTGCAGAAAGGATCGGATTATCTCCCAAATTAATTGATCGAGCCCGCCATTTAGTAGAAGAAGATCATTTCAAACTAGATAAATTACTCAATCGAACAGAACAGGATTTACAACACCTAGATAAGGAGAAGAAACAACTGAATCGTTTAATGAAAGAAAACGAAAAGTTGAAAAAAGAAATGGAGCAGGTGCTTGAGAAAGAGAAGCACCAACAACAGGTAGAACTATTGAAGCACCAAAATAAAGTGGCTGAAGAACGTATTGCTTATTTAAAAGATATGGAGCGTAAACTGAAGCAGATCGTTTTAGATTGGAAGAAATCTGAGAATAAGAACGAAGTGGTTAAGAACCTTCAAAACCTGCTCTTCAAACAGAAAGAAACGATCGTTGTAAATAAGCTTGCAAAAAAAGTAGATCTGAAGTACAAAGAACTTCCTGTAAATATTGAGGTAGGATCCTTGGTGAAATCAAAAAAGAACTATCAAGTTGGGGAGGTTAAGGAGATTCGAGGAAAACGGGCTATTGTACAAATAGGGGTTCTGCCTATGAATGTGGATCTTGCTGATTTGATCGTTGTTGAAAAAATTGAAGAAGTGGCTAAATAACATCTCAATTATCTAAATAGGCAGATTTTTGTAGATTCTGCCCTCATTTAAAACATTTTTTTATAGTTTTTTAATCTCTTGAAACACATGCTATCATTGTGTTTCAGTCATATTTACATACCTCATTTTAATCTATTTTTATAGTTTTTTTGGAATATCAACCCGGCTGCTATTATTTTGCACCCGGAGAGTTGGCAGAGCGGTCGATTGCGGCAGTCTTGAAAACTGTTGACTGTAACAGGTCCTGGGGTTCGAATCCCTAACTCTCCGCCATCGGTCGCTGAAGCAA
>CAIYAG010000419.1 GCA_903924075.1 uncultured Bacteroidota bacterium | reverse complement strand
TTTTCGCCAGCAGCAGCTTCTACATAATAATGATCTGCATCTTCATTTATTAATACTATTCCTCTGAGCTCGTTTTTTAAAACAAAGGTATCAAGACGAGGACTTGTAAATAAAATATTACTGCCACCTCCTAAAATAAAATGAGCATTAAGAATTTGATCTCGATAATTGTTGTTAAGTTCTAAAAGCTCCTCAGCATTTTTGAAAATGCAGAAATCCCTAGCAATGGTTTCAATGCCAAAACTATTATAGTTTTTAAGAGATATGTTTTGTTCTGCATGCATCCCCATAAAATAAGGATTAAGATTTAGTTAGGATCTACATCTGTTACAACGTGCACAGATCGATATCTTTTATTCGTTTGTAAAATAAGTGATTGTTGCTGTATCGCTATCTTACACTGATGTATGGTGCGATTGTCTTTCGGTAATTTGATCAGGATTTCCCATAGGTATTGATTTCTAATTCTATCTACAACAGGTTGTGATGGTCCCATGATGAATTGTGAAAACTGGGATTTTAAACCATTTGAGAAAATTTGCGCTGCTTCTTCAGCAATATGTTTTTCCTTGTGTTTAAAATTAATTTTTATGAGTCTTGTAAAAGGTGGATACCCAAATTGTTTGCGATTCTCTAATTCAAAAGTATAAAACTCATGATAATTGTGTGCCCTCAAAAACTGCAATACAGGATGTTTTAAATTACTCACTTGCAATATAACTTTTCCATCAGCATTTTTTCTTCCTGCACGACCACTTACTTGCTCCATTAATTGAAAAGAGCGTTCATTAACACGGAAGTCTGTAAAATTCAAAATGCCATCTGCATCAACAATCCCAACTAAATTCACGTGCTCAAAATCAAGACCCTTTACAACCATTTGTGTACCCACTAAGATGTCAATTCGTTGCTGTTCAAATAATTTAATCAATGCATCGTGTGCATTCTTTCCTTTCACACTATCATAATCCATTCTCGCCACTTTAGCGTCCGGAAAAAATTCCAATACCTGCTCTTCAATTTTTTCGGTTCCGAAATTTTTTTGAATAAAATGATGGCTACCACAAGCTGTACAACTATTAACTACTGGATAAGTACTTCCACAATAGTGGCATGAAAGTTTATGTTTTGATTTGTGATAGGTAAGTGTTACATCGCAGTGTTCACAATGAGGGATCCAGCCACAGGTGTCGCAAATCAGATAGGGTGAATAACCCCTTCTATTTTGAAAAAGAATCACTTGCTTATTTTCTTGTAAAGTATGTTCTATCTGCTTCAGTAATGTTTCAGTGAACACCGTCATGCCATTGACCGTTTCAACGCGATTCTTGAAATCAACCAATTCCATTTTCGGTAAAACTGCATCACCATATCTTTCTGATAATCTAACCAATCCATATTTATCTTGCTGACAGTTAAAATAAGTTTCAATACTGGGTGTGGCACTGCCTAATAAAACTTTCGCCTTAAATATTCCGGCGTAATAAATGGCGCTATCTCTAGCATGGTACCTGGGAGCAGGATCCTGCTGTTTATAAGAGGCGTCATGTTCTTCATCTGCAATGATCAGGCCGAGGTTGCAAAAGGGTAATAGCAGCGATGAACGAGCACCTAACACTGCTTTCAGTTCCCCTGTTTTGATCTTGTTCCATATTTCCACCCTTTCATTCGCATTGAATTTGGAATGATAAATCCCGATCTTGCCACCGAAATGCAATTGTAACCTTCTTATAATCTGAGAAGTAAGTGCAATTTCAGGAAGTAGATACAAGACCTGCTTCCCTTGCTTCATATAATCCTCAATTAATTGGATATAAAGCTGCGTTTTACCGCTTGCAGTAACGCCATGGAGCAAACAAGTCTGTTTTGTCTTTAAAACGCCTTGAATTTGATGTAATGCTGTTTTTTGAGCATGCGAGAGTTCTATATTGATCTCAATATCCTGAGTCAGGAATGCAATTCTTGAAACAGACCGCTTTTGTGCCAATAAAATGCCTTTGTCAATGAGCCCTTTTAGTTGAGCAGCAGTGGCATTAGATTTTTTTAAAAGTTCAGATTGAATCACTTCTCCTTCCGTCTTTACAAGATGTAAATAGGAGAGCAGTAATTCCATTTGTTTGGGAGCTTTACCCCAGTTGTTTAAAAGTTCAGACAGCTTTTCCTCACTCGTATAGTCATTGTGCAGTGAGATATATGTTTGTTTTTTCTCTTGGTATTTTTCTACTAATTCTTCCCAGACATAACATAGCTTTCTATCAATCAATTTTTTAATGATTGGATATACATGTGAACTGTCTAGTAGTTGTTGCACTTCACTCAGTCTCAATTCTTTTCTCAATTCTAAAGCTTCAGCAACCACGAATTCTTCATCATTCAAATCGTTATAAGATTCATCTAGTTCTTCATTCCATATTAAAATGCTTTCACTCGAAAGTTTCAAATTCGCTGGAACCGCAGCCTGCATTACTTCTCCCTCTGTACACAAATAATATTGAGCGATCCATTCCCATAATTGTAATTGCTCTGGATTGATCAATGGATCTGAGTCTAAAACATTT
Source organism: uncultured Bacteroidota bacterium (assembly GCA_903924075.1). GTDB lineage: Bacteria > Bacteroidota > Bacteroidia > Chitinophagales > Chitinophagaceae > Sediminibacterium. The sequence goes on along the minus strand of CAIYAG010000419.1, from coordinate 1,020 downwards.
AAAATCGGTTTGGGTGTAAACCCATTTGGTGCAGTTTCAAATAATCGTTTAATGATCCCTGCATATTTTTTGTGTTTTCCTAAAACCACTTCCACACGAATGCCTGGTTTAACCAATTCTTTGAATTGTATTGGGATCGACCAAGTATAATTTTTAGGTAAGGCTAATGGAATAATGATCTCTGCAAACAAGGAAGTCTCATTTGCAGGAAAAACAGATAAATTCAAATTAGAAGAAATATTAGCCATGAAAATTGAGGACTAAGTTAAGCAGCTTTCAACAATCATTCGGAATAACTACGGTATCTCCGTAAACCTGCATCCATCAGCTCATACACTTTGTTTTTAAGATCGGGGATATCAGAAAAAGTTAAACCCTCTACCGAAACTTCTTGCAGGAAAACTACTCGGTTTCTACCTGGTGTTAAAGAGAAAATGGAATGATAATGTAAGCGACTTAAAGTATCTACCAAAAGTATGGGCTTAATTGGGGTTTGGGTTTCTATGGCAATTCTGAATGCACCATCATAAAATGATTTCAGTGGTGCCGCAGATTCGTTAAACGTTCCTTCTGGAAAAATGAAAATGGAAATATTATTTTTGATCGCTGCTTTTAATGCGCGTACGCTTTTTGATCTTGTTTCTGAATTGCTGCGGTCAACCAAGATAACAGCAGCCCGATAGATCCATCCAAAAACAGGGATTTTAACCATTTCATATTTACCAAGAACTCGGAGGGGCTGATGTGCAATTAAAACGATGGGAGGGATGTCGATATAGGATGCATGGTTGCCCACGAATATATATTGTTTGCTGGTGTTGTGGGGCGCTTCATAAATTTCTTTGTGTCTAATTCCAATAAAGAGATACCATATCCAAGCCCATGTTTTACATATTTGATAAATGATATTGCCCCCTTTGATTTTACCAAAGGAGAGAGAGAGCATCACAAAAGGGAAGGCAATCAAAGTGAGTAAAGCAAATATGATAAATGCGTAAATACAGTAAAAGATTTGTAAGA
>CAIYAG010000418.1 GCA_903924075.1 uncultured Bacteroidota bacterium | reverse complement strand
TCCTTGGTTAAAGGAACATAAACATTTATTAGAATTCTATATTTTGCTACTTTCTACTTTACTGGGAATGTTTTTTATGATCTCAAGTGGTAATTTGTTGATCTTCTATTTAGGACTTGAATTATCTACTATTCCTTTAGCTGCACTTGCAAATTTTGATCTTGAAAAAAGAAAATCATCTGAAGCTGCTTTTAAAATGATCATTTCATCTGCGTTTTCTTCTGCATTAATGTTATTTGGTATTTCATTATTATATGGAGTTACGGGTACTTTGTTTTTCTCTGAAATAGCGCAATTAATTCATGGTGGCCCGATGGAAATATTTGTCTTCATATTAATCCTTGGTGGATTTAGTTTCAAAATGTCTGTTGTTCCATTTCACTTATGGACTGCTGATGTATATGAAGGCGCGCCTGTTGCAGTTACAGCTTATTTATCTGTCATTTCTAAGTCGGCTATCCTATTCATTTTCATGACCGTCATGTTTACTGTATTTAGAAACCTGGAACCACAGTGGTATTTCATGATCTTTATATTAAGTGTATTCACCATTTTAATAGGGAACTTATTTGCGATCAGGCAGAATAATATGAAACGATTCTTGGCATTCTCATCCATTGCTCAGGTAGGTTTTGTTTTATTGGGTCTTTCTGGTGTATCGAAAATGGGTATGACATCTGTGATCTATTTCCTTTTGATCTATCTATTCTCTAACCTTGCTGCTTTTGGGGTAGTTGCTTTAGTTTCTGCATCTACTGGTAAAGAAAATATTGATGATTTCAAAGGATTTTATAAAACCAATCCTTTCTTGTCATGGGTTTTAGCTATTGCATTGTTTTCTTTAGCAGGGGTACCTCCAACTGCAGGATTTTTCGGGAAGTTCTTCCTGATCATGTCAGGTGCAGAAAGAGGTAACTATGTATGGATCATTTTTGCTGCATTGAACATGACCATTTCATTCTATTATTATCTCAGAGTGGTGAAAGCAATTTTCATGGATCAAAATGAAAACCCAATTCAGAAAATCATTGTTCCAGCGTTGCCAAAATTGGCCATGGCGATTTGTCTGATTGGTATCATTAGCACTGGATTCTTAAGCTGGATTTATGATGCCATTTATAATCTTTGTAATTTTTAACTCATTTAATATCCATAAAAATGGCAATTAATTCAAATCATATATTAGAAGAGCTAGATGGTGTTAGATGCATTGTTGTAGAAAAAAATCTCACTCCTGAAAGAGTAGCTTTTCTAAAACCATTATTAGAATACAATACACTTAAAGTTATTGTAGTTGCTTCTCCACCACCAAAAGTTGCAGCTCCTGCAACCCCTGTAGCTGAAGGTGAAGCTGCACCAGCACTAGTTGCGCCTGCTCCTGAAACCTATACGATGGGTGTTACCAATATGTTGTTTAATACGGTTAACGCGGTGTATGGAAGATTGCTAAGAACCCCAGACGGACATGTAGTTACCCCTGCTTATTGGCATCAACAAGAAGCTGTTTCGCACGATGAGATTCCATATTACGAAAGATAAGTACCTCTTTAAGTTAGATATAATTGCATCCCAACCAAATTTCCAAAGCATTTACAAATTGGAAGATTGGTTGGGATTATTTATTTAATTTGGGGTATCGTAAATGATGCAACATGAAAAAAATAATTCTTTTCTCCATTTTATTGCTTTCGATGACAATGATAGATGCCCAATTGAAATATCCTGTTTCTAAAAAAGTAGATCAGGTAGATGATTACCATGGTACTAAAGTAGCTGACCCATACAGATGGTTAGAAGACGATAATAGTGCTGATACCAAGGCATGGGTGGTAGCTCAGAATGCCGTAACCTTCGACTATTTATCAAAGATTCCTTATAGAGATGGATTCAAAAAAAGAATTGAAGAACTGAGTAATTATGCGAAGTTTTCTAGTCCGCAGAAAAAAGGCGATTGGTTTTATTTTTATAAGAACGACGGACTTCAAAACCAATCAGTCTTATATCGTCAGAAAGGATTAGATGGCAAACCAGAATTGGTTTTAGATCCTAATAAATTAACGAAAGACGGAACAACCCGATTAATAGGTTTTGTGTTAGACAAACAAGGCAGATATTCAGCCTGGGGAATTTCAAAAGGTGGTAGCGATTGGCAGGAATATTATGTACGCGATATGCTTACCGGCACTGATTTAACAGATACCATCAGCTGGGTAAAAGTTTCGGGTATTGCATGGCAAGGTAATGGATTCTATTATAGCAGATATCCAGCTCCAGCAAAGGGAAAAGAGCTTTCTACAAAAAATGAGAACCACCAGGTTTGGTATCATACGGTTGGAACCAAACAATCGGCTGATAAATTAATTTATGAAGACCCTAAAAATCCGCAACGTTTTCATACAATCTCCACTTCAGATGATGAGCGATTTGCATTTTTAGTAATTTCTGATAGAGGTAAAGGACTTGATGGGAATGCACTATGGTTTAGTGATAATCTTTCAACTGATAAATCATTCAAGCCGGTCATTGCTGAGCCCGGTAATTTCAATTATAGTGTGATTGAAAATATTGGATCAGATCTATACATCGAAACAAATGATGCGGCTCAAAATGGCAAGCTAATCAAAGTTTCTACTTTGCATCCTGAAAAAGCAAATTGGAAAACCATTTTGCCTGAAAAACCAGAACCATTAACAGGTGTTTCAAGTGTGGGTGGTAAATTATTTGCGAATTATTTAAAGGATGTTACGAGCAGAATTTATAGTTATGATTTTGATGGTAAACAATTGAGTGAAGTAAAACTACCTTCACTAGGAAACGCCGGTGGATTTGGCGGGGAGAAGACCGATAAATTTACTTTCTATAGTTTTTCAACTTTCAACTATCCTTCTACCATTTTCAAATATGATATTACTACCGGTGCTAGTACTGTTTTTCAAAAACCCGCTCTAGCATTCGATCCGGCAGCATATACTGTTGAACAAGTATTTTATCAGAGCAAGGATAAAACTAAGATCCCCATGTTCATTGTGTTTAAAAAAGGATTGAAAAAGGATGGTAAAAACCCCACCATTTTATATGGATACGGCGGATTCAATATCAGCTCCACTCCTGCTTTCAGTGCAGCTTTGATTCCTTGGCTTGAACAAGGAGGTGTGTATGCATTGGCGAATATTCGTGGGGGTGCTGAGTATGGCGAGAAATGGCATGAGGCTGGAATGAAATTGAAAAAACAAAATGTATTTGATGATTTTATCGCTGCTGGAGAATACTTAAATGCTAATAAGTATACATCGAAAAACTATTTAGCAATTCGTGGAGGAAGTAATGGTGGACTATTGGTTGGCGCAGTAATGAATCAAAGACCCGATCTGATCAAAGTTTGTATTGCTCAAGTTGGTGTAATGGATATGCTTCGATTCCAGAAGTTTACCATTGGTTGGAACTGGATCGCTGATTATGGAAGCAGTGATAACAAGGCAGAGTTTGAAGCACAATACAAGTACTCTCCTTTGCACAATATCAAAGAAGGTGTTCAATACCCTGCTACTTTAATAACTACAGCAGATCATGATGATCGTGTGGTTCCAGCTCATTCATTCAAATATGCGGCAACACTGCAAGAGAAAAATGCAAGTAAGAATCCAACACTAATACGAATAGATACTAATTCTGGGCATGGCGCAAGTAATACCGCCAAGAATATTGAAACAATGGCAGATATCTATTCCTTTATCTTATTTAATATGGGAGTGGTTCCGAAATTCTAATAAAAGCGGGGCAAATGAATAGGATAAAATTCACTCCTCTAAGAGTTCTATTTTCAATTGCGGTAATTACTTATCTGTATTTGTGGATCAAATTGAAAATCCATTCCGATGAGGATACCCAATTATTATCTTTTTTTCTAGGCTTAATTTGCTTTTTTTTAGGTAGTTTATTAACCCTAGAAATATACCTTTTGGTAAAAAACGTCTGTACGATACTAGTACTTCGCGTATGGGAATGGGCTATTATTCTTGGTACGACACTTTCAATTATATTCTTATATAATCTTAAATAGGAACTCCTGCGATCGCTTGAGCTAATTCAACTACTTGAGTGAGTCAGCCTTCGCTTAAGCTTCGGCGGACGATGAAATACAAAGCCCACCAAGCTTTTGCGCTGGTGGGCTTTAGTCTCTTTCGCTTCTTCAGCGGACTTGTCCGCCGAAGGTTGCTTCAGCGACCGATGGCGGAGAGTTAGGGATTCGAACCCCAGGACCTGTTACAGTCAACAGTTTTCAAGACTG
>CAIYAG010000417.1 GCA_903924075.1 uncultured Bacteroidota bacterium | reverse complement strand
CATTTTAATTTTTATTTATTTTTTTATACTCTGCTTTGTCTATTATATCTACTACGTCACCGCAATCTTGGCAGTAGTGATCAATAAGGTGATCCTCAATAATAGTCTGACTATTTACTCCCATACTTATTAGTCGTTCTTCATTAATATTTTCGCTGCCACATACAACACATACCATCTTTTCAATTTCTGTTTTCATATTCTTTCATAATATTTTATTGATTGTTTAATTCTTCGGCTACAATAATGTCACCGTATTGCTTACAATCAGCACAGTAGGTATCAAGCCATTCGGCATCTTCAACTTCAATTTCGTATGTGTTCGGATTAACCCAAACCGTTTTACAAACCTGAACGTCCCTACCTCCGCATTTCCTGCATACCCATCTTTGTGGGTTTTCAATAGTCATTCCTACCTACTACCACAGATGTTGAAACCCCTGACCAGTCTACATCCGGCGAACCAACCTCAGATCAGTATGGCAGCAATGAGGAAGAATATCGAGACTACCTTAAAAAATACGAAAAGGGCGATTTAACACCTGACGAGGAATTGGCTGCAAAGCCTCTCGCTCAAAAAGTATTGGTTATCCTAAGTGATGGTAAGCAACTGGAGTTGGTCGGTGATATCCAATTAAAGGTTGATGGGAAAATTATCAGTAACACAGACCAGTTGGAAGAACTCCCAAACGGCAACTGGGGGCTTCCCACAGGGTTTGATGACGTCTCGCTGACATTAGTATCATTGGACAATTTTTGGGCGGATTTTTAATTTCTCGGTAGTACCGATTCCCTAAAGTTATACTATAAACCCTATCACTTTTTCTCTAACTATTAAAAAATAAAACGATGGCAAAGAACTCTTCCATAGAATGGACGATACACACAGCAAACCTTTGGCACGGGTGTACCAAAGTACATGAAGGATGCGACAACTGTTATGCCGCAGCACTATCAAAAAGATGGGGCAATGACATCTGGGGTAACGATAAGCCCAGAAAACAAATAGTGTCTTTCTGGGATGACCTTTTCAAGTACCAGAAGGCAGCTAATGCAGCATGTGAAATGCATCAGGTATTTGTAGGTTCGATGATGGACATATTCGAAAAGCCCATGCCACTTATTGACCACAAAGGGAATACCCTCAAATTTACCACAGGTGACCTACGGCAAATGTTCTTCAATAATATCAGTAAAGGCATATATCCAAACTTAATGTTCTTATTGCTGACAAAGCGACCAAGCAATATCAATAAGTACATCCCGGATGAATGGAAAAAATGTCCACCTGAAAATGTAATGTTCGGAACATCGCCGGTAAATCAAGCCACAGCTAACAACTTGTTGGGTCACTTGCTTGAAGTCAAAGGGAAGCGGTTCTTATCAGTTGAACCACAGCTAGACGAGATTACGCTAATTCCGTGGTTGCAGAATAAATCTATTCATTGGGTAATACAAGGTGGCGAGAGCGGTCATCATAAACGAAAATTCGATACTGATTGGGCAAGGAAATTAATGGCGGAATGCCATGCAACAGATACTCCGTACTTCTTCAAACAAATTGATAAGGTGCAGCCGATTCCCACCGACTTAATGGTTCGGGAGTTTTACAAATCACCAATGATAAATGGCTCTAAATAACTCTGCTTATAATTAAACTGATGCAACTATGTCCAATATGTATAACGTAAACTCGATGGTATTCATGCCCGTATTTGAATTGCGAGAAGTAATTCGTGAGATTGTTGTTATGGAATTAGAAAAGGTTCCTTACTATAGCCTTGACAATAAATCAGATGAACACTTGACGCTTGAAGAAGCTGCTATTCACTGTAAAGTATGTACCCGCACATTAATAGCAAGGGTTAAAGAAGGTAAACTT
>CAIYAG010000416.1 GCA_903924075.1 uncultured Bacteroidota bacterium | reverse complement strand
GTAATTTATGAAATTCCTTTGCCTAGACTAAATTATTGTGTTTGAAATACACATTGTTTTATTTATTTTTACAGAATAAAACGAGGACCTTGAACAAGGAAAAACAAACGATTGCATCTCAGAAACCTTCTGTGAAGAAAAAAGTCATTGCAAAAACAGTGGATGTAAAAAAGACTGAAACTAAGACTGTTGCAAAAAAATCTTCAAAACCTGCCCCATTAGAAAAAATACAAACTAGCAAAGTGATTAGTCATATTCGTTTTCAGTTAAGATACCATACCGTGTATGGTCAAGAAATTTTTGTTTGTGGAAATCATCCAGCTATTGGAAATGGAGATCCGTTAAAAGCGGTGTCTTTGTATTACAATAATGATGATCGATGGTCGCTCGATTTGGATCTTACAAAATCAGGCTCTATTACTGAAATTCTTAAATACTACTATATCATTCGTAATGCAGATGGTAGTTCTAGTTTTGATGCAGGCAATGATAAACAAATTGATCCCAAAGATTTTGGTGCTGAGAATATCATCACCATTGATACCTGGAATTTTGCTGGTTATTATGAGAACGTATTTTATACCGAACCTTTTGAAAATGTATTATTAAAAGCCAATCATACAGAAGTGAAATTGGCTGTTCCTAAAACAGTTACACATTATTTCAAAATAAAGACACCACTGCTGCCAAAGGGGCAAACAATTTGCCTATTAGGCAATTGTAAAGGCCTTTCAAAATGGGATACTCAAAATCCAATTTTGATGAGCAGAAAAACTGGAGAAAACTATTATACGGTAAGTTTGGATCTTTCACGTGAAATTTTTCCGATTGCCTATAAGTATGGTGTATATGATACTGTTGCAAAGAAATTTTTACAATTTGAAGATGGAAACAATCGTGTATTGTATGAGACCAATTTCCCAGAAGAACAAACGATCATTCATGATGGATTTTTAGTACTTCCAAAAATCAATTGGAAAGCGGCTGGTGTTGCAATTCCTGTATTTAGTCTGAGGTCTGAGAATAGTTTTGGAGTAGGGGAGTTTAATGATTTGAAATTGTTGGTCGACTGGGCAGTGAAGGTTGGCTTGAAATTAATACAGATCTTGCCCGTTAACGATACTACTGCAACACATACCTGGACTGATTCTTATCCATATGCATCGATCTCTGCATTTGCATTACATCCGATGTACTTGAATTTGGATTTGCTAGCTAATAAAGAAACCTCAGCAGATCTAGAATTGTTGAAAGCTGAATTTGCTAATTTGAACGACTTAGAAGAAGTTGATTATGAAACAGTAAATAAGCAAAAACTGTTATTCATCAATAAAGTTTTTCAAGCAGATAAACTTCAATTTTTAAAGGATGCATCCTTTAAAGATTATTTTGAACAGAATAGTCATTGGCTTGAACCGTATGCCGTTTTTTGTTATTTAAGAGATCAGTATAAAACTGCTGATTTTAATCAATGGCCAATTCATCAGAAATATAAGAAGCAAGAAATCAGTGATTTGATCAAAGCTGGATCAGATGCTTATACTGGAATTACATTGCATTATTTTATACAATATCAGTTGCACTTGCAATTAAAAGCTGCAACAGAATATGCACATGGAAAAGGGATTATTGTAAAAGGTGATATACCAATTGGAATTTATCGTTTTGGTGCTGATGCATGGCAGCAGCCTGAATTGTACCATATGGATATGCAAGCTGGCGCACCGCCAGATGGATTTGCTGTGAAGGGGCAAAACTGGGGCTTCCCAACCTATAACTGGCAAATAATGAAAGAGAATGGTTTTGCTTGGTGGAAGCATCGGTTTGAGCAAATGAGTTATTATTTTGATGCATTTAGAATTGATCATATTCTGGGGTTTTTTAGGATCTGGAGTATTCCTATGAATGCAGTGGAAGGTATCATGGGTTATTTTGTACCAGCTATACCAATGCATATCAATGAATTTAATTCGAAAAATATCTGGTTCGATCATCATCGATATACCAAACCATATATCACTGAAAATACAATTTGGGAAGTATTTGGTTACGATAATGAAATTGCAAAACAGCAATTCTTAGAGCCTGATGGTTATTCTGGATACAGTTTAAAACCAGCTTTTGCAACACAACGTTTGGTTGAAAACTATTTCAAAACATTAGAGAACAATGAATTTCATCAAAAGCAAAAACAACAGCTTTTTGATCTAATTAGTAATGTTATTTTATTTGAAGTAGAAGGTTCGCAAGGTCAACAATTTCATTTCAGATTTGGAATGGAATCTACCAGTTCTTTCAAAAATTTAGATGGTAATACACAGCAACAATTGAAAGAACTGTATGTAGAATATTTTTTCAGAAGACAAGACGATTTTTGGATGCAGGAAGCTTTACAAAAATTACCAGCTTTAAAAAGAGTTACCAATATGTTGGTTTGCGGTGAAGATTTGGGAATGGTTCCAACCTGTGTGCCTGATGTAATGCGTCAACTTGGATTGTTAAGTTTGGAAATTCAACGTATGCCAAAAGATCCAACCAAAGAATTCTTTCATCCAAATGATGCACCATATTTGAGCGTAGTAACGCCTTCAACTCATGATATGAGTACGATAAGAGGTTGGTGGGAAGAAGATAGAGCCAGTATTCAGAAATTTTATAATCATGAATTAGGGCAATTTGGCGAAGCTCCATTCTTCTGTGAAGCATGGATCAATAATGCGATCTTAATGCAACATTTATATTCTCCGGCAATGTGGAGTATTTTCCAATTGCAAGATATCATGGGAATCGATCCTGCAGTTCGCCGTGAAAACCCCAATGATGAAAGAATCAATGTTCCAGCAAACCCGCAACACTACTGGCGTTATAGGATGCATCATAGTCTTGAAGCATTGATTGAAATGGATGCATTTAATAAGAACTTGCAACAAGCAGTAAAATCGAGTGGTAGAGCATAATTCATATGAACTTAAATTATTGGCATAAAGAATTACCATTTAAGTATCCGTTTACGATTTCGAATGGTAGAACCAAGACACATCAGCCCTCATTAATTGTATCATTATCAATTGGAGATTTTGTTGGTTTTGGCGAAGCACCTGCAATTGTTTACTACAACATTACAGTTGAGCAAATGATCGCAGACCTTGAATCAAAAAGAAATCTGGTTGAAAAATTTGCTTTAACTGATCCCGAAAGGTATTGGCATTATTTACACCATTTATTTCCCAATAATCCTTTTCTGGTTTGCGCGTTAGACATGGCTGCGTGGGACCTATTCGGTAAAATGAAAGGGAAATTATTGTTTGAATTATGGGGCACAGCTTGGAATGAAACACCAGTTTGTGACTATACCATTGGGATCGATACCATTGAAAAAATGGTATCCAAAATGCAAGAAAACCCCTGGCCCATCTATAAGATTAAACTGGGAACAGATCAGGATATTGAAATTGTAAAAGCCTTGCGAAAACAGACTCAGGTACCACTAAGAGTTGATGCAAATGCAGGTTGGCAATTAGCCGAAGCACTTGAAAAAATTCCTCAATTAGCAGCACTTGGTGTTGAAATGATCGAACAGCCGTTGGAAAAAAATAATTGGGATGGCATGAAAGTACTGTTTGAAAAATCAGTACTTCCTCTGTATGCCGATGAATCCTGTGTTTTTGAACAAGATGTTGCCAAATGTTTTAACCACTTTCATGGTATCAATATCAAACTTACCAAATGCAGTGGCATAACTCCGGCTAGGAGAATGATACTAGAAGCCCGTAAACTCGGACTAAAAGTGATGATGGGTAGCATGAATGAATGTAGTATTGGATCTGCTGCCATCGCAAACTTCTTACCCCAAATAGACTTAGTAGACATGGATGGTCCACTTTTATTGTCGGAAGACCTTGCCACTGGCATTGATTACCAAGATGGTAAAATCAAATTAAATGGCAAATCTGGATTGGGTATTCAAGTTCAACTATAAAGCTGGATTTGAAAGTGCTGTATTCTGACTGAAACTATACAATTCCAACCCCTTCGTACTGGTTCTTTGAAATCCAGACCTTTTTTGTTGAAATAACTTTCCAAAGGCATAAATCATATATGTTACCTGAATCAAGATCAAGGTTACAAATAATATTATTGCTATATCATTGAAAAGGCGCCAGCGAGCAAAATTTGGACGCAGTAAAGGGTAATACCTCCACTCTCGATCGATCGGTGGGGTATAGGTATAAATTAATAATATGGTGAACATAATTATCACGGAAGGTAAAATGTGCAACCAAGAAACTACAATGCTTCTAGTTTTATTTTTCCTGAAATACTTGTGTAAATAATACGGACCTCCAATTAAACTTAAAAGGATTACTGCCGTAGTAAAATAGCTTAAAATGTAATAGATACCATCGTAGAATACAACGACAGTTTGAATAGGAGCAGTAATGTATGCTACCCATATATACAATATAGGGGATAGCCACAATAAATGCTCTCCTCGAACATTTCTGGGTGTTAACATTGGGGTACGTTTGGATTAAACGTCGGTTACGGGTAATTAAAAGTAGGTTTTTTTTGATGAATTGTTATTTTTTAAGCAATAAATTGATTAAAAAAAGCTTAAAATTGATGTTTTGACAATGAGTTTGCAGGAATAATGCCTTGAATAGAGTTATTAGGTTTATTATCCATTAACATCAAAATTGCATAGCAGTTTTATTAAATTTGCGGGATGACGCCAGAAAGGAGTAATAAATTTCAGAAAGTACTTTCCAACCGACAAGCAGACCTGGCTATTGTAATGGAAAATGTACATGATCCGCACAATATTTCTGCTGTTATGAGAACCTGCGATGCAGTTGGTATTCAGGATATATACGTGATCAATAGTATGATCCCAAAACATTCCTATTTTGGCCCAAAGAGTAGCAGCAGTGCAGCCAAATGGCTAACTGTGCACCAATTCACTTCCATCGCTGAATGTATTCCAGTTCTTAGATCTCATTACAATAAAATTTATACCACACATTTGTCTACCGACGCAGCTGACCTATATGATATTGATTTTACTAAAGAATCAATTGCCTTGGTATTTGGAAATGAGCACGACGGAGTGAGTGAAGAAATGAGAAGTTTAGCAGATGGGAATATGATCATCCCACAAGTAGGTATGATACAAAGCTTAAATATTTCAGTTGCTTGCGCTATTAGTATTTATGAAGCCTATCGGCAGAAAAAAAATGCTGGTCACTACGAGCAACCAAGTTTATCAGAAGAACGCATGCAGGAAATAAAAGCCGTTTGGAGCAAACCTAAAGTGAAATTTCGATTCAAGGATCTACGGGCACTTAAGAAATCGATTCGATAATATTGGCTTCTTCTTCAATTCTCCTCCTTTCAGCATGTTGTTTTAAATAAGTGATACTTACATTCAACTCAAAGCCGATAAGTAGTATCAGAGCATTAAAATCAATGATGATCATGATTACTAAAACCGTTCCGATCGAACCATAAACCTTATCATATCTACCAAAATGAGCTACCCAAAAAGAAAAGGCGATTGTTGTTACAAGTGTTAGAAAGGTAGCAAGTAGCGAGCCCGGGGAAACAAAATCCCATTTCTTTTCTACCGATGGCGCGTATCGATATATAAAAGAGATTCCAAAGAATATTAATAATACAATCACGATCCATCTAGTACTTTCCCACCACCATAGCCAATCTGCTTTTTGTAAATGAAAATAGTGCCTTAGAATTTTTTCTAGGGCATCATGTCCTATTAAAAAAAGCACAGAACTGATCACCAACATAATTAAAAGCAAAGTGAGTCTAATTGCTTTCCATCTTTTATGAATGAAATGCGATTTTGAATACTGTATCGATTTGTCAAAAGTTCTGATGATTCCCATCATTGCATTAGATGCATAAAAGATCACCATTAAGATACCAAAAGACAAAATCCCACCTTTTGTTTTTTGGAAATAATCGTTTAAGAAATTCTCAACTAATTCGTATGTTTTTTTATTGGGTGTTAGGTCTCTTGTTAGTGCCAATAATTCAGTTTTAAATTGAGCAGATACAGGCAAATAGGGTACTATAGAAAACAAAAAGATACATGCGGCGGGTATTGCCATGATTGCATTAAATGAAATTGCTGCAGCCCTTTCGTTTAATCCAATTTTATTGATCTGTATAAAAAAGAAACGGACCACATCAAACAGTGGAAGACCTTGAAACCCAGGTATACTAATCTGTTTGCTTTTTCTAATTAGATAAGCAATGGGTTTAGAAGTAATTATGAGTCGTTCTAGTTTTGTCAATTCTTTTCTGCTTGTTTTTCAGCCATATAAATATCCAATGCTTTCTGATATTCTTTTGCATAGGTATTGTGCTCTGCAAAATTACTACTGAAATGATGATATCCACTGAAATCACTTTTTGCAACAAAAAATAAATAATCAGTTTGTGGCGCATTTAATACAATATCGATCGTTTTAGGAGAAGGTGTGCAAATCGGACCCGGTGGCAAGCCCTTATGACGATAGGTATTATATAAGGACGGATTACTCAAATATTTTTCATAGATCCTTGTGAGTGTAAAATCTTTCATTGCGTATTTAATGGTAGGGCAGGCTTGCAAAGGCATTTGTTTATGCAACCTATTGATATAAACACTTGCAATTTTATACTTATCAGATTCATAGTTGGTTTCTTCATCTACGATAGATGCAAGAATATAGACTTCCTCTTTAGTGAATTGACTAGCTTTTAATTTGGTTTCCCTTTCGTTTTTGCTCCAGAAATTATTGCTTGCATCAAATAGTTTTTGAAAAATCTTGTCAAGCGATGTGTTCCAATAAAAACTATAGGTATCGGGAATGATCATTGTAAAAACGGTATTACTATCTACATGCCATTTAGCCAATGAATCGTTTGATTCTAAATAGTTCATTACAGAAACAGAGTCAGGTGCGAAATTTTTACTGATCAATTTTGCCAAATCTTCTTTGATCCGAATCCTATTGATGACCAGTTTCATTTCCGCAATTCTTCCATTTTTTAATTGTTTGGCGATCGACCAGATTGATTGCCCTTTTTTAACTTCATATTTTCCTGGTTTTATATGCCCCCATATTCCGAATACATTATTTACAAGGTCTAGTGCGAAAGGGTATTTAACGATATAATCATCCCCTAACATATTTAAGATGGAAGTTTTATCGGTAGCGGTTTCTTGGATCGTATAATATTTGTTTTTTTCTGAAAAGGCAGTTCCTGAACCAAAGATCATCCAACTCAAAGCAATTGACCCTATGATCAGGATTAGAAAAAGATATTTAAAAATGGATTTCATGTTTAGATCATTGATTTTAGTTACATATGTTCAATTTAATAAAAAAACCGTTCCGAATTCACGGAACGGCTTTTTGAAATATTTCCTTAGGATGAGATATTCACCCAAAAAATGAACTATTTTTTTGCTGGTGCAGCCTGAATTGGTGCAGCATTTTTGGGTGCTGCAGCAGGAGCTGCTGGAGCTGAACTGCTAGTATTTACTTTTTGTAAAAGTGAGTTATCTACGTTAGTAGTTACACCTCCTTTCAAAAAAACACTAGAAAAAAGTGCTAAAAGCGCAATAATCCCTGCAAATAGCCATGTTCCCTTTTCTAAAACGTCTGTAGTTTGCTTAACACCCATCAATTGGTTACTTAAACCACCTACATTGGCCGATAAACCACCGCCTTTAGGATTCTGTACCAAAACAATAAAACCAAGCGCCACACACGCAATCACAATCAAGATCAAAAACAAAATTATCATTGTATACCTTTTAAATGTTGAATTTTCGCAGCAAAATAAGCGGATTTTTCAGGATTTAAGAAACTTAATTTAATATAGAGCTGAATTGCTTTGTCTAATTGCCCTTGTTTCTGCAGAACTTCAGCCATTGTTTCTGTCACAATTTCCTTTTGTTCATTCGAAGATTGGGCTATAATTCCCACTGCATCCTCTAAATCCTGGTTGGTACCAAGGTCAATCGGGTTGGGATTATCGCTCTTCATATATTTAAGCCAATCTGTAAATCTACGTAGCTGTGTTGTTAATTTATCCTGTGGAATTTTGGATAGGTCGATTTTGATGCCCTGCGAAGCAAAATAATCAACTGTATGCATGGGTTCCTTCGAAATTTCAAGTTGTTCTTCTTCTTTCACAGGTTTTTTAAAATCGGCCAATTGTGAAGAAAGTAAGTTCGCAATCTTAGAATTGCTAAGATCTGTTGCTGCTTCCTCATTATAAGGAGTTGCGATCAAAGCTGCGGGTTCTTCGAAAACAGGCTGTTTGGCTATATTTACGGTTAGTTCCTCTTCATTAGTTGATTCCGGTAAAACCTGCTTATCAATTCCACGCATCATTTCTTTTACCAATTCAATAGTTGGGATGGAAATATTATTGGAAAAACCAGTTTCAACAACCGGTTCGGGCTTGATATATGGTTCTTCTATGATTTCGGGGTATTCAATAGGTGCGGGGGGAGCTTCTTCAATCGCTTCCTCTACCTTTTGAAATGCATCTTTTATGGTTGGAAGTGCAGGTATTTCTGCTTGGCCATTTGGCTTATTCAATAAATAGTGCAGCCAGTAGGGATTGGAAAAATATAAACCTGTTTTTTGAGCTTGTTTGCCAAAATCAGGTGAATTCGTATTTTTTAATTTTGCAGTAAGCAATAATTGGGCAGGAGCAAAATAGGGGTAGCTATTGGCTATTTTAGTCAAAGTCTCCTCATCTACCTTTTCAAGGTCTCTGAAACCAGTTAAATGAAATAAAGTTTTCTCCTGAATAGAATTCATAACAATAAAAATACAACTTGATTACCAGTTCGAAAAGATATGATTAAATATTTCATCAGTCAGGTTTCTAACCAACTCATCTAATAATTGCCCCTCCGCTTGTTGCAAAGATAGGTTTGCTGAGAAATCTGCATTCCTTGAAACATCAAATTCTTCGGTTTTATTTTCCAGGGTCTTTTTTAGTACCACATGCACACTTACTGTAAGCCTGTTAGTGGTTGCTTGATTCGCACTGATACCTACCGTTTGTGAAGGATTATAACCCGTAATGGTTGCGATGATTTGATAATGAGCATCATCTTTATTGGTTCTGGTAAGTTTGGTTGAGTTTACAAATTTCTGCGATAGTTTTTCATATAATTTGGGAGCCAATTGAGGATTTACATAGCTCGCCTTATTTTCAATCGTAAACAGTTTGATCGTTTTAACCGAGTCGTAATTGATCGAAACATCATTCATGGTATAAATTCCACAACTGGTGAAGGGTACCACAAAAAACAAAACTAATCCTGAAAGCAGAATGACTGTTTTGTTTTTAAATATTCTGTTTAATAAATAGTGTTTCATGATAATTATATTGAAATTACGAGAATCATTCATCAATATCATATTCTTTGAGTTTTCTATATAAAGTTCTTTCGCTTATTCCAAGATCTAAAGAGGCATCTCTGCGTTTACCCTTATGTTTTTTAAGGGCTTTTACAATCAGTTCTTTTTCTTTATCCATAATATTTAAAGACTCTTCGATTTCTTCATGTTGGTGAATACCCTCATCAGTAATGATCATCGGTTGGGTATTGGAAGCGGAAGGTTGATTTAAATAAGTTGGTTGAATAGCGGTATTGGAATTGTTGCCTCCATTTAAATTATTGGCTATTTCCCCATTGTTATGAAAATCGTTCATCAATGAGTCTCTCGTATAATTAGCGGCAGACCCAGCAAGAGAAGGGTTTTGCAATATTTCCAAAAACATTTTCTTAAGTTCTGTTACATCTTTTTTCATATCAAAAAAAAGTTTGTACAGAATTTCACGCTCATTTGAAAAGTCATTTCCACCATGTGATTGATTCGCTAAAACAGGTAGCCTGTTTTTATTTTTCTCAGGCAAGAAATTACTTAATGCTGTTGCATTGATCTGAGGATTGGTACTTAAAACTGAAATTTGTTCTGCGATATTTTTGAGTTCTCGAACATTACCCTGCCAGCCATAGTTGATCAATACTTGTTTGGCTTCATCATCTAATTGAACAGGTATTGTTTTATATCGTTCTGAAAAATCAACTACAAATTTTCTAAAAAGCAATAAGATATCTTCTTTTCGATCTCGCAAGGAAGGTACCCGAATGGGTACAGTGCTTAAACGATAATAAAGGTCTTCTCTAAATCTGCCCTTTTGGGTAAATTCTAAAAGCTCTCTATTCGTTGCTGCAATTACTCTGACATCCGTTTTTTGAACTTTTGAAGAGCCCACTCTGATAAATTCACCAGTTTCTAAGACCCTTAATAATCTAGCCTGCGTTCCCAATGGCATTTCTCCGATCTCATCTAAGAAAATAGTTCCACCACTTACAGTTTCAAAATATCCCTTTCTACTATCAACAGCACCTGTAAATGCGCCTTTTTCGTGCCCGAATAATTCCGAGTCGATCGTTCCTTCTGGAATTGCGCCACAGTTAACAGCAATGAATGGGTTATGCTTTCTACTAGAAAGCGCGTGAATGATTTGAGAAAACACTTCTTTACCTACGCCGCTTTCACCAACAATTAAAACAGTAAGATCGGTTGCAGCTACCTGAACTGCTGTGTTCAAAGCATGATTCAATGCGGGTGCATTTCCTATGATGCCGAACCTGTTTTTGATAGATTGTAAATCCATTTTTATATTTTTAGCCGATTCTTTTATCGGAATTCAGTTAATTTAAAATTTTACAAAATCACCCAGGAGGGTTCCCTTTGTACATGCAGTTATTTTTACTTCCACATAATCGCCAACTTTGATACCATGATCTTTTTTCTCAAATACGGCTACCTTGTTTTGATCATTTCTTCCTTTCCAAAAAGCGGTATCTTTTTTACTCTCCCCATCCACCAAGATCCGGAATGTTTTTCCAACATCATTTTGATTGCTTTTTAAAGAAAGATGGTATTGAACATCTACGATTTCTGCTAACCGTCTTTTCTTGATCTCTTCCGGAACATCGTCTTCAAAGCGTTTGCTGGCAAGTGTTCCAGGTCTTTCACTATAAAAATACATATAGGCATAGTCGTACTTGCTATACTTCATGATCTCAATAGTATCTTGATGGTCTTCTTCAGTTTCAGTACAGAATCCAGAAATGATATCTGTGCTAATTCCACAATCCGGAATGATCTCACGAATGCGATCCACTTTTGCCTTATACCATTCGCGTGTATAGGTTCTGTTCATTAATTGCAAAACCCGATTATTCCCACTCTGAACTGGTAAATGAATATAGTTGCAGATATTATCATATTTAGCGATCGTATGAAGCACTTCATCTGTAATATCTTTCGGATGAGAAGTACTAAAACGAACTCGTAGGAGTGGACTGATCAAAGCAATTTTTTCAAGGAGTTCCGCAAAAGTGATCGCATGTCCATTGCTTTCATCAACCCAATAATAACTATCTACATTTTGTCCTAAGAGCGTGATCTCTTTATATCCTTTTTCAAATAAATCAACCGATTCTGCTACAATAGAATGCGCATCTCTACTTCTTTCTCTGCCTCTAGTAAATGGTACCACACAGAAACTACACATATTGTTACAACCCCGCATGATAGAGACAAAGGCCGAAACTGAATTACTATCCAACCTAATGGGTGCTATATCTGCATAGGTTTCATCTCTGCTCAATAAAACATTCACTGCTTTTTGCCCGGTCTCTGCTTCTTCAATTAAAATTGGCAGGCTTCGATAGGCATCTGGGCCTACCACCATATCAACCAATTTTTCCTCTTCCAGCAATTTTGATTTAAGTCTTTCTGCCATACAACCCAAAACTCCTACCAATAAACCGCTTTTTTTGACCTTGAACTTCCTGAAT
This sequence comes from uncultured Bacteroidota bacterium, assembly GCA_903924075.1. Classification (GTDB taxonomy): domain Bacteria; phylum Bacteroidota; class Bacteroidia; order Chitinophagales; family Chitinophagaceae; genus Sediminibacterium. The sequence continues at coordinate 3,818 of CAIYAG010000416.1, read as the reverse complement.
TCGGTGAGTCTCTTGCGAATTGTTTGCTCTGCTTTCTCTCTGATAGAGCAGGTATTCAATAGTATGAGGTCGGCCTCAGAAATGTCTTTAGTAGCGCCAAATCCCTGGTCTTGTAATATGGATGCCACTACTTCACTGTCTGCAAAATTCATTGCACAGCCGTAGCTCTCGATATAAAAGTGCTTATTATATTGATTGGGATCATTATTAAAAGGTTGGAAGGCTTCACCCTGCCTTAATTCATTATGCTCTTTTGCTCCCAGATCCATCAATTCCATATTTTTTGAAAGGTTTAGTCTGCAAAAGTACATAAAATAGCCATTTTAATGCCAGATTGTCAGCACTTCATTCGTTAAACTTCTGAATAACTTCTATTTTTGCAACTTCAAAAATGAACAAATGAAAAAACTGGTTTTATTTATAGGCATTTTAATTAGTCTACAAGCCGTTGCACAAGATGTGGTAGTTAACAAATTACGGAGTGAAACTTCTAGACAGGTTAAAAAGGATGTGGATACTACTACCTGGACTTGGAAAAGGGGTGGAATGTTCCTTTTTTCTTTATCCCAGGGTTCTTTAAGTAACTGGGCTGCGGGTGGAGATAATTTTTCTTTAGCTGCAAGTACTTATTTGACTTATTACGTATTATATAGGAACGACCGCCACGTTTGGGATAATAGTGTGGATTTAAATCTTGGTTATGTAAATACAACAAGCTCAGGCGGAAGGAAAAATGATGATAGAATGGACTTACTGAGTAAGTATGGTTATAAGATGGATAAAGGTGGTAAATGGTATTTATCTGCTTTGTTCAATTTCCGTTCACAATTTTTTGATGGATATAATTATGGCACTACGCCAGCAGAGTTATCTTCCTCATTTTTATCTCCAGGATATTTTATTTTATCGACAGGTTTTGACTATAAGCCAAGCGACAAATTCTCTTTATTCCTTTCACCATTAACTTCCAGATGGACCGTTCTTACGAATACCGAATTATCTAATAAAGGATTATATGGTGTGCCTGTTGGCGCTCATTCTCTGAACGAAATTGGTGCTTTTGCAACCGTAAATTATACTACTACCTTAGCTAAAAATATTGTGTATAAGGGTAGGCTAGATTTGTTCTCGAATTATATTGCAGACCCTCAAAATGTGGATGTATTTATGACCAATCAAGTGGCATTTAAAATCAATAAATATTTCTCAGCTACTTATAGCCTAGATATGATTTACGATGATAATGTGCGATTATTTGGCCCCAATCACACTTCTCCAGCATTACAAACGAAAAGTTTGATCGGTATTGGTTTTTTAAGACCTCTAAACGTTAAGAAAAAAGTTCCAACTACTACTGCTGCCGATACAAAATAAATGGGCATCTTGTAGGATCCAGATTTTAAGAAACAATCTGTAGTTTTTGTTTTATTTTATGTGCTTGAAAGATCAGTTCTTGGAAGTCATTGCTTAGAATTGTTACATGCCCCATTTTACGACCGGGTTTTGTTTCTTTTTTGCCATATAAATGCACAAAGGCATTGTCTATTTTTAAGACATCTTCTAGTCCCTCATAAATGGCTTCCCCGCTAAAACCAGGAGCTCCTAATAAGTTAACTATGGCAGCTGGAAGAATCGGTTTTGTGTTGCCTAATGGATAATTCAGTATGATGCGCCAAAGCATATCATACTGACTACTATAGTTTCCTTCAATTGTATGATGACCGCTATTATGCACTCTTGGCGCAGTTTCATTAACCCATACATTTTGGTCTTGATCAACAAAAAGTTCAACAGCAAAAAGACCGGCACTTTGTAAAGATTTAGCAACTCTTACTGCAATGGCTTCTGCTTTCCACAATACTTTTTCACTTATGCGGGCTGGTGAAACCTGATAATCTAAAAGGTTCAAAATGGGATCAAAAAGCATTTCTGCTGGAGGATAAATAGCTGTTTCGCCTTGTTGATTGATACAAACAATTACGGCAATTTCTTTATGCACATCTACCATTTTCTCAAGTACAGATGGCGCATCAAATCCTTTATGAAGGTCTTCTATTGCTTTGATGATCTGAACTCCTTTGCCATCATAGCCACCTTCTCCAATTTTGTGAACAGCCGGAAGAAAGTCGGTATGTTTCGCCAATTCTTCTAATGAGTTGGTAATTAAATAGTTGGAAGAAGGTATGTCGTTATTTTTATAAAACTCTTTTTGCTGTATTTTGTTTTTAATGATTCTAATGGCAGAGGGACTTGGGAAAATTTTCACTCCTTCTTCGGCTAATTTTTCTAGGGCCTCAATATTTACTGCCTCTATTTCAATGGTAAGCGCATCTAGCTCTTTGCCAAACTGATATACTGTTTCAAAATCTTTGATATCGCCTTTGATAAAATGATGGCATAAATGTGCCGAAGGGCAGGTAGCATCGTTTTCTAAAACATAAGTTTCTACTGTATAATTTGCGGCTGCCTGTAATAGCATTCTACCTAATTGCCCACCTCCCAATATACCTACTTTCATATAAAATGTTATGGTGGCGAAGATAGTTATCCATTTAATTCTTCAAAGTCTTAGTTATGTTTTCTTTTGTTTTTGAGATGGAATTTCGGCGATTGCCTATTTTTGAAGTCATGAAGTATCTTGTTTGGTTCGCTTTCTCCCTAATTACTCTTTCAAAAACAGAAGCTCAATCTTCTTTTATAGAGCAACAATTGGGTTTTCCTAAAGTTAAAACTGCCTACCAATTTCATAAGGATAGTTTAGAAGTACAATACCATCATGCACAGTTAGGGTGGCCTCCAAAGGAAATTTATATTAGGAGCTTTAAGTATGATAGTCAGTTAGAAGTATGGGGCAGAAATAATCGTTCTGAAGCTTTCCGACTTTTTAAAACCTATAAAATCTGTGCCCTTTCCGGAACCATTGGCCCAAAGCGAATGGATGGAGATTTTCAAGTACCAGAAGGTTTTTATTATATTAATGAGTTTAGGCCGAATAGCAATTACCATATGGCACTAGGTATCAATTATCCCAATCCCTCAGATCAGTTGCTGAGCGATTCTATTAAACCGGGTAAAGATATTTTTATACATGGTAGTTGTGTAACACAGGGTTGTATCCCAATTCAAAATAATCAGATTGAGGAATTGTATTTAATAGCAGCCTATGCCCATGCAGCAGGACAAGACTTTATACCAGTTCATATTTTCCCTATTAGATTCAATAACGAAAAAGATCTTCAGTTTTTAAAGAAGAGTAGTAAGGATGAGATTGAATATCAAAAGTTCCTTTCAAAAATGCTTTTTGTCTTTAATTATTTCGAACAAAACAAGAAGCTTCCAATAATTGCAGTCTCTGCCAAAGGTGAATATCAGATATACTAACTAGTTGGTATTTTTCGCAGAAATACAGCAAAATCGGCACTAGTATACGATTTTATTGTATTTTCAACTCCTGTCTGTACCCCTGAATCCTGAAAAAAGTAATGAAAAGGTTAAAACTTTCAATTTCTAATTTCATACTAATTATTGTATGCTTAGTAGTACTAATTACTGTATTAGTACTGAATGCCGTTAATTCCAAAAGCCTTGTTTCATTAAGACAATCTATTGATACTTTAGTCATTCAAAATCCTAGCATTGGTTTATTGCAAGAAACAGATAAGCAATTGTCGATTGCTGAAAACAACTACAGGATCTATTTAACCAATTATGATACCGTTTATCGGGAAGCTTTTTTGAACGAATTGAGTCAGGTGCAATTCGGACTTCAACAAATTAGTATAGGTCCAGATAGTGCAGATGTAAATCAAATCATACAT
>CAIYAG010000415.1 GCA_903924075.1 uncultured Bacteroidota bacterium | reverse complement strand
CATTGAATGCGCCAAAACTCTGCCCAGCAGTACCTCTATAATTAAAATGAATAGTATCGTCTGGTAAACCTTCTGCTTTGTATTTTTTAGTGATCTCATTGGATACGATCGTTCCTACAGTTCGATCAGTATTCTTGATAATGAAATCTCCCTGAACGCGTTCTTTGGTATCAATAGCTTTCTGTGCTATTTTCAAAAGCTGCCAATCCAGCACATCGGCGATACCATGATCCTGCTCTTCTGTTTTGTAAAGGCCGGTTGACTCGTCTGCCGGTTGTTTATATAAAATAGCAGATAGGTCAAGCTTGCTGTATTTCCAATGAGTGATGCCTTCTCTCATTTCCAGGTTTTGCACCTGGCCAATCATTTCATTGACTGTCTTATAACCCAATTCAGCCATGATCTCTCTCAGCTCCTGGGTGATAAATTTGAAGAAGTTGACGATATGTTCCGGATCGCCTTTAAAGCGTTTACGTAATTCGGGATCCTGTGTAGCAACCCCCACTGGACAGGTATTTAAATGGCATTTACGCATCATGATACAACCTTCCACGATCAATGCTGCTGTAGCAACACCCCATTCTTCTGCCCCTAATAATGCTGCTATGGCAATATCTCTTCCGGTCTTCATCTGCCCATCAGCTTGCACAACTACGCGACTGCGTAACTTGTTCTTTACCAATGTTTGATGAGCTTCAGCTAAACCTAATTCCCAAGGTAAACCAGCGTGTTTAATGGAGCTAATTGGAGATGCCCCAGTACCTCCATCAAAGCCTGCGATCAAAACCACATCTGCTTTTGCTTTGGTAACACCAGCTGCAATGGTTCCAACCCCAGCTTTTGATACCAACTTCACATTGATACGTGCAGCACGGTTCGCATTCTTTAAATCGAAAATTAATTGAGCCAGATCTTCAATGGAATAAATGTCGTGGTGTGGAGGAGGTGAAATCAAGCCAACTCCAGGTGTGCTATGTCTAGTTCTTCCGATCCAATCATCTACTTTGTGGCCGGGCAATTGTCCGCCTTCGCCAGGCTTCGCACCCTGAGCCATTTTAATTTGTAATTCATCGGCTTCGGTCAAATAGTGACTGGTTACGCCAAATCTTGCAGAAGCAACTTGTTTAATAGCAGAACGCATCGAATCGCCGTTCTCCATCAAATTAAAGCGGATCGGATCCTCGCCACCTTCTCCTGTATTACTTTTACCACCTAAGCGGTTCATTGCAATAGCAAGGGTAGTGTGCGCTTCCCAAGAAATAGATCCAAAACTCATGGCACCAGATGCAAATCTTTTATAGATCGATTCAGCTGGTTCTACTTCGTCGATCGAAATGGATGGGCGAGTAGGTTTGAATTGGAACTGACTACGAATGGTGCAAGCTTTTACCGCTTGGTCGTTCACTAGTTTGGTATATTTCTTGAATGTTTCGTAGCTATTGGTCTTGGTTGATTCCTGTAATAAGTGAATGGTTTGTGGATTGAAGAGGTGGAATTCCCCTTTTCTTTTCCATTGATAAATTCCGCCAACAGGTAAGCGATCAACCGGAATTTCTTTTCTGCTAAATGCAAAGAAGTGTTTGGTTAATGTTTCTTTCGCAATTTCATCCAGACCCATTCCCGCGATACGAGAGGTTGCTCCAGTGAAATAAGCGTCTACCACTTCTTTATTTAAACCGATGATCTCAAAAATTTGTGCACCTTGATAAGACTGTAATGTAGAGATCCCCATTTTTGAGAAGACCTTTAATAGTCCCTCATTCACAGCTTTCACATAATTCTTTTTCAAGTATTCAACATCTAAATTGCTCACCAGTCTTTCGCTCAATTTCATATCTCTGATAGAAGAAATAGCGAGGTATGGATTGATGGCAGTAGCACCAAATCCGATCAAACAAGCGAAATGATGTACTTCCCATACGTCACCAGCTTCAACGATGATACCTACTTGTCCACGATATCCCTTCCTGATCAAATGATGGTGAACAGCCGAACAAGCTAGTAAAGATGGAATCGGAGCGTGATCAGAATCGATCGCTCTATCTGTTAAAATAATTACTTCAAATCCATCTTCTACAGCATCAACGGCGTAACGGCATAAACGATCCAATCCTTTTTTCAAAGAACCTGGTTTACCATCTGCTCTGAAATAGGTTTGAAGTGTTTTTGCTTGAAAGATGCCCGTATCAATACTTCTGATCTTTTCTAATTCATAGCTACTTAATATCGGTTGTTGCAGTGCAACTACATGACAAGCTAAAGGATCTTCCACTAATAAATTACCAGTGCTACCCGCAAATGTGGCAAGTGACATCACCATTCTTTCTCTGATCGGATCGATCGGAGGATTCGTAACCTGCGCAAACAATTGCTTGAAATAGCTGCTCAAATGTTGCGGCTGATCGCTTAAAATTGCCAATGGTGTATCGGTTCCCATTGAACCAATGGGCTCTTTGCCATCGGTTGCCATGGGTGAAATGATATTATCTAAGTCTTCAGAAGAGTAACCAAATCCCTTTTGATATTTGAATATCTGGTCAGGCTCCAAGTGCGTAAACATGACCCTTGGTTCTGGTAATTCTTCTAAGCGGATTTTATATTTATTCAGCCACTCAGCATATGGTTTCGCAGAGCAGATATCGGCTTTTAATTCTTCATCACTAATGATGCGTCCTTGTTCCATATCAACTACGAACATCTTACCGGGCTGTAATCTTCCTTTCTCAATAATGGTGGCAGGATCAATTGGTAATACGCCAGTTTCAGAAGCCATGATCACGCGGTCATCGTTTGTAACGCAATAGCGGGAAGGTCTTAACCCATTTCTATCAAGGGTTGCGCCAATGATCTTTCCATCAGTAAATGAAATCGAAGCTGGGCCATCCCATGGTTCCATCATACAGGCGTGGAATTCATAGAAGGCTTTTTTGATCGCATCCATATCCTGATTACCATCCCAAGCTTCTGGGATCAACATCATCATCACATGTGGTAATGAGCGCCCTGTTAGCGTAAGAAGTTCGATCATATTGTCGAGGCTGGCAGAGTCGCTCTGTCCGCCCGTTACGATCGGCAATAACATATCCATTTCTTCTTTGCTGAAGAAAGGCGAAGTAAATCCTTTTTCGCTGGTACGTAACCAGTTCAGATTACCTTGTAAAGTATTGATCTCTCCATTGTGTGCGATGTAGCGAAATGGCTGCGCCAATTTCCAGGAAGGGAAGGTGTTGGTAGCAAAACGAGAATGCACCAAACCAAATGCAGATACTACACGCTTATCGCTAAGGTCTGGGAAATAACCACGAACCTGTAAGCTGGTAAGCTGCCCTTTATAAACAATAGTTTTATAGGAAAGTGATGAAAGATAAAATCCAACTTCATCTTTAATGACCGTATTTTGAATGGTATGTGTAGCGTAGTTGCGCAAAACAAAAAGCTTTCTTTCGAATGCCTCAGGATCATTGATATGATCAGGGCAGGCAATGAAAACCTGTTCCATACAAGGTTCAACAGAAAGCGCTGTTGGTCCGATGTCAGTTCTATTAACAGGAACTTTTCTATAACCCAGGATCTCTAATCCTAATTTTTCTGCTGCACGATTAAAGATGTCGCGGCATTCTTCTCTTACTCTAATTTCTTTAGAGAAAAATAAAAATCCCACTCCATATTTTCCGTAAGCAGGAAGGTGGATACCCAAGTTGATGCATTCATCGAAGAAAAACTCATGTGGCATTTGAAGCATAATACCAGCTCCATCACCTGTATTGTTTTCACAACCACAGGCTCCACGGTGTTCCATATTTTCTAATACTGTTAAAGCATCAGAAATATGTTGGTGATTCTTATGTCCTTTGATATTCGCTACAAAGCCAATACCGCAGGCGTCATGTTCAAACGAAGGATCGTATAATCCTTGATTGGTTGTTGTCTCAAGCATACGCAACCGAATTATTAATATTCAGGAAATATAATGGTGGGCAATCGATAGTGGCAATTTACAAAACAATTCGCAGTTTAAGATAGAAAACTTGTAAACTAACGGTTAATAGTTGAATTTGTCTAATAAAACGGCAGATGTGTTAGAAAATTTCTAATGGGTAGCCGCGATAAAGTAGTGTTTGGGGAATTTTGGGGTATTCAGAGCTCCCTTTGGAAAGATCCCAAATACTGTGCTTCCAGATCCAGAAAGTGCGGCATAAATGGCTCCGCTGGCATAAAGTTCATGGATGATCGATCCGATTTCTGGATATGTTTTTACAACAGGGGCTTCAAAATCGTTGATCAACATGTTTTTCCATTGACCAATGGGAATCAAAATGGTTTCGTCGATCGGATACAATGCCTTGCCTGGAACGATCTGCGAAAATGCCCAGGCAGTTGAAATATGAATACGAGGATTTACGATCAGGAATTGGTATTGACCCAGATCAAGTTCTATTTCGGTTAAAAGTTCGCCTCGGCTTCTTCCCAAACTAGGTTTATTTACAATAAAAAAGGGGCAATCACTTCCAAGTTGCAGTGCGTAATTAATGAGTTGTTGTTGATCTAACCCAAGTTGGTATTTCTGATTCAGAATTGAAAGAGCAAACGCGCCATCTGCACTTCCGCCACCGAGTCCGGCACCCATTGGGATATTTTTGTGCAAGTGCATTTTAATGGAGGGTAATTGCGGAAAATCATTTTTCAAAAGCAGATAAGCCTTGCAGCACAAGTTGTTCAAGAGATCGCCATCAATTGGAATACCAGATGCGGTATATATAATATTTCCAGATTCAATAGCATCCTGATCGGTAACTATCTCAAGTATATCTTTAATAGCAATTGGGTAAAAAACGGTTTCTAAATCGTGATAACCATCGGGCCGTTTATTAATAATATTCAAACCCAGATTAATCTTACAATTTGGAAAATTTACCATGATGGGGTGAAAGATTATTTCCTTTTATTGATCTCATCTCTAATAGAAATCGCTCGAATATAATCTTCCTGTTCTAAGACTTCGTTCAGCAGTACATGCAATTCTTCAATACCCAAAGCGCTAAGATCTTCTCTGTCGCTACTTACTTCTTCTTTTCCAATAGATTCCTTGGTATCTTTTTTACTGGCATTGTCATCCATCAAAATTCCTGCATTCTCAAGAATGTGCTCGTAGGTATAAATAGGGCAGCCAAATCTAACAGCCAGTGCTAAGGCATCGCTGGTACGACTATCAATTTCAACTGTATCGTTTTCTGTATAACAAACCAATTTTGAATAAAAAATTCCTTCCTGTAAATCACTAATAATGACTTCTTGCAACTCAACACCAAAACTGTTCATGAAATTTTTCATTAAGTCGTG
>CAIYAG010000414.1 GCA_903924075.1 uncultured Bacteroidota bacterium | reverse complement strand
GATTTTTTTGCTTCTTTTAACTGAGTTTCTATAACCATCTTTTCTTCAACACTTAGTTCAATTTGTTGATGTTGACTATATATTTTCATACAAAGTTATTTATTGAAACAAAGGAAGGTTATGACAAAAGGTTAACAATACCGAGCATTGGGTATATTTCGGTATAGATTAGTAAAGTAATGTTTATAGTAAATATCGTTTCTAAGATTTTAGCTGATGCGTTACTATATTTGATAGAATATTCAAATTGAATTTTACGCAATGGCAGGCATTTATGTACATATTCCTTTTTGTAGAAAGGCCTGCCACTACTGTAATTTTCATTTTTCAACTACCCACCACCAGATCCAACCGATGATGGCGGCCATTGAAAAAGAAGCCTTCTTGCAAAAACATTACTTAACTGAAAAGATCGAAACCCTTTACTTTGGTGGCGGTACCCCTTCCATTCTCTCCATTGAAGACCTTGGGAAATTAATGGCTGCCCTTAGAAAGGAATATATCATTGAACCAACTGCAGAGATCACGATCGAAACCAATCCAGACGATTTTCAAGAAGAAAAACTGATGGCCTGGAAACAACTGGGAATCAATCGTCTGAGCATTGGCATCCAATCATTCTTTGATGCCGACCTACAATGGATGAATCGTGCTCATACTTCCGGGCAAGCCGAACAATGCATCAGTATGGCAAAAGCAGCAGGCTTTGACAATATTACGATCGATCTCATTTATGGTACTCCCACACTTTCGGATGAAGCGTGGAAAGAAAATGTAGACAAAGCCCTCTCTTTAGGGATAGACCATATTTCTTGTTATGCATTAACTGTAGAGCCCAAAACCGGACTCGATAAAATGATCCAGCAAAAAAAGATCGCAGCAGTTGATCCAGATAAACAAGCAAGGCATTTTAGCTTGTTGATGCAATGGTTAGCAGCAGCAGGTTTTGAGCACTATGAAATTTCTAATTTTTCAAAACCAGGAAAGAGAAGCAAACACAATAGTAATTATTGGAATGGCGTAGACTATCTTGGGCTGGGGCCTTCTGCCCATTCTTTTAATGGAGGTTCTCGTCAATGGAATATCGCAAACAATGCCTTGTATATTCAGAGCCTTTCAAAAGATCAGGTGCCTTTTGAAATGGAGATCCTAACACCGATGCAGCAGTTGAATGAATATATCATGACGAGTTTGCGAACCATGGAAGGGCTATCACTTGAAAAAGTAAAAACAAAATGGGGGCAATCTGAATTGGAACAAATTGTACAAATCTCCCAACGACCAATCAGTCATGGGCTAATGCATTTAGATGAAAATTTTTTGATACTAACTAATGATGGAAGATTAATGGCAGATGGAATTGCTTCAGATCTATTCTTTGTTTAAAATAAATAGCCTTCAATTTTTTTGAACCCTTCTGCTGCAGGTACCTGTTCCCATAATATTTCATAGATGGTATGCGCTATCGGAATCTCTGCTTTCAATTTTTCGTTCGTCTTATTAATACATTTACTGGCATTATATCCTTCCGCAACCATACTCAGTTCAAGCTGGGCAGCTTTTACAGAATATCCTTTACCGATCATATTTCCGAATGTCCTGTTTCTACTATATAAAGAATAACAGGTCACCAAGAGATCTCCTAAATAAACAGATGCACTATAATTGATCTCAGGGTTTTCTTTATTAGATACTGGCAGAATGCTTTTTAAGAATGTGCCCATTTCATTGGCGCTATTGGCAATATAAACACTCAAAAAATTATCTCCATAATCCAACCCATGTGCAATACCGGCACCCAGTGCATAAATATTTTTAAGAACCGCAGCATACTGCACACCCATCACATCGTGATTAACTACCGTGTTCAAGTATTCTGTTTGAAAATATCTGGCGATATCGTAGGCACGAGATTCATTGATCCCTGAAAATGTGAGATACGATAATTTTTCTGCTGCTACTTCTTCGGCATGACAGGGTCCAAGTACAGAATAATAATCTTCTATCGAAAAATGGAATTCTCTCGAAAGATATTCATTCAATAATTCGTTGGTTGCCGGTAAAATCCCTTTGATCGCAGAAACAACTAATTTCCCCTTCAATGCATCTTTTGGTAAAGCCGACAATGCATCCATTGCAAAAGCAGATGGAATGGCAATTACCAATACATCTGATTTGTGAACTACCTCTGTGATATCGTTGCTAAGAAATAATTGCGATGGATCAAAATAGGCCACACTTAAGTAATGTGGGTTATGCCTGCGCTTCTTCATCAACTGAATCGTTTCTTCATTACGAATCCACCAGTTGATCGAATTGCCATTATCGGTCAAGATCTTTGCCAATGCCGTGGCCCAACTTCCTCCTCCTATAATTCCAAACTGCATTTACAGTATTTATTATTTAATACAAACATACGAAATGAGCCATAACTAAATAAGGTTATCAGCTTAATTAAAAACAAACGACCCCAAATTGGGGTCGCTGTATATCAATTAGCTCAAACTATTAGTCTTTCTTTTTATCGTCGTACAACTTGTCTTTTGCAACCACCATAACTTTAGCCCCGTCTTTCAAGGTTTTACTTACAATAGTGTATGGTCCAGTAATTACTTCGTCGCCTTCTTTCAATCCTGCAAGGATTTCAATATTATTCAAATCCTGAACAGCAGTTCTCACTTTTACTTTTTTAACCGAATTATCTTTTTGCAATACAAATACTACTTCTTCAATATCATCATCAGCAGAAGTTGATTTTACTGCATTATCGTCTGGTTTCTTTTCATCTTTTTTATCTCCAGTTGCTTTTGCATCACCATTTTTATCACGCGTTGTAACTGCATTCAAAGCAACAGATAAAACATTGGCTTTGGTTTTAGTTTGGATATCAGCACTTGCACTCATACCCGGACGGAAAGGAAAACTTTTCCTAGGAGTGATCAGGTCTTCATAAGATGAAGGTAACAAACGAATATGCACTTTATAGTTGGTTACATCTGTTGAAGATGTGGTTACTGATGTGCTCGTATTTGGGTTTGCAATTTTATATACTACCCCTTTGAATTTTCTGTTTGTATAAGCATCTACCTCTACAATTGCAGTGTCTCCGATCTTTACTTTAGGAATATCATTCTCACCAACATCAACACGCACTTCAATACTTCTCATATCCGAGATACGCATCATTTCAGTACCTACATTAAAACTATTACCAGCAACGCGCTCTCCTTTCTTCACACTCATCAAACTGATCAAACCGTCCATAGGAGCAGTTATTACCGTACGAGACATGTCTTTGTCTGCTTTATTCAATTGCGCTTGAGCACCTTGAATATTTGCTTCACCACTTTTCAATCCTTCTTTTGCAGCATTGTAATTTGCTTGAGCAGTAAGATAAGCTTGCTGTGATTGTTCAAATTCTGAACGGGAGATTACCTTATCATCCACCAATTTTTTCTGACGGTCATAAACAGATTTTGCATTGTCAAGTACTGCTTTCAAGCCAATCAAATTTGCATTGGAATTTGATAATTGCGCTTTAGCCTGATTTACTCCAGCTGCAACCTGATCGCGCTGTGTTGAGTAGATATCAGCATAAATACGTGCTAACACCTGGCCTTTCTTTACAGTATCACCTTCATTCACATATAGTTCGGTGATCTCACCACTAATATCCGGACTTACTTTAACTTCCACTTCAGGATATACTTTACCACTTGCATTTACAGTTTCAATGATATTGCGTTTAACTGCTTTTTCTGTGGTTACTTTGGTACCTTCTTCTTTACCAATAACGCCGCCCTTTTTAAGGCCGATCAAAACCCCAATTACAACTACTAATGCTACGATGATCCAAATCAATTTCTTACTCATATAAAACAGTGTTTCTTGTGTGTTTAATTTGTTGGTTGCTTTTATAATCTAATTCCCTGGCCTTTGAAGAATTCTAGCACTTTTAATTTAAATACATACTCATAGTGGTTACTCAATTCTTGAATTTTTGAAGTAAACACATTGTTCCTTGTTGTAATTAGATCAAGCGTACCCAATAATCCAGCATCATAACGCTTTTGCGCATATTCCAAAGCCTTCTCTGATACAGCTACGGTCTTCTTTGAAGAATTGTATTTCTGCAAAGCTGAAAATGCATCCTGATAAGCAATAAATACATTCGATCTTAGGGTTTGTTTTTCCTGATCGTCTTGTAATTGGGTCTGCCTAACATTGATCTTTGAACGTTCCCATTGTGTGCGAGCTTGATGCGCATTAAACAATGGAATACTTAAATTTAATCCTAGTGCTTGTCCAAAATAGCGATTCAACTGATTTCCAAAACTTACTTTATCTATTCCAGTGATCGTATTTTGATAAGCATATACCGGATACTTATTAGCATTATCTAATGCATAGGCTGAAGTTGGACCAAGAATAGTTTGACTTGAATAATCATACACATTATTCGCAAACCTTGTATTTAGTGAACCAGATGCAGTTAATGTAGGATACATATTGCCTCTTGCAGCATTCACTAATTTTTGTGATGACTCAATTCTTAATGCAGTAACTTTTTGCTGTGGTTGATTTACCAACGCCAATTCATACACTGCCTGTGGTTGAAGGTCTAAAATATTATCAACTGGAATACTTTCTACTGCTGGATAAACTATATCAAATTTTGATGCAAAATCAAAATTCATAAAAGCCTTTAAATTAATTACGCCTTGCTCTACTGAAGCTAGCGCTTGAATATAGGTGGCACTATCTCTTTCAACCTGTGCTTCTAATTGTATAGCGTTTAATTCAGGCTGACTTCCCGCATCAACAAATTTGCGGGTAGTTGTTAATTGCTCCTGAGACTGTTTTAGTTGAACAGCACTCACATTCGCTTGTTCGCGACGCAACATTACTTGCAAAAATGCATTAGCTACTGATAAAGCCAGATCATTCTTCGTTCTTTCTATATTCAATTCATCTGCCTTAGCAGTGAGCACATTCGCATCAATATTGTTTTTACGAGCAAACCAATTGAATATGGTATAGTTTGCCTGAAAACCCAGATTACCACCCGAAATGTCTACGTTTTCAAAAACGTTGGTAGTTGGGTTAATGTTCAAGCCGTGCTGATAAGTAGTACTGATACTAGCATTTGCATTGGGCAAATGGGTCATTTTAGACTGATCTGCCAACAATTTAGACAAACGGGCTTGTACATCTGCCTGCCTTACAGAAATATTATTTTGTAAAGCATAGTCAACGCATTTTCTTAAATCCCACTTTTCCTGAGCGAAGGAATGAAGGGAAGCTGTTAAAGCTATTAAGGTCAAAAACTTCTTCATATAAAACAAAAATACACGAAAGAACTGCTTGTCTAGAAAAATTAGACAGACGGAAAGGATGTAGACTAAATGTGCTAAAAAATCTTATGAAAGGTGTTCAATGGCTAAAAATGCCTGATTGAGGTCGTCCATTAGGTATTCAACCGACTCTAATCCAAAGTAAAAACGAAGCATCCGATGCTCTGGATTACTGGCATCGAACTGTTCTGGTTTCATTCCTGCAACCTTTGGAATTACAAGAGATTCATGACCTCCCCAGCTAACTGCCATTAATATATGTTGCAGGGAATTGCAGAACTTTTCAATGGTAGCGCATTCTTTTGCCTTAATAATGATGGTCATCAGGCCACAAGCGCCAGTCATTTGTTTTTTGGCAAGTTCATATTGCGGAAATTCGGGATCGAGCGGAAAAATCACTTTTTCAATTCTTGGATGTGCCTTTAACAAAGGAATGATTGCTTTGGTGGTTCGGTCGATCCTTTCCAACCTTGCCTCCAATGTTCTTAGCCCTCTAATGATTAACCAAGCATTGAAAGGTTGAATACCAGAACCAATATTCATGTATTCACTATTAAAAATGCGTTCGATCATTTTACTGCTTCCCGTAAGAACACCTGCTACAGTATCGCTATGTCCACTGATATATTTAGTAGCAGTTTGCATCGCTAGATCAATTCCTAGTGTGATGGGTTTTTGAAAAAGAGGTGTACAGTAACTATTATCAACGATTGTAACGATGCCATGCTTCTTTGCCAATGTAGCCACTGCTTCCAGATCTTGTATGTCGTAAGTCCAGCTATTCGGGGTTTCCAAATAAATCACTGTAGTATTCGGCTGAATGGCGTTTTCAAAGTTTTCAATAGCTGTTCCATCAATGTAAGAATGCGTTACTTGAAACCTTGGGAGGATTTCCTCAAACATTTTCTTTGCCCAGGTATAAGGGTTCTTGACACTTAATATATGATCCCCAGATTTTACATTCGCCAATACTGCAGCAAAAATAGCAGCGGCACCGCTATTAAAAACCAAACCGTCTTCTGCGCCATCTAAGGCAGCTAATTTTTTACGGAGGATGTCTACTGTAGGGTTTCTTCCCCGGCTATAAAGCCAGGTAGCATACTCGTCTTCAAATGATTTTCTCAGATCATCTACCGTTTTGAAAGCAAAATTGCTGGTCTGTATGATCGGTGGAGCAACTGCTCTAAAATAATCTTCTCTAGTTTCTGCTAACTCATTAATGATATATGAGAGTTCCATTGTAATTATTCTTTAGGAAGTTGAGGTTCGGTTTTTTTTACAAATTGCTGACTTACAAAATAAATGACCATGAACAGGGCTAATACAGATAATCCGATCAGTGCAATGCTCGGTGTTTGTATGCTGATACTGATGCCAACAAAAGTATAAGCACCCATAAAGATCAACGGCAGGATCGGATATAGCTTCATTTTATAAATCCCTGTACCATCCAAATGTTTGGTTCGTTTACGCAATACAAATATGGTTGCACTGGAAGCCACCATGCCAAAGCAATCTAAAAAGATGGTGAAATTCAAGATCTTTTCAAATGTTTGTGCAAAGAACAGGATCACTACACACATGCTTGCAAATACGGTTAACGAAAATACCAGCACATCATTTTTTGCAGATTGCTTTCCAAAAACTTTAGGTAATGCGCCTTCGGTACTCATGGCATACAT
>CAIYAG010000413.1 GCA_903924075.1 uncultured Bacteroidota bacterium | reverse complement strand
TTTATCACAAATAAAGTTCCGGCTTCCCATTCTTTGTTTCTCCAGATCAAAGCCCATCCCAATACACAATGCCAAATACTCCATAACAAGAAGCTTCCTGATTGGTCTTCCCAAATACAACTCAATAGGTATTTAGGAGCCAGTGATCTTGAAGAGTGATTCCATGCAAAAAAGTATTCGTGATAATGGTTTGAAACGATATAAACGATCAACCCGAAGATCGCAAAAACAGAAATGGTTTCTACTGCAAAAACGGCTCTTGCAAACCGGATCCAGCTTTGACGTTCTGTGAGATCTACTATTTTGTTTGCCTTAAAATAGGCATAAGAAGCAATCAAAGATGTTATCAAACTCAGGATGGTTAAAAAGTGCCCTATCTGGCCTGGCAATAAATGTTCACCTATATAATTCATGTATACTGATTGGGATAAAAGATATCAATTTGGGAACGCAGAATATTATATTATCCGGCGTTTTGTACTGCTTTCTGGGTAGAATTAGGATCGTCTTTGTATTTTGATGGGCATTTTAGCAAAATGTCCTTACACTCAAACTGACCACCCTGAACCCTTCCTTTCAAAACAATTCTTTCGCTTTTTTCCATATCAGTTGGTTTATTATTATGATAAACCACTTTAATGCTATTTCCTAGCGAATCAAGTGCAGTAAAACTTAAATAGTTGGGGTTTTTAACAGCATCGTATTCTACAGGCTGTTTTTTATCCACTTTTGCGATCAAAGTAACGAATTTACCTTCCTTCTGTTTTGCAGAAGAAATGGTTTCATAGGTTGATAAATCTCCAGTATAACTGATCAGTACAACAATACTAACTGCAATCAGTACAAGGAAAATAATGTGGGTCTTTTTCATTTTGTGATTTTCAGCCCCAAAAATAGCCCAAAAAACTGGAGCAACAACTGATGTTTGTCAGGTCTTCTTTCGATTTATGAAATCATTTCATTTTGTGCATAAGAAAACCATAATAGCAAGATATTTTGACAAAAAATCAAAAATTGCAGGTATTTTGCAGTGAGTTCGCAATCCTATTACCATGTCCGATTTATCCTTATTTAACAGCAATTCCGTAGGCAATCCCAACAACAACATATTTGGACTTCCCTTTACAGAGGATGAAGCCAGTTTGGTCATCTTACCAGTTCCTTGGGAGGTAACCGTTAGTTATGGAGCAGGTACCGCCAGAGCACCTGAGCACGTATTTAAGGCAAGTATTCAAGTAGATCTTTTGGATCTGAATGTGAACCAGGGATGGAAAAAGGGATTTTTCATGCGTGCAGTGGATAAGAAGCTATTACTGAAAAGCGATTATTTGCGCAAAGAAGCGGAGCTCTATATCGATTATATTTCAAAGGGCGCAAAGGTGGAGGACAACAAATTCATGACCAAAAGCCTAAAAGATATCAATGAAGGCAGTGTTCTGATGAATCAATGGGTATTTGATCGTTGCCATGAACTATTGAAGCAAGGAAAAAAAGTGGGTTTATTAGGAGGCGATCATAGTATTTCTCTAGGTTTTCTAAAAGCACTTGAAATTGCACATGGAGAATTTGGGATCTTGCAAATAGATGCCCACTGTGATTTAAGAAAAAGCTATGAAAGCTTTACTCATTCTCATGCGTCCATTATGTATAACGCACTAGAAGAAATCCCATCCATCAAAAAACTAGTACAAATTGGCATCCGTGAATATTGTGAAGAAGAATGGAACTATGTATGTAATAGTAATTATAAAGTGATCACTTACTTAGATCAGACGATCAAAGAACGTCAGTTTGAAGGTGAAACCTGGAAACATATTGCAGAAGAAATTATTGCACATCTTCCACCAAAAGTTTACTTGAGCTTTGATGTGGATGGCTTGGATAGAAAATACTGCCCAAATACCGGAACCCCTGTTCAGGGCGGTTTTGAGACTGAAGAGGTACTGTACCTCGCCAAAAAAATTGAAGAATCCGGAAGGGAGTTGATCGGATTTGACCTGGTTGAAATAGGGGTTGGACAAACCGATTGGGATAGCAA
>CAIYAG010000412.1 GCA_903924075.1 uncultured Bacteroidota bacterium | reverse complement strand
AGCATCGGTTGATCGAAAACTTATTGTACGAACATTTCCCGTTAATCTGTTTTCGATCAATGCTGCTTTACCGGTTTTTACTCCCTTGAATTGAGCGCCTGCAGGTTCGTAAACATAGATTGTATACAAATCATCAGCCACCAAACTGCTGCTGCCTCTTAATTGATTATTGCTCCAACTTAATTCTTCCAATTCCAAAGCCCCGCAACTAATATGTCTGTTAGTTGCCAATAATTGCGGATGGTTTTGTTTTTCTCTAAAACAAAATACTTGGCAATTAAAAGTAGAATCAATCGTGCCGGGAATAAATTGTTTTGTTTGAATTCCGCGAAACTTTTTGCTCCAGAATTCAAAGACCAGGTAATCTTTCTTAGCATCTAGGCCAAGGTCTTTCAATGGAATCACCCGATCTCTTTCATCTAATCTTCCCAGCACAGTCCAATTTTCATAAGGCTTATTAATATCCATTTGAAACAAACCTGTAGTAGTAGTTGTGCTGGCATCAAATGGTCTCGGGCCCGAACCACTCATCTCCGTTTCTGCCTGTGCTATTAAACCAGATCTGGAAGGATCTACATCGTAAACCTGTCCGGGCTTGGTTATTAAAACAGGAATAGAACGAATTGCTGCATCAATCAAATTCGACTTTTCATACAATTCAGGTTGATCAGTGAGCATGAATAGTGAGCCAGTTAAAGAAGTAGCCGTACAACTTCTATAAGCTTCTTTTGCAGAGAGTACAATATGATCTGGATCGTTGCGCCAAATAATATTGTTATACGAATTAAACTGAGCGAGGCCGGCATAACTATAGCCATCATTACCAATCCTGCATCCATCTACCAAGCCAACTAATTCCGGACGAATACCCCAGCATGCCATTAAAAATTTATCTCGTCCAATTTGATTGCGCACTTCCTTCACTACATTTCTATACGCTTCATTTTTATTAATGCCATCGTGTATTAAATCATCACTAAAAGTATTGTATCCTTCATATTTTAAATGCCGCAAAGCATCCAGTTTAAAATATTGCCAACCCTCTTTATTAAACTCCGCATACACAGGTTTGATCAACTGATCGATGGTGGCTTTATTCGCACCATTCATTACATAGCCCACCCAATTGCCTAAAGCAATTTCATCCTTCCCTGTTTTGATAAATAGTTCTTTGTGCTGATAAGCTGCGGCAGAATCTGCAAAAGAAACATTCGTCCAGATGCCTGGTTGAAATCCTTTTGAAGCAATATAGTTCGCTAAATTTCCCATACCCGCAGGAAATTTTTTATTCGCATTGATCCAGGTATCCGGCATCCCAATGGGTACTTGTTGATAGCCATCATCTATTTGAATATAATCTAGTCCGTATTTTTTTAATTTAGTTGATAACACATCAGCTGTGCGATGCATATCGGTTTCAGTAACATTATCAAAATAAGCAAACCAACTACACCAACCCACAACTGGCTTTTTCCAGATCTGATATTCCTTTGGTTTAAAATTAGTCAATCCTCTGTGTTGTTGATAGTACCTGGGTTTGAAGCGAATGATGAGTTCTGATTTTACTACTTGAATTTGATACTGATTATTTTCTTGCGGCTGCAAACTCATAGCAGGATAAGCTGCATCAAATGATAATAGCCAGTCTTCATTTCTATTATACACTGCATTATTGAGTAAATTAAAACTCTTCCCAACAGTATGCCTTACAATACTCAAGCCCTCATTCCATCTGTCGCTCTCGCATGCGATCGATCCTTCATCTGCTAGTACAATTGCCTTGAAACTAAATTTTTTAAAATCAGATGGCACTATCGAAATGGTTTGATATAGCGCGTTATTACTAGTGTACTGATTGTCCCGAATTTGTAACTTCGAATTGTTACCTGATACTTGCGCTCTCAAAATTAGTTTACCCTGAAATGCAAAATACAGGCTGTCTTTGATCCTGGTCATTAGAATTGGTCCCTGTGCAAATAAATTACTAGCACTTAATACTGTACAAAACAGCGAGGCAATCATTAATTTTTTCATCTTCAATTTTTCAAGCATCATTAAAATGTATCTAAATCATTTCCATACACTACAGCACCCTTATATCGATCCTGTAATTCTTTCATCAAACTTTCTTTACTCATCCCAAATGGTAACTGATGTGTGAGTACCAACAATTTCGGTTTTGTTTTATTCGCGATCTCTGCAAGTTGACCAGTTGATGTATGAAAAGTAGCATGGTATTTTTTCCAGTGCTCATCCCTTTTCGCCAATCCCTCCATCGAATACACTTCATGAATTAAAATATCGCAATCCATCGCATTTTTTACAACCGATTCACTGTAAGTACAATCCCCGGAAACTACGATCACTTTATCTTTCGTTTCAAATCTATATCCAAATGCATTGTCCCATGAACCATGACTCACCTTAAACGCTTTAACCAACACGTTCGAATCCTGATATACAATTCCTTCTTTGATCTCATGCACATGCACCTGATAAGCCTCCGCAATGCCCTGCTCCAAACCCTTGATGCGTATATCTACATCTTCTTTGTAAGCAGATTGAATGTCCTTCGTCATTTTGGCGATGCCCTTGGGGCCGTATACTTCCAATGCTTCCAGTCTTCCGGTAACGGCCGGACTCAACATAAAATCTGAATACCCCCCCACATGATCGCTATGTAAATGGGTGATGAAGAGGCGGGTGAGGCCTTCCGATTTCAAAGAGGGAATATCTTTCTTTGAAGCTGCGGCTGCTCTGCGTACTACACCCGGACCGCAATCCACCACATAAGAATGATTGTTCACAATAATTGCCAATGAGGGACCTGAACGCTCTGGATCTGGATTGGGTGTTCCTGTTCCCAACAATACCACTTGCGTACCATTTTTCTGCGCCAATGAAACCACAGAAATAATAAAGAACAGAAAAAGCAGTGGCAAATTCTTCATACCTTAAATTTAGAAAAAGTAAATTAGACATAATATTTAGCAATGAAAAAATCAACTATGAAATATGTATTCGGGCTATTGAGCTTTATGGTATTATTGAGCGTTTCTGCCAGTGCACAAACTTTATCAAGCAATCAAATAGATTCCCTGGTTGAGCTAACCTTAAAAACATTTGATGTACCAGGCATGTCTGTTGGTGTGGTAAAAGATGGTAAACTAATTCACGCAAAAGGCTATGGCATTGCTAATTTAAGAACAGGCAAAAAAGTAGATGAGTACACTTTATTCGGAATTGCATCTAACAGCAAATCTTATACAGCAGCAGCTTTGGGCATGTTGGTAGACGAAGGCAAATTAAAATGGGATGATAAGGTAACCGACATTATCCCCGAATTCAAAATGTACAATCCCTATGTAACCGAAGAGTTTACCATTCGTGATCTGCTTACCCATCGCAGTGGTTTAGGTTTAGGTGCCGGAGATCTGATGATGTTTCCAGACAATAGCGATTTTACAAAAAAAGATATCATTCATAATCTGCGATATTTGAAACAAGTTTCCAGTTTCAGAACCAAATATGATTACGATAATAATTTATACATCGTGGCAGGCGAAGTAGTAGCAAGGGTTTCGGGAATTAGCTGGGAAGACTTCATCGAAAAACGTATCATGCAGCCCCTGGGTTTTAAAAATAGCGCAGCCTCTGTTGCAAGGTTAAAAGATAAAAGCAATAGTATTCGTCCGCACGCTCCTGTAAATGGAAAAGTTGAAACCATCGATATCGATTGGAGCGAAACAGCAAATGCCGCTGGTGGCATTTGGAGCAATATAATCGACGAAAGCAAATGGGTGATCCTGCAAATGAACCACGGTAAATATGGCGATAGTTTAAAACAAAAATTATTCAGCGATGACGTGCACGAAGAAATGTGGAGTGCACAAACAATCATCGGCGCAAGAGCCGTTCCACCTTACAATACCCATTTTTCGGCATACGGGTTGGGTTGGTTTTTGAGCGATGTAAAAGGATATAAACAAGTAACTCATACTGGCGGACTAGCAGGTATCGTTACCCAGGTAGTCATGATCCCTGAAATCAATCTGGGCATCATCGTATTCACCAATCAGCAGGCTGGCGCGGCTTTCAGCGCTGTGAGCAATACTATTAAAGATGGTTACTTAGGTGT
>CAIYAG010000411.1 GCA_903924075.1 uncultured Bacteroidota bacterium | reverse complement strand
GCGGACGTAAAAAAATTAATCAGTGGACACGTTACCTCACCGTAATCGTAACCATTTTCCAAGCTGCGGCTTATGTGGGTTATTTAAATAGCCCTGGATATGCTGAAGCAATTTTAGTGGCTTACAAACCATTCTTCTGGTTCTCTACCATCCTTACATTAACAGCAGGTACTTTGTTTGTAATGTGGTTGGGCGAAAAAATTCAGGATAAAGGTTTGGGTAATGGTACTTCTATCATCATCATGGTAGGTATCCTTGCTCGTCTTCCACAAAACTTGATCCAAGAATTTGGATCAAAGCAACAAAGAGGCGGCGGTGGTTTGTTGATCTTCTTAATTGAGATTGCGATACTAGTTGCTGTAATTATGGCATTGATCGTTTTAGTACAAGGTGTTCGTAAGATCCCAGTGAACTATGCAAAACAAATTATTGGTAACCGCCAGTTCGGTGGAGCGCGCCAGTTCTTACCTGTTAAAGTAAACAGTGCCGGTGTAATGCCGATCATCTTTGCGCAAGCAATCATGTTCTTACCTACATTGGTATCTTTCACAAATATTGACTCTGCTCAGGGTATCGTTCGAATTTTCAACGACCATAGCAATGCTTGGTACATGGTGATCTATTCTGTAATGGTAATCGGATTTACCTTCTTGTACACTGCATTGATCTTTAACCCTAAGCAAATCTCTGAAGACCTGAAACGCAATAACGGATTTGTACCTGGTGTAAAGCCTGGTCAGCCTACTGCAGATTATATCGGATCTATCATGGATAAGATTACTTTACCAGGTGCTATTTTCTTAGCACTAGTAGGTATCTTACCTGGTTTCGCTCAACGTTTGGGCGTTACACAAGGATTTAGCTCTTTCTTTGGAGGTACATCATTGTTGATCATGGTTGGTGTAATCTTAGATACCTTACAACAGATCGAAACTCATTTGTTGATGCGTCAGTATGATGGATTGATGAATAGCGGTCGCGTTCAAGGACGTCAGACAGTGTCTACTTCAACTATTTAATTTCTTATTTGATATTAGTAAACCTGTCTGGCTCATACCTGACAGGTTTATTTTTTTTAACATGAGTAGAAGACCCAATATGATCTATCATAAAACAGAAGCGGAAGTTGCTTTGATGAAAGAAGCGGCTTTGATGGTGAGTAAAACTTTAACCGAAGTTGCAAAGGTTTTAAAACCAGGAATGACCACATTAGATATCGACAAGATCTGTGCAGATTTTTGTAAGGCCAATAATGCCATCCCTTCCTTTTATAATTATCGCGGTTATCCATATCATATTTGTGCTTCAGTGAATGATGTAGTGGTGCACGGATTCCCTAATGATACACCGCTTAAAAACGGTGATATTGTTTCTATTGATATGGGCGTGATCTTAAATGGCTGGCATGGAGATCATGCGTATACTTTTATTTTGGGCGAGGTTAGTCCGGAAGTTTTACAGTTGGTAAAAGTGACCAAAGAATCTTTATACAAAGGCATCGAAAAAGCAACCGTGAATAACCGCGTTGGTGACATTTCTTTTGCCATTCAAGATCATACCGAACGTAAATACGGATATGGTGTAGTTCGCGAATTAGTGGGACATGGTTTGGGAAGAAGCTTGCACGAAGATCCACAAGTACCTAATTATGGTAAACGAGGAAGCGGCCCCAAAATGAAAGAAAACCTGGTACTTGCCATTGAACCGATGATCAATCTAGGCGTTAAAGAAGTCTATACTGATGATGACGGCTGGACAGTAAGAACCGCTGATGGCAAGCCTTCTGTTCATTTCGAACACGATGTTTGTGTGAAAAGAAATCAAGCCCTGATCTTATCTGATTTCGGAATGATCGAAGCAGCTGAAAAAGCAAATCCACACTTGAACAGTTCCTATTACTAGCTTTTGTATCTTCAACAAAACGAATGCTGATGCAAAAAATGTTTTGTTGGTTGATGGTTTTGTTCTTGACCCTGCATACGTATGCTCAGTCAGACCTTACGAAACAGATTCGCAGTTATCGCGAAAAGCAATCGCATGCGTGGTTGCAGGAATACGTTTCTTTTTTAGCAATACCCAATCTTGCTCCTGATACCACCAGCATGCAAAAAAATGCCACATATATCCAACAGATGATGGCGAAAAGGGGCATACACCATATTCAATTATTATATCCAACAACACCTAAGATCCCTCCAGCAGTGTATGGTGAAGTATTGGTGCCCAATGCCAAAAAAACGATCATTTTTTATGCGCATTATGATGGACAGCCAGTAGATAGCACCAAGTGGTCGAAGGGATTGCATCCATTTACACCAACTCTTTTAAATGGTTCATTGGAGAAGCAAGCAAGCATTATTAATTGGCCCAACGATACAGAAGCAATAAATCCTGAATGGAGGATCTATGCCCGTGGCGCTTCTGATGATAAAGCAGGGGTGATGGCAATTCTTACTGCATATGAATCATTGGTCGCAAATGGGCATCAACCAGATTTCAACATCAAATTTTTCTTTGAAGGTGAAGAAGAAGCTGGCTCAGATCATTTACATGAAATACTTACTAAATATGCTGATCAATTGCAATCAGATCTGTGGGTGATCTGTGATGGACCTATACATCAGACCGGAAAAAAAATGCTGGTCTTTGGCGCAAGAGGAGATGCACATGCAGAGATCACTGTATTTGGAAGTAAACGTCCATTACATAGCGGACATTATGGTAACTGGGCTCCCAATCCTGCTCTTGAATTGGCAAAACTATTGGCATCGATGAAAGATGATCATGGAAAGGTATTGATCAAAGGATTTTATGATGATGTAAAGCCACTTACAGAAAGAGAAAAGAAAGCAGTGGCAGCTATTCCTTCACCGGATCAACAAATGAAATCGGAACTGGGTTTTATGGAGGAGGAAATGACAGGTAAAACCTTAGCTGAATCCATTTTATTACCCACACTAAATATTAATGGCATGCAAAGTGCCAACGTTGGAAAACTGTCAAGCAATATAATTCCCACCAATGCAATTGCATCTATCGATTTAAGATTGGTTCCTGGAAATGATTATAAAAAACAACAAGAAAAATTGGTACAGCATATTCAATCACAAGGCTATTTTATTGTATCAAAAGATCCAACTGATGAAGAGCGTGCAGTACATGCTAAAATCGCAAAGATCGTTTTGAGTGATGGATATAATGCGCAGAGAACTTCGATGGATTTGCCGATTGCGCAACATTTGATACAAGCTATTCAATCAACCACAACAGATCAAATCGTACTCATGCCCTCAATGGGGGGAAGCCTACCATTATTCGTTTTTGAAAAATATCTGAATGCTACTACCATCACGGTTCCCATTGCCAATCACGATAATAATCAACACGCAGAAAATGAAAATCTTCGTTTACAAAATTTGTGGAATGGTATCGAAACTTTTGCAGCAATCATGATGATGAAATAAAATGATACAAAAAAAATTAATTGTGATAGGGGGCGGTGCTGCAGGTTTTTTTACAGCGATCAATGCTGCAAGAATGAACCCTGCGCTAGAAGTTTGTATTGTAGAGAAGAGCAACAAACTTTTATCGAAAGTGAAAATAAGTGGGGGAGGGAGATGCAATGCTACGCACGCTTGTTTTGATATACCAGACTTAGTAAAAAAATATCCTCGCGGCGCACAATTTTTAAAAAAAGCGTTTCATCAATTTAATACCAAGGATACGATTCAATGGTTCGCGGAAAGAAATGTTTCTTTAGTTGCTGAAGCAGATGGCAGAATGTTTCCATCATCGAACGATTCGCAAACAATCATCAATTGTTTATTACAAGAAGCAGACCGATATGGAGTTAAAGTGATTTTGCAAACAGAGATCAATGAGATTAAAAAAGAAAACGATCTCTTTAGCTTGTCTGCGCTGAATGGAAAGCAATTCCATGCAAACTACTTATGCGTTGCTTGTGGGGGTTATCCTAAATCTGTTATGTTTCATTGGTTAACTGCATTGGGTCATACAATTGAAACACCCTTGCCCTCTCTTTTTACATTCAATATGCCAGGAAATAAAATCAGTTCTTTGATGGGGCTTTCTGTTCCTATGGCAACGGTTAAGATATTGGGCACCAAGTTACAGGAAAAGGGGCCATTATTAATTACACATTGGGGAATGAGTGGGCCAGCTATTTTAAAACTATCTGCATGGGGCGCAAGAATATTGGCAGAGGCATCTTATCGATTTACCATTATGGTGAATTGGTTAAGTGATGATAATGAACAAAGTTTGAGAACGTCTTGGCATCAAATACGCACAGAGTTAGCTGCACAAAAAATGATGAACAAAAATCCTTTTGGATTACCCAATCGGCTATGGAATTATTTATTGGAATTATCTGATATAAAAGAGGAAACAAGGTGGGCTGATCTACCGTCTAAGGAGCAAAACAAACTCATTAAAAACCTAACTGCAGCAGAATTTTCAGAAGATGGGAAAACCACTTTTAAGGAAGAATTTGTAACCTGTGGGGGAATTAAATTAAACGAAATAGATCCGAATACCATGCAGAGTAAAAAGATGGAGCATCTTTATTTTGCTGGAGAGATCTTAGATATTGATGGAATTACGGGCGGGTTTAATTTTCAGAATGCATGGACGAGTGGCTGGATCGTAGCAAATGCGATCAGTAAGACATAAAAAAAAGCGTCCAGATCAAATCGGGACGCTTTTTTATTAGATCAATGCACTATCCTTTTTTCTTTGGTGCTGCATCTTTATTTTCTTTATAACGCATATCTGGGGTTCCGTCTTTTTTGGTTGGACCGGCAGGTTTAGCAGCTTCCTTGTTCTCTTTGTAACGCATGTCTGGCGTTCCGTCTTTTTTAGTTGGTCCGGCTGCAGGCTTAGCGGCAGGAGCAGTAGCTGGTTTTGCCGCTGGTTTAGCAGCAGGTTTTGCAGCAGGGGCAGCAG
>CAIYAG010000410.1 GCA_903924075.1 uncultured Bacteroidota bacterium | reverse complement strand
GATGAATTGAGTGATGATGATAAAATGACCGTACAACGTGCTCGTAAAGTACAGCGTTTCTTGTCTCAACCATTCTTCGTAGCAGAACAGTTCACTGGATTGAAAGGTGTGTTTGTAGACATCAACGATACTATTCGCGCATTCAACGCCATTATGGATGGTGAGGTAGATGAGTATCCTGAAGCTGCTTTCAATTTAGTAGGTACTTTGGAAGATGCAGTTGAAAAAGGTAAGAAAATGATGGATGCTGCAAAAGCATAATTAAAAGAATTCTAATGAACGTAGAAATATTAACACCCGAAAAAAAGTTGTACAGCGGCGATGTGTATGGTGTTCAGTTACCAGGCATCACGGGTTTATTTGAAATTTTAGAAAAACACGCTCCTTTGGTAAGTGCTTTAGGTAAGGGTAATGTAAAAATTTTGAAAGACAAGAACAGCTTTGAGAACTACATCATCGAAAGTGGTTTTGTAGAAGTGTTGAATAATAAAGTTACAGTATTAGTGGAAGGCGCGAAAGAAGCCTAAGCTGATCTTACAATAATTGAAAGAGCTCGGAATATTCCGGGCTCTTTTTTTATATTTAGGTATGCAAGAGAATAGTGAAAATGCAAATTATTATCAGCAGCAGCTGATGATGCATATGCAGGAAAAATCGAAAAGGAGTCGCAGGCAATTGGTATTGGCTATAACTGGTGTTCTAATATTTTTAGTTGCCGCATATATTTTATTGACCGTGGCGGTTCCAAAATTTGCGATCCGTTTCATTTCTGTAGACAGTGAGATCAGCATGGGCAATCGTTTCTTCAATGGCTTGCAGGAAGAAATTAAGATCGATCAAAATGCTAGTACTGTTTTACAACATTTTGCCGATCAATTGCAATTGAGTAAACAATATCCGATCAAGGTTTCTGTGGCTGTTTCTGAAGACGTAAATGCCTATGCATTGCCGGGCGGACATATCATTGTAAATTCTGCGATCTTGAAAGAATTGCAAACGCCTGAGTCGCTCGTGGCCTTATTGAGTCACGAGTCAACCCATATCAATCGTCGCCATAGTTTGCAAAACATTTTATCACAGATGGGTGCTGGATTTATCATTAGCTTATTCACGAATGCAGGTGGTGACGCAGCTAAAGTGTTGGTGGGTAATGCCAATTATTTGGTGCAAATGAATTATTCCAGAAAGCTTGAAATGCAGGCCGATCTGGAAGGAATGCGCTTAATGGAAAAAAATCGGATCGATCCAAAAGGTATGATGCAGTTGATGCAAAGATTGAAGGAAGTGAATGATGATTCGGAGATGAAACACTTATCGTTCTTGAGTTCGCATCCATTAACGGAAGATCGGATCAATGATGCAAATACCTATATTCATTCGCATCATTTTACTGCAGAAACCTTAGATGCAAGTTTGGAAGATTTTTGGAAGCAAATAAAATTTATTGAAACCAAAGAAGATTAATTGAGTTGTGGATCTTTCGGATAATTGATCATCTGTTGGTACTCGCCACCCAAATCGAATAAAGCCTCTTTCCAGATCTCATCGATATTTTTGTAGAAAGCCAATCTGCGTGTGGCTTTGCGTGTGATCCATGATTTTTCTGAGAGTTCTTCTTCTAATTGACCTGAGCCCCAGCCACTATAGCCAATAAAAAAACGAATGTCTTCTTCGTGTAATTCTTTTGTTAGGATCATTGATAATACAAGCTCAAAATCGCCACCCCAAAAAATGCCATCAATAAGTTCTGTTCCACCTAGAAGTTCGGGTTTGCGATGGATAAAATGAAGGGAATCTTTTTGAACGGGTCCGCCTATGAATACCGGAAAATTGCAGCCCTCCAGTACCTCCATCAGATCGCCAAGTACCTGATGGTGTAATTTATTGATCACGAATCCGAAGCTGCCTTCTTTTTCATGATCGCATAAAAGGATGACGGTACGTTGAAAGTTAGGGTCTTTCAAAAAGGGATCTGAGATCAACAATATACCGGGCTCGGGTGCTGCCATATTGAAAAATTAGCACAAAGGATTTTAACTGCAAAAAATTATTAGCAGCAAGTTAAAAAGCTCATAAATGCGATGGGGCCATGATTCTGCGTATTTCAAACTACTATATTTGTAAGAATGAAGCGAACTTTCCCCATCATCATCATACTGATCTCCTTATCCTTGCTAGGCTTATTGCTTTTGCAGGGGTCTTGGTTGAAAAACTTGATTGAAGTAAGAGAGGGGCAGTTGTATAATAAGCTTAGTGCAAACGGACTCAACGTTGCAAACGACCTATACAAATCGGTCTATAGCGGTCAAATTGTTCGCCCCCGTAAATCGGGTATGAGTGGTGGTTTTATTCCCGACTTTCACTTGCACAACCTTAAGCCATTAACCATTGGTGAGAAGTATTCGGTAGATGAAGTTGCTATCAAATTGCGCAAAGAATTTTTAACCGACGAATGGAAGCATCTAAAATTTGAGTTTGCCATTCATTCTTCTACAGGTGATATAGAAATGCTTACGAACGGATATGAACAAGCAAGTATGGATACTGCTGTGAATAAACGTTTTATTATTCCGATCCTGCCTGATGAATCACTCACATTAGATGAGATGGCTTCTTTTGAACAGTTGGTGGTTTATATCCCACATTATGAACAACAGGTTTGGGCATCTTTAAGGTGGATCATTATTGGCGCTTGTATATTTATGCTTATTATTATTGCGGCATTCTATGTTACAGTACGCAGTTTATTGAATCAGAAAAAGTTAAGTGAGATCAAGAGTGATTTCATTAACAATATGACGCACGAATTCAAAACACCTCTCGCTACAATTTCATTGGCAGTAGATGCTTTGAAGAACGAAAAAGTGTTGGCAAATCCTGAAAAGCTGGAATATTTTAGAGCAATCATCAAGGAAGAAAATGTGCGGATGAACAAGCACGTAGAAACCATACTGCAGGCGGCTTTGATGGATCGTCAAGAGTTGAAATTAAATCTTGAAGAAGTGCATATGCACGAAATGCTGGCACAGGTTTTAGAAAATTATCAATTGCAGTTGGAGAGCAAAAACGGGGAAGTGCAAACCATGTTTAATGCAAAGCACGATCTTGTTTCAGTTGATGAAGTACACTTCGGCAATCTATTATCGAACTTGATTGATAATGCGATCAAATATTCGAACGAATCTATTCTCATAAAAATTTCAACACATAGCACCAGTAAACAACTCATCATTCGCATTGAAGACAATGGGATTGGCATGAGTAAAGAAACAGTAAAACGCATCTTCGAAAAATTCTACCGCGCACACACTGGCAACTTACACAATGTAAAAGGCTTTGGCCTGGGCATGAGTTATGTGAAGACAGTGATTGATGCACACAAAGGAAAGATGAGAGTTGAAAGCACCTTAGGAAAGGGAAGTATATTCACAATAGAAATACCACTTTTAAGTGAGAGGTGAGGAGGAAGAAGTGAAAAGATATAAGTGAAAAGTGAAAAATGGACGGAGTAAGGGCTTCGCCCCGTAATCGTAACTTTTTTATGAAAACTTGCTAAGTAACTTCTTTAAATTTTCTTTGGGTTCGAAGTTTTTTTCTATTCCGCTTTTCTCCCCTTGAGAAAGCGCTTTATTTAGATCTTTAATGTTTGATTCTTCTAATTCTAAAAGCCTAAGTGCTGTTCTTATAACTTCGCTTGCTGAGTTGTATTTACCTGAAGAAATTTTTGAGGAAATGTATTCCTCATAGTATTCACCCAATAATATAGATGTAATTTTTGCCAATAGATACTTTTAATAAAAGTACCAATAATTAGTAAATTTTAAAATTAACAATT
>CAIYAG010000409.1 GCA_903924075.1 uncultured Bacteroidota bacterium | reverse complement strand
ATAGGCCGTTGCCGGATATGGGGTATTGAGTTGCGTAAAGGGAGGTGTTATCAGAAATATGGGTGCCTGCATTGTCTGTTTTATCAAACAAATGTAGGATTTAGCAATTGGAAGATGGTAAGCAACAATTCACCAATTGTCTACTTCTTTTTACCAAAACGGTAAGCAATATTTACTTGATATCTAAAGCCCATCCCCCACTTTTTTAAACGACCAGCTGTGCCTACCGTTTCGCTTTCAAACAAGTTTTTTAAGCCCGGGAATTTATTCATTACTTTTTGCAATGCCTCATTCTGAATTTCACTCGGATCAAAACT
Source organism: uncultured Bacteroidota bacterium (assembly GCA_903924075.1). Classification (GTDB taxonomy): domain Bacteria; phylum Bacteroidota; class Bacteroidia; order Chitinophagales; family Chitinophagaceae; genus Sediminibacterium. The sequence continues at coordinate 21,655 of CAIYAG010000409.1, read as the reverse complement.
AAAATTGCCATTCAGTTTTGTTTTAATATCATAATTAGAAATGGAAGGGCCTGCAAATACCATATCCAAATTCCATCGATTACTCAGTGCAAATTGATAACCCATTTCAAATCCAAAATTGACAATTCGAATTGTTGAATTAATTGTTCCGCTCTCCATGATTCCACCAGTATTAACTGTTACCCCAGTCGAATTATTAAATCCAACAGTAGAAAAATAGGGTCCAACATATAATCCATGCGGACTTGCATACTTATTTTCTTTGGTTAAATAAAAACGGTATTCAGCTCCAAATTTATAACCGGTATTGGTTCCTACATTGATTGCATTAATACTATCTGCATAACCACTTAATCCTGGCAATTCCTGATAACCAGCTGTAAGGATGATCGATTGGTTTGGCTTGATCATTCGTTCATAAGAAAAAACAAGCGCATTCTTATACATCAATATAGAAGTGGCTTCTAATCTGATCGCATTTTTCCGATAGGCAACCGGATCAGGTATTTGTGAATAGCTTTTAATACTGATGCCTAATACAAATAGCAAAAAAACGATACTATATTTCATACCATAGATTTGTCAAAAACTGGTGAACAGCTTTTTACAAAATTAATATTAAAGTCAGTACCGATTTTATCATATTTTGTATATTCGGTTATACCAGAAAGTTCTTATTAGTCAAATTTAGCAATACAATCAATGCTATTCAAGTTTGCCGTAATAGCTCAACTTAAACCATATGAAATATCCCCTATCCATTTTCTGTTTACTAATTTCATGCAGCCTCCTAGCTCAATCAAATAAAAAAGGAATTTCTTTCGATGCCAATTGGCTTTTCAGTAAAGGCGATATTAAATCAGCAGAACAACCAAATTTTGATGATTCAAAATGGAGGAAACTAAATCTTCCGCATGATTGGAGTATCGAAGACCTTCCAAATCAATTAAAAGATAGTATTGTTGGTCCATTTCACAAAGGCGCTATAGGTGCTTCTGCAACTGGCTTTATGGTGGGGGGAACAGGCTGGTACCGCAAAAAATTTAAAACAGATCAATCCATTACCAATAAAACTGTTTCCATTCTTTTCGATGCCGTTTATATGAATTCGGATGTTTGGATAAATGGTCATCTATTAGGAAATCACCCTTACGGATATACTGCTTTTGAATATGATTTATCGCCCTTTTTGAATCCATTAGGAAAAGAAAATGTGTTGTCTGTTAAAGTTAGAAATGAAGGAAAAAACTCAAGATGGTATAGTGGCTCTGGAATTTACAGACATGTTTGGTTGCATGTGAATGAAAAAGTATTTGTTCCTAATAATGGTATTTATATTACAACACCAGAAATAGACAATGACAAAGCTGTCATTAAGATTCAGACATTAGTAAAAAATCTAGAGGTTAGTAGAAGTATTCTTACAGTTGCTACCTCTATTGTTTCTCCGAGTGGCAAAATTGTTTCTAGCCATACCGACTATTTACCTATCAATGCAAACAGTTCAGATTCTACCTTTCAAAAAATAGTGGTTAACAAACCCTCACTTTGGTCAATCGAACACCCGGAATTATACCAGGCAGTGATAGAGATAAAAAAGGGAAATAGCATACTATATAAGACCCAAACAAGTTTCGGCATTCGTAGCATTGAGTTCAGCGCATCCAAGGGTTTTCTCTTAAATGGTAATAAAGTGTTGTTGAAGGGTGGTTGTATTCATCACGATAATGGCCCGTTGGGTGCAGCCGTTTATGCAAGAGCGGAAGAAAGAAAAATACAACTATTAAAAAAGAATGGATATAACGCAATCAGAACATCGCATAATCCACCTTCACCAGAATTGTTAGAAGTCTGTGACCGTTTGGGCATGCTGGTGATTGATGAAGCATTTGATATTTGGGAACAAGGAAAAAACCCCGAAGACTATCATGTCTATTTCAAAGATTGGTGGCAAAGGGATTTAGATGCGATGGTGCTTCGCGATCGAAACCATCCTTCTGTAATTTTTTGGAGTATTGGAAATGAAATTCCAGAACGTGTTGATTCAATAGGATTAATTACAACGAAAAAATTATCCAACCGCGTTCATTATTTAGACCCAACACGTCCAGTAACAGAGGCTATCAGCTCTTTCTGGGACCATCCTACTTACATATGGAGTCAAACAGTTCCAGCATTTGCCATTTTAGGTGTTGGAGGATATAACTATCAATTTACAGAATATGAAAATGACCATCAGAAAAATCCAGATAGGGTAATGATGGGCACAGAATCATTTCCAATGCAGGCATTAGAAAATTGGAACTTAGTGGAAAAGCATCCTTATGTAATTGGAGATTTTGTATGGACCGCATTTGATTATTTAGGAGAAGCTTCCATTGGTCATGCAACTACTTCTTCCGAAAAAGTAAATCCGTTTGATTTATTTGTGGGTTGGCCCTGGTTCAACGCCTGGTGTGGAGACCTTGATTTGATTGGAAATAAAAAAGCACAATCCTATTATAGAGATATTGTTTGGAGACAATCACCCATTACAATGGCTGTTCACAAACCTATCCCTGATGGTATGAAAGAAGTTGTTGACTTTTGGGGATGGCCTGAAGAATTACAAAGCTGGACATGGCCAGGTTTCGAAGGCAAAAAATTACAGGTACGGGTATTTTCAAGAGCACCAATAGTACGTTTAAAATTAAATGGCAAAACTATTGCCGAACAAAAAATGGAAGCAGGTAGCATAACGGCAAATTTTGAATTACCCTATCAGCAGGGTACTTTAACTGCCGTGAATGTGATTGATGGAAAAGAAACAGATAAAATTGAATTTAAAACAACTGGAGCGCCAGAAAAGATCCAATTATCTGCAGACAAGACTAGCATTTCCACGAAGAACAGCGACATTGCTTATGTCATGGTTCAAATAGCAGATCATAACAATCAAGTGGTACCCAATACAGAAAAAACAATTCACTTTTCCATTACTGGTGAAGGAGAAATAGTTGCCGTTGGTAGTGCCAATCCAAAAGATATGGCTAGTTTTCAAAAACCAGAAAGAAAAACCTGGGATGGTAAATGTTTGGTGATCGTTCGCTCAAAAGGGAAAGCGGGAAACTTTACTTTAACTGCAAAATCGGAAGGATTGAAAACTGCACAAATTCAAATATTTGCGAAGCAATAACTAAAAAAATGAACTTGATGTAAACTTTTCAAAGCCTCTTCAAATTCATCGCCTTTCTTCCATTTAGGTTGAGTGGGATTGTCAGCTATATTTTTTGCTGCTTGGAAATAACAATTAATAAATTTCATGGCATAATTGAAATTGAAATTGCCCACTTCATCGGCAGTTGTTCTACCAAGGCCAACTAAAGTAATGGCAGTTGTATCGTTATAGCTTGCATTATCAATGTTCAAATTATACACAACGCTTTTAAGTGGAATTGGAGAATGCAAAGCAACTAAATCAAGAACAGGTCTATCGGAAATAAAAATGCCACCAAAGCGGTGGCATTTTATGATTTATTTATTTCTTGATTTCCTTGACCCTGACCCCTTTGGCATCAAACATACCCATTAAACTGCCTTTTATATTATCTGCATCTACAGGCTCTAATGGCAGACTTAGATCATAACCAGCTGCTGTAAAAAACACCGTAATGGTTTTTGCAGCTTCTTCTACATTGCTGATCTTGGAAATTTCAGTTCCAGTAGTATCTTGAACTACTCCTGTAAATTTGCCGTCTTTCTTTTCAATTACAAAGATCATTGTTGCGTCACCTTGGGGAGTTCCGAAGATGGTTACTTTCCATTTGCCTGGAAAATACTCATCATTGGTTTGCGAATGAGCGTTAAAACTTAGGCAAAGACCTAGGGCGAGGGTAAGTAAAATGCTTAATTTTTTCATGGCACTAATTTTAGAAAATTGTGATTTTTTATTTTTTATGAGACAAAAGATACAAGAATTTTATGATTTTCCGATACCATTAAAAGCTAATCACTTTCCGATCTTTCAGCGCTTGCACATGACGGGCATTATCGCCTTCCATTTTTTCTATCGCAGCAATTTGTTCAGGAGAAGCCTCTACAATATATTTCCCTACAAACCAGTTAACAGTTTCAGAAAATGGTGGGGTTGTTAATGAGCCTTTATAATTAAAATAATGGTCAACTTCATTTTTAGAAATATCTCTGAAAAGATCTGCTAAGACAACTTTCCCAGATGGAATACTTTCTTTTTGGTGTTCTTCTTTTGGTATGGCATTAAAAAACTCCTCTATGAATTTATTAGGTTTCCCCATTTTAAATAAAACTCCCACCACCAAATATTGTGGATTCGTTTTCATATTGGAATCATTGAGCACATTTACTAGGTGCAGTTCCATAGGATAAGTAACACCATCCACTAAATGTTCAGAAGGTGTATGAAAATGGAATTGCTTGGCTAAATAAGTTTGGCCGTCTTTGATGGTGGTGCTTCGTTCTTTAAAATCAATTTGAATAGTATGCCCTAGATTTTCAGCCGCAGTTATCTCTACATTGAATTTCAACGCTACCTTTTTAGTATTATCATTTGTTGCGTTAGCTGATAATATATTAATGGGCGATTGTTCATTATGCTTATCGAAGTTTGGCAATGCATAACCCTGTTCAAACTTGTCTTTGGCATCAGGAGCTTCTGCTCTAATAATATTTTCTCCCCTATTTAAAGGCAAAGAATCACTCACCACCTCAAAATTTTGCTTAACTTCTTTTTGAGGTTGATTGCAAGACATAACAATCAAGGTTGTAAGCAAAAGGCTTGATATTACTTTCTTCATTTGATACAATTTTTGAAATATAAATTTATATAAATTTCAAAGCATCTGCATTTATTTCAATTGCAGTTTAAGAAAACTGATGACTTTGTTTCTCACATCTTCCACATCAAACATCGTCCCATAATGTGGAGCCCCTTTTACAATGATCATTTCATTTTTAACGCCTACAGCATTTAACCAGGCACTCAACAATTTCGATTGTTTGGGATCAACGCTTTCATCTTTTTCACCTTGTATGATCAAAAAAGGAGGATCATTTTTGTCTACATAAGTAATGGGGCTAGCAATCTTAGCTAAATCTGGGCGAGCCAACGGCGCAGCACCTAACAGGATACTTTCAGGAGATTTCACATCCTCAGCTCCGGGAAATAATACCAATTCAGCTGGGCCATAAAAATCAACCACGGCCTTAATACTAAAAGCTGTGCTGCTTCCCTTCATGAAAAAATTGGGGATATTATTGTTCTTTGATAGTCCTACCATATTGGCCAAATGTCCACCAGCAGAGAAACCCATCACAGCAAATCGTTTGGTATCAAAGCCATATTTGTCTGCGTTATCAAAAAGGTATGAAATAGCCCGATTACAGTCTTGGAGATTAGCAGGGAATATAGCTTCAGTACTAAATCGATAATCGATAGATGCAATGGCAATTCCATTACTTACAATCTCAGCCATGGTCTTGGCCATATAGCCCATATCAGCATATTTATCATTGCTCAACCAAGCCCCGCCATGGATCAACACCACAAGTGGAATTTTGCCCTTTGCATCTTTAGGCAAATACAGATCCAATAAATGCTTTTGATGGTTATCGTTATTGTAAGGGATATTGCCTTTTAAAATGGTTCCTTCAGGGAAGAATTGAATATTAGGGTTTGATTGGCAAAAACTACTAATTGCAGCCAAAATCATTAAGCTGAAAAGCAAGCAAGCTTTCTTCATATGCAAGAGTTTATGAATTTTCAGCTATTAAGATAAGTTCTTTTGGAAATAAACTAAAAGGAAACTTGTTATTCAATTAGTTTATTCAAAAAATCAACAGTCTTTGTTTTCGAAGGCAATCCTCCGAACATAGCAGAAATTGTAAAATCCTTATTCAATATAATCACTCTTGGAATTGTAATTACATTATAGTCGTTCAACAATGATCTATCAATAATCATTTGAGTACCCTGCAGATTGTTCTTGGAGATATAGTTCTTCCACTTTTGTTTGTCATCCTCTATTGATAAACTGATAAATTCAATTTGCTGATTCTTGGCGAACTTCTTTCTTAAGGAATCAAGTTTTGGTAATTCTTCCATACATGGTCCGCACCAGGTTGCCCAAATATCGATATAAATTATTTTTCCTTTGAGGCTCGATAGTTTAACAGTCTTCCCTGCCCTATTCGTAAGCATTAAGTCTTTTGCCTGATCGCCATTGGTAAGCCCCAATTTCTTTTCATAGGTATTAATGAGTGCCGTATGATAATCAGTGGTAATTATGGAATCAATCGCAGGTTTCAAAGCAAGTATTTCATGTTTATTTTCAAGTCCTTCAAGCTTATCAAACAATTCAGAAGATCTAATATATTCCCTGATCTTACTATTCTTTTTAATTGCGGGGATCGCATTTTGATTAACAGCAATCATATCACGAAAAACAACCAATTTCAAATATGCCGGGTTGATATAATCACTTAATTGTTGAATGATATAAGGATTGGTTATTTTTTGAACTCTCTCTACAAAGTCAGAAATAGCTTCTTTTTTAACTGGATATTTCCACAAATAATAGGTTGGAATATGATACAAACTATTCGCAATGTCGGCATGAATTCGAACATCTTCATGTTGATAAAATTCCTTTGTTAAATGCTGGTATCCATCTAAAGTTTTTTTCCTTTCGTTTGCGATCACAAGAATTGTATCAATCGTTGCTTGTATGCTTTGTTTGATATGATCGCCAGCATTCAAAAACGATCCGCCTTTTGGGAATGGTGTTGATTCAAGATATTGATTGGCCGCAATGCTTGAAGAATTGGTCCCTGCAAAATGGGCTTTTTCAGGTGCCATAAAATCAAGTGTAACCAAAAGCGTATCACCTGGAGACAAATAAAGAATATTCCTTCCAATTCTAAAATAATTGGGTTTAGATAAATTGAATGATACTGAAAACTTACCTAAACTATCTGGTATAAAAGATCTCTCAAGATTTGGCAACTTTAAATCTCCAATTTCAGAAAGGTCTTCAACCCGCATTTGATTATGGAAATTCAAAATATTACCACTTAATAATACATTCTGAGCACTAAGATTGATTGATACAAAACAGATAGTTACAATAAAAAGATATTTCATAGGACTTGTTTAGTACAGTTTCAACTTTTAAAGTACTGAGAACCAATTAAAGTTTTTGTTAAAGTGTATTTTGAAAAAGAGTTTCTAACACTAATACATTTAAAATATTTATAGTATATTCATTAGGCAAAAAATCAGCAAATGGAAAAACGTTTCTTCGAATTAAGATTTCATGGAAAGGGTATAGAGTATTTCAAAATAATTATAGTCAACCTAATTCTTTGCATTATCACACTCGGTTTTTATTATCCCTGGGCAAAAGCAAAAACACTTAACTATTTGTACAGTCAAACTAGTTTTGAGAACCAGCCCTTTGTCTTCACTGGAACTGGAAACGAAATGTTTAGAGGATTTATCAAAGCATTTATTTTTATTGCGCTCCTTTATGCAGCAGTATTTACTGCAGTTTTTCTGGGCAATGGTGGACTTGTTCAAATTACCATACTCGTCATCTATTTGATCTTCATCGCAATTATCCCATTAATCCTGCACGGTTCTTATCGATACAGGATGGCTAAAACTCAGTGGAGCGGGATTCGTTTTGGCTATACAGGTAATAGATCTGAATTAGTGAAATTGTTTTATCGCGATTTGTTTTTCACCATTATTACTTTCGGCATTTATGGAGCTTGGTTCTCCATGAATTTAAGAAATTATATTCTCGGTCATGTACAAATGGGGAACGCGAAATTTAAATATAAGGGTAATGGGGGCGACTTTTTTGTATTGAATCTGAAAGGCTACTTATTAAGCCTCGTTACACTGGGGATCTATATATTCTGGTGGCAAAAAGATCTATTTGATTACTATATAAATAATTTAAGCCTTTCAGATAATGAAGGCAATATGTATTGCAAATCATCCGCAACAGGCGGCGAATTTGCCGGATTATTGATCGTAAATTTCTTGATAATAATATTTACACTAGGTTTAGGTTATGCCTGGGTTGTTACCCGCACACTTGAATTTGTCATGAATCATATTCTTCTTAAAGGAGATATCGATTTTGAAAAGCTGATTCAAACTCAACCTGATTATTCTGATGCAACTGCAACTGATATGGCAGATATTTTTGACTTTGGTTTTGTTGTATGATAGATCAATACACCGTATTATTTTATGATGGAAATAGGTCCTTACCTAGAAAAGCAAGGATTGAGTTAAGTGACCAAAATATTTATCTATTTGATGAGGATGGAACAAATATTGATAATGGTGTTGCCTATCCATTAAATAACTGCAGTTATAGTTACTTAGAAAATAGATTATTTGTTTATTTAGAAAAGAGCGCCCATCCCTATTTTGTAATTGATCAAACAAATCCATTCTACGAGGAGTTATCAAACCAATTAACAAACCAAAAAAAGGTCGGTTGGTATGAAAAACTCTTACAACAAAAATGGCTAAGCCTATGCATCATCCTGATTCTATTAATTAGTATATTTTATTTTATTCTAACGGAAATATTACCCATTACCACAGTTAGATTCATAAGTTCCAATCAGGAAAGCACCATAGGAGAAAAAATTTATCAATCTATTATAACTGAGAGTAAAATAGATTCTGCTGCAACAATTCAGGCACAACATTTTGCAGATCAACTAAAACTTAGTAACAAATATAAAATTAGTGTTACGGTCCTAAAAGAAGACGAAATTAATGCCTATGCATTACCAGGAGGGCATATTTTAATCAATTCCGGGATATTGAAGATTATGGATCATCCTGAGGAGCTAGTTGCGCTACTAGGTCATGAATCTACTCATATTAATAGGCGGCATAGTTTGAAGGGATTGATCTCAAACATGGGATTATCACTATTTCAGGCAATCGCATTTAGTGGTATGGGAGGAGTTGGCGACTTGATTTTAAAAAATGCTAGTACACTGCGTCAACTAAGCTATTCTAGGAGCTTAGAACGTGAAGCTGATTTAGAGGGAATGAATTTAATGCTGGAAAATAAAGTAGACCCCGCAGGCATGAAAATGCTTCTTTCACATTTGCAAAAATCTATTAAAACATCCATTCCGAATTTTTCCTTTATCAGTACGCATCCACTTACCCAAGAGAGAATTGATGATGCAAATAAATTGTTGCTAAAACACATTAATGCAACAACTCAAAAGCAGCCAGAATTAGATATAATATGGGGATTACTCAAAAAAGAATCAAAAGAAGCTCATTAAAATTTACAATGTTGCAATTTTTTTAATGAGTACAACCATCCCTCTGTATTCCTCCTTCATCAATGAAAATGTGGGTATAGGCAATCTGAAAGTATCAGAAATTTCATATCCCATTTTCTGGTAAAATTTAATTGCTTCCTTACTACTATCCATAGCTTTTAAAAACAGGACTTTTTTATTCATAGATCTTGCAATATCCAACGCATGGTCCATCAATCTTTGACCCAGTCCCTTGCCTTTCATTTTATTTAAGAGATAAATTCGCTCAATTTCCAATGAATCTAATGGATCATAACCTGATACTTTTCCAGCTAAAACCAATTTCAAATATCCTACTGGTTCAGCATCTTCCTGAACAATATTATAGGCTATATTTTGATCAGAGAGTTCTTCTCGTAATTTATCTTCAGCATAAGCATATTCATGCATATACCAATCGGCTCCTCCCTCATGCCACAAGTATAAATAGTTCTCTTGATAGATTTTAATTGCGAGTTTTGACAGGGTTGCGCTATCAGATATTGTTGCTTGGGTGATGGTGGTCATGGGTAAAATTAAAGTTTTTTTGAGTGGATTACCTGCGGTGATCCGGCGTCTGCGAGGGGCTTACCCAAGCCCCAACATCGCCTTCGGCGATGCGGGGGCTTTTCACTTGTACGCTTATGAAAGCGAGCTTTCAACGCTCACAAGTGAAAAGCCCCCGGACACTTCGTGTCGGGGGCTTGTGCCCGGGACTGGATTCGAACCAGCACATCCTTGCGAACGCTGCGACCTGAACACAGTGCGTCTACCAATTTCGCCACCCGGGCATTCCGGTTAAGGGTTGCAAACTTACATAATAATATTACACCACCATCAAACTACAGCCCCTGATATCACTATGATCGATCCTTCCAAATACTTCAAAACTTCCATCCTCATAGATCATTCCCATATCGTCTGTTGCTATAAATGCGGCACTATCGGCATTTGCTAAATCAATGATATTGATCACGCCTCTTCCCTTTGTGCGAACAGTTAATGGGTCTTCTTCATCCCTCACTAAAATCTTCATCCAAGGCGGACAAACAAAAATGCCATCACCCTTTGAATAGGCCTGACTCAACAATTCAGTCATCCCATATTCTGAATGAATTTTTTCAACACCTAATTGATTCGTTAATTGATCGTGCACTTCCAATCTCGTCATCTCCCTTCTCCTACCCTTCATGCCACCAGTTTCCATCACCACGGTATGCTTCAATTGTTGAGGATAAGATTCTGCGAAATCTAATAAAGCAAATGTGACTCCGATTAATAAGGTCTTTTGTTTTTGCGATTCTAATAACTGCAGTGCTTGAGAAAGTTGTTCATATTCATATAAATAAAATCCGCTCGAAGCATGCCCACTCGCTTTGATCAATTCATCTACCATTAATACCAAAGATGAATGCTGTCTTTCTAAATATGCTGGCAATAAACCAATAATACACCAATCCTCCGGTTTACCATAAAACATTTCAAATGCACGGTTAAAACTATTGCGATACAGATCTAAATCCTTTACCCAATGCCGGCTATTTGTTGTTTGAGTTGTACCACTGCTTTCAAAAAAATGCGTTAAAGGAAAATCTCCTGTCTGAATAGTTTGCGTTTTAAAAAAGCCCACAGGCAACGCTGGGATCTGTTCGATCGTCTTTATTTCAGATGGATCCTTGATCGTTAGATTGCACCATTTACGATAAACGGGGTTTTCCTGATACTGTAATTGAAACAGTTGCAAGGCCATCTGCTCGAAATTGGCATCAGAAACAGAGAAAATATTGTTAACATCGAATGGGTGCACTAGCAGGTATTGTAATGTTTTAACTAAATTTGAACCGAAAGTATTAAGAATGAAGACAAAATTAGGGTTAGTTCTGGCAATTTGCTTGGTATTCGCTGCCTGCAGCAAAGATTCTTATAATACCAAACCAAGCCTAACATTCACTTCTGTGAACAATACTGCTTTTGGAAGTGGTAGTGAAATCCTCTTCAACCTAACTTTTACCGACAAAGAAGGCGACCTACAAGATAGCGTTTGGATTCAAAAAATTACCAGAACCAAGGGCTGTACCAATTTTGCAGATCGTTCTAAGATCCCCACTTTCACCCCTACTGCAAATCTGAAAGGAATTTTAGAAATTGGCTATAGCGTAGGTACTAATTTAAATTCTCAATACCCAATCTTACCTGGTTGCCCCGGCAATAAAAACGATACCTGTTATTTCAAATTCTGGGCACGCGATCTAGGTAAAAACGTAAGCGATACGGTGATCTCTCCAGATATTATCATCTACAAATAATTTGATTGAACAAAATTGCACGTAGCTATTTTTTTAGCAACTACTTCTATGGCACTTGTGTTTTGGCACTTTCCATGGAAACCAATTTTCAATTAGGCATTGCTTTAAATCCACCACTCTATTACCTTTTTTTATTCGCCGCTTCTGTTTGGTATTATACAAAATCGTACACCTCTGAAGCGAGTTATACGCAATTCAATCAAAGAGCTTACTGGTACAAAACACATCAACAGATCATCTTCTATTCTCAGAATATTTTATTGGTCACAGCTACCCTTGCTGGCATCATACTTTTATTTCAAAATCTCGATGCCCTACGTTCAATGAAAATTATTGAATGGATTTACTTACTCATCTTTCCAATCACAGCACTTCTATATTACGAAAGTATTTCTCCTAAAAACCCCACACATAACTTACGTAGCATTGGATGGTTGAAACCTTTTGTGATCAGTTTTGTATGGACTGGTGTTGTTAGTATTTATCCCCTTATTTTCGCAAGCATTGAAAAAGGAGATCACTTTACCTTGAGTTGGCTGGAACAAATGTTCTTTCTCAAAAACTTCTTATTCATCGCCATACTCTGTATCCTATTTGATATCAAGGATTATGCAGCAGATCATAATAGTCAGTTAAAGACATTTGTGGTAAGACTCGGACTTCGAAAAACCTTATTCTATATCATTCTACCCATGGCAATCTTGGGTTTTATCAGTTATATCTTCTTTGCTCTTTATAGAGGATTACCCCTTTCAAGGATCTTGATTAACAGTATCCCCTTTATTTTGTTGATAATTGTAACCTGGTCAATGCAACGTCGTAAAAGCATTCTCTACTATCTTGCAGTAATTGACGGACTCATGCTCATCAAAGCCGCCTGTGGAATCATTGGCGTGTTACTTTTTAAAATCAAATAATATGGCAAAGACTAAAAAAGACAAGAAAGAAACCAAATCCATCCTTACAGAAAAGTCGATGGGCTTTCTGAGAAACTATATCAATAACCCTTCTCCTGTTGGTTTTGAAACAAGCGGACAAAAACTATGGCTCGAATACATCAAACCATTTACCGATAGTTTTTATACCGATCCTTATGGAACAGCAGTTGCGATCATTAATCCGGAAGCAGCATTCAAAGTGGTGATCGAAGCACATGCGGATGAGATCAGTTGGTTTGTAAATTATATCAACGAACAAGGACAGATCTATTTAAAAAGAAACGGTGGTGTTGACCATCAAATTGCGCCTTCCATGCGCGTATATATTCATGGCAAGAAAGGACCTGTTAAAGCAGTTTTTGGATGGCCTGCGATCCACACACGTCATGGATCTGTTGATAGCAAAGAACCTACTCCAAAAGTGGAAAATTTGACTTTGGATTGTGGTGCACGCACTAAAAAAGAAGTGGAAGAACTGGGCATTCATATTGGTGCTGTAGTAACTTATGTAGATGGATACGATGAGCTTGCGAATGACTTTTTAATTGGCCGAGCTTTCGATAACCGCGTGGGTGGATTCATGATCGCAGAAGTTGCACGCTTATTAAAAGAGAATAGTAAAAAATTACCTTTCGGTTTATACATTGTAAATGCAGTACAGGAAGAAATTGGTTTACGTGGAGCAGAAATGATCGCACGCAGAATTAAACCGAATGTTGCCATCATTACAGACGTTACACATGATACCAGCACTCCGATGATCAGTAAAGCGATTGAGGGCGATATTCAATGCGGTAAAGGTCCGTCTTTAGCCTATGCACCTGCCATCCATAACAAATTATTGCAATTGGTACAGGATGTTGCTGAGAAAAAATCAATTCCGGTTCAATTGAGAGCTTTGAGCCGCAGCACAGGTACTGATACCGATAGTTTTGCTTATGCCAACGATGGTTGCCCTTCTGTATTGATCTCAATCCCATTGCGTTATATGCATACTACGGTTGAAATGATCCACAAAAAAGATATCGAAGACACCATCAAACTGATGTACGAAACATTACTGACACTAACTCCTAAGACAAATTTGAGTTATCTCTAAATAAGATTTCAACAAGGAACTGACAGTATCTGAACCACTGTCAGTTCCACTTCTTTCTGCCACCATTAATGCTTATTTTCGCAGCCGATGAATTGGACAGAAAATAAATTGATCAAAATAGCCGTACTCGATTTGTACGAAGGGTTTCCGAATCAGGGCATGCGCTGTATTCAGGAGATTGTTGAACATTGGGCACAGACCAACAATATTTCATTTACTTATCACACCTATAATGTTCGTCAGGAACTTGTTGTACCAGATCTTTCTTACGATCTCTATATTTCAAGTGGTGGACCTGGCTCACCATTAGAAACTGAAGGAGAACCTTGGGATAATTTATATATGGATTGGCTCAGGATGGTTGAAAACTGGAATAATGATGTAAGCAACCCGGTTAAGAAACATGTGTTTTTTATATGCCATAGCTTTCAGTTGGCTTGCAGGTACTACGATATTGCAGAAGTATGTAAAAGAAAGTCAACCTCATTTGGAGTATTCCCTATTCACAGAATGCATGAAGGAGAAAATGAAACGGTTTTCCAGGGAATGCGCGATCCTTTTTATGCCGTTGATAGCAGAGATTACCAAGTGATCTCTCCTAATCATCAAAAGCTCCGCAAAATGGGTGCACAAATTTTGGCGATAGAAAAGCATCGGCCACATGTACCCTATGAAAGAGCCATCATGAGTATTCGCTTCAACGATTATTTTATAGGCACACAGTTTCACCCAGAAGCAGATGCAATTGGTATGAGTATGTATTTGCAGCGGGAAGACAAGAAAGCAGGTGTGATCGAAAACCATGGCGAGGCAAAATGGAAAAGCATGGTGGAGCAATTGCAGGATCCTGAAAAAATTATGTGGACCTACAAAAACATACTTCCCAATTTTTTAAATCTAGCGGTTGGTGAATTGGTGGTAGTTTAATACCTAACTTAGTTTACATAAAATCATGATGCATGGTTCCTTCATTACGCAAAGCCTTTAATCAACAATTCACACAAGAAGCTTATCAGGCTTACTTAAAAGAGTTGGATAGCAAACACCCCGGCGCATTAGAGTTCAGGGTTGCAGAGACCCCTGTTTTCATCGACAAAGCTTTTAAACATAAAGTGCTTGATGCTTGTGAAAGTATTGTAGATACCATCACTGGATTTAATTTTAAAACCATCAGCAACCAAGCGATCCCTGATAATGTAAGAGTGCCTAATGAAAATGACCATTCCCATTTCATTGCATTTGATTTCGGTATTTGTGAAAATGCAAATGGAGAATTGGAGCCTCAATTAATTGAAATGCAGGGTTTCCCTACACTATTTGCTTACCAAATATTTCAGGACCAGGTAACCCGCCACCATTTTGAGATCCCTGAAAATTATTCCACTTTTTTAAATGGATATGATACCGATTCCTATACCCAATTATTGAAGGAAATTATTTTGGGAAATCATGCGCCAGAAAATGTGATCTTATTAGAGATCCTTCCACACCAGCAGAAAACGAAAATAGATTTTTATTGTACCAGTGATTATGTAGGCATCCCCATTGTTTGTTTAACCGAACTAATTCAAAAGGACCGCGATTTATTTTATTTAAAAGACGGAAAAGAGATCGCCATCAAACGTATATACAACCGGATCATTTTTGACGACTTGCAACAGCAGTCGCCCGAAATTCAAGAAAAAGGAAAGCTACTTTTAGAAGACCTAAATGTAGAATGGGTGCCCCATCCAAATTGGTTTTATAGAATCAGTAAACATACCTTACCATTCATAGAACATCCCTATGTTCCATTCACAAAATTCCTGAACGATGTGAAAGAGATCCCAACAGATTTAGAAAACTATGTTTTAAAACCGCTGTTCTCTTTTGCAGGGCAAGGTGTAGTGATCGACTTAACCCTTGCGGATATTGAAAAAATTACAGACCCAGAAAATTGGATCCTACAACGCAAAGTAAAATATGCAGATGTGATTGTAACTCCAGATATTCCTGCCAAAGCTGAGATCAGGATCTTTTATTTCTGGAAAGACGGGGATGCAAGACCTATTGCTACCAATAACCTTGCGCGTTTAAGTAAGGGTAAAATGATCGGCGTGCGTTATAATAAAGACAAGCAGTGGGTTGGCGGAAGTCTCTGTTATTTCGAGAAAGATTAGTTTACAAAATTCCACCATACTCCAAAACGAACCCATAATCCTGCATAAGGATATTGTTCGGCAGCAAAGTTTCTTTGATCAAACTTAAATCCATTCTGTACATCCAAGGTATTTAAATTTTCTAAGCGGAAAAAAGCCTTGAAACTTTTGATCCTGAAATTCAGGAAAGCTGCAATATCCGGACGATTACTTACTGTATAAGCATTCTGATACATGAACTGACCTAAGAAAGGAGAATAGTTGGATGGTTTATATGGCGTTTGATAACGAATTTCAAAACCAGTTGATATAAACAAATTAGTAAAGAAATTTCCTTCAAATGCAATTCTATTTCGGGTATAAAAGAATGGAAGATTCACTGGAGGTGCTCCTGTAGTTTGTTGTATATGTCCGTCGAAATACCAGTTCCAATGATTGGCTAATTTGAATTTTTTCTCAGCGCTCAAATGCAACACGTTAAATAGACTAGCGTCTTGCTTTGCTGTAAGAAAACTATCGTAATAGATATAATTGTTTACAGCAAAATATTCGGCATTCAGCTTCCATCCCACTTTAGGAATATCGTAGTTTAAGAAAAAGCGAATGATATTTTCTTTGTTATACCCTGATCTGTTTTGAACTGGAAAACTACTGAGCGGATTCAAAATAAACGCAGGCGATTTGTTGACGTTCTGGAACCCGATCCTTAATGAACCAACGGTTGACCCTAATTGGCGCTTCATACTAATGATGGCAGAATAGTCTCCAGCGTTCAACCCATTCAAATACAATTGCCCCGCAGCTTCTATATCCCATTTCTGATTTCTTGTGCGATTCCTATATTCTGCTATACCAGAAATATTGTAAAAATTGTGTTTCCCAGTCAATGTATCAAATACACCGATCAGGTTTTGCAAGTCGATACCTGCTTTGAAAAACTGACTTTGATTATTTTTTTCAGGGAATGAGATCAAACTGAATTCATTGTTGATCTCTGTCCATTTATCTTTATAACTAATTGTGTCGCCATAAGTATTATAAGGGATCTTATAATTAAAATACATACCATAACGTGCAGAGTCTGCAGCAATATCTGAAAAAGAATAGCTACTGCTTGCAAATTTTAATGTGTGTTCAATTCTAAATCTCGGATAGAAAAAGTGGTACACAGTTGAATCTGTAACGGTTGAATCTCGTTGACCCAGATCGTAGTGATGCTTATATAAAAAGCTGGAACTACTGTAGGTATTTCCAGTATTAACAGTTGTATTAAAAGGGTTTCTGCTCGCAGCACCTGCCTGCCCTAATCTTGTTTCCAAACTATAAGGATCATTTAATGAAGCAGAAAGGCTATCTAATTTAGTAGCATCCCTTAACCCCCCATTCTCAGATGCCGCAGTTTTATTTGAGAGATAAACAAAGAAAGACTCGTAGTGTTTGTTTTTACTCAAATAGTGTGCAGTAATGCGAAAATTATTATGGCTATTATTTTGTGTTTTTAAAAAGCCCGGAGTACTGCTAAATATGTATTCGAACGAATAATTAAAATTGCTTTTTTTATTCTGTGTGAGTAATACGCTGATCAACTGTTCTGCTTTGCTTCCTAATAAATAGGCCAATTCAGAATAGGGTTTTGTGGTCTGATAAAACTTAGTATTCTCTAAAGTAAAATTATATGCATCGAATTGATGCAAACCCTGATCCCATCCTGCTTTCATTACAGGGTTAAAAAAATACGACTGAGCAGGTGCTCCATAAGTTCCAAGTGTATGGTAAGATGCTCCCATTGGTAACCGACTATAATAATCAGTAATAGAGGAATCAATCTTTCTACTCCTCGTAGAATCGAAATAGCGGTAATAAATAGTTAGCGAATCTGCAAATGGATCGCGGTGTTGCAGTGAGTCTCTATTTTTATCACTACTCTTACTGGTACTACCCACACCATTCGTAAAACTATTAGAATTTAAACTCCTAGGCATTTGCGCAAATACAGGAAGCACAAAGAGGGCCATTAAAATGGTTAATCCTAAAAAACGGTATAATCCCTTTACATGCATTCGCCTAAATCTAGTATTCGTATGATATTAAAGATCTGCCACCAAACCGCCGAACAGCAAAGTTAATTTGGGTTCTGCATCTTTTGCAGCCTGCAATACTTCCTCATGCGTAATAGTATTTTCCTCTTCGCGGATGCCAATATCAGTAATAACACTAATTGCAAATACCTGCATGCCACTGTGTTTTGCAACGATGGTTTCTTGTACCGTACTCATCCCTACCGCATCACCTCCAAGTGTATGGATCAATTTGTACTCAGCTCTGGTTTCGAATGTAGGACCTGTTACACCACAATACACACCCTGTTTTAAATCGATATCGTTTGCCTTGGCAATTGCTTCCGCTTTTTGAATCAGTTCTTTGCTATATGGTTCACTCATATCTGGGAAGCGAGTACCTAATGCTTCTTCATTAGGACCGATGAGTGGATTTGTTTGAAATAAACTAATATGATCATTGATGATCATCAGATCGCCTACTTCCATTTTGTCTTGTACGCCACCTGCTGCATTCGACAATAAAAGTGTTGTTACACCTAACAATCGCATTACACGAATGGGAAAAGTTACTTGCTTAGGAGAATAGCCTTCATAAAAATGAAACCTTCCTGCCATTACCAAAACATTCTTACCATTTAATTTTCCAAAGATCAAACGGCCCTTGTGTCCTTGTACGGTACTAACTGGGAAATGTGGAATTTCATTGTATGGAATTTCTAATTCCGACTCAATATCATTGGCTAGATTGCCTAGTCCGCTTCCTAAAATGATCCCTACTTTTATTTCCTTAGAATAGCGACTCTGAATGAACGCTACTGTTTCCTGCAATTCTTGCATCAATGCTGACATATCTTGAACTTATTAATCTGGCAAATATAGAAATTCCCTCCGTCATGGGTACAAAAAAAGGCCATTCAGTGAAGAATGGCCTTATAGTAAAGAAAGTTAGTATTAGCTAATACGTTTAACGTTAACGGCGTTAAGGCCTTTACGTCCTTCTTGTACATCAAACTCAACTTTGTCATTAGCTTCGATCTGATCGATCAAACCGTTTGCATGTACGAAAGTTTCTTTGTTAGAATTGTCGTGCTTAATAAAGCCGAATCCTTTTTCTTCGTTAAAGAACTTTACAGTTCCTTGAATTTTTGTGTCCATTGTAAAATTTGTAAAATAAATAATGAACTGCAAAAGTAGACTTTAAATAACTTCCAGCCTAATAAATGTGCCTTTAAACTTAAAAGAGCTTAATAATCAATGGTTTAACATTAGATTTAGTAATAGTTTTAACAATAGGTTTTAGTTTCTTTTCATCCTTTCGTTCACTGAAACGCTTTTTTTAAAAATGCGGTTTTCTGTATCTTCATCTTCTATGTTTGGATTAACCTATTTAGATATTTCAGGAAGTCTTGGTTTATGCGCCACTGGTTTACTCAGTTTCAATTTTTTATTGGGGATCCTTTTGAGTACAGGCTTTAAAGCACAACCATTTTGGAAAAAGCTTCCAGAAAAAATTAGAATATTACCCATTGAAAGGATTCATAATTGGACGGCGTATCTGGCATTGTTCTTTGCTTTTTTACATCCCTGTATTTTGTTTATGGACAAAGAAGCTGGATTTGAATGGAAGCATTTCATTCAACCACTTAATGCACCTAAACAACCCTGGATCGTATTACTTGGTGTGATCTCTTTCTTTGCCATACTTGTGGTGATCATCAGTTCACAAAAGATCATCAAGAAAAAAATGGGGTTCAGAACCTGGAAAAACATCCATTTAATTTCCTATGCCACAGCACTACTTTTTTTGTTTCACGGGCTATTGATGGATCCTCTTTTGAAAGACAGGCCAACCGATTTTATTGATGCTGAGAAATTCTTTTCAGAGATCTGCATCATACTATTATTTGTAGCCGGGTTTTATCGTTACCGGTATTTTCTATCCAAACAAAAAGTTGCATCAAGAAAAAAACAATCCTAACATGAAAAAATATTTCTTATTTGCAATTTTACTTCTAACCATTTCTTTTTTAAAATCTCAAACTCCAGAACAAAATTTACAAAGCCTAGGTATTGTGCTACCTAAGCCAAGTTCTCCTTTATTTAATTATGTAAAATTTGTTAGAACAGGGAACCTGATTTATTTATCCGGGCAAGGCCCCGTTAAAGCAGATGGAACATTTATTACTGGAAAACTAGGAAGAGATCTGACTATTGAGGAAGGTGCAGCAGCTGCTAAACTTACTGGCATCAATTTGATTGCTACTCTTCAAACAGCTATAGGCGATTTGAGTAAAGTAAAAAGAATCGTAAAAGTGTTTGGGATGGTAAATTGTACCGATAATTTTTACGACCAACCCAAGGTCATAAATGGTTTTTCAGATTTAATGGTTGCCGTATTTGGAGAAAAGGGTAAACACGCAAGAACAGCAGTAGGCATGTATATGCTCCCTATGAATATTGCAGTTGAAATTGAAATGATTGTTGAAGTGTCTGATCAATAATATTATTCAGATACCGGTTTTACACCATGTTCCTTCTCGATTTTCAAAACACGGTAAGCAAGAATTGCTGCAATTAACATTAAGATTGCACCAATTAAGAATGATACCCCAGGAAAATAGAATGGTTTATCAGGACCAGTAAAGTATGCAAAGGAATTGGCCATCAAAAGCGGGCCAATGATTGATGTAACACTCATCAAACTAGTTAATGCACCTTGTAATTCTCCTTGTTCATTGGGTGGTAAATGGCCTGAAATAATTGATTGTAAAGCTGGCCCTGCAATCCCACCTAAACAATAAGGAATCAGGAAAACAAACATCATCCAGCCTTGTGTTGCAAATGCAAACAAAAATAATCCGAGTGCATAAAGACCTAATCCAACATAAACACTTCTTTCATTACCCAATTTTGGATTGATAAATCGGATGAGTCCACCTTGAACCACTCCTACTAAAAGTCCAACTAGTCCAAGAGAGATTCCAATGATCTTTGGTGTCCAATGAAACTTTTCGATATTGGCAAAATTCCAATTGCTTTGTACCGCATGAGCAGCAATATAGATGAGCATTAATGAAATAACCAATCCACTTACTTCTGGATGCTTCTTTAGTTGTTTTAAAGATCCAAACGGATTAGCCCTTTTCCAATCAAATTCTCTACGATGTTCCTTATCTAAAGATTCTGGAAGTACAAAATAACCATAGAGCCAGTTAGTTAAAGCTAATCCAGCTGCCACAAAAAATGGAATTCTTGCACCATACTCACCCAACAAACCACCAATCAATGGTCCGAGAATAAAACCCATACCAAAAGCTGCGCCTATCATTCCGAAATTTTGGGCCCTATTTTCTGGAGTACTAATATCAGCGATATACGCTGATGCAGTTGTAAAACTTGCACCTGTGATTCCAGCAATCAATCTACCCACAAATAACCACCAAATACTTGGGGCAAAGGATAGAAATAAATAATCAATTCCAAATCCAAATAGTGAAAACAATAGTACAGGTCTACGTCCGTATTTATCACTGAGGTTGCCCAGAACGGGTGCAAATATAAATTGCATGGTTGCATAGGCAAATGTGAGCCATCCACCATATTGAGACGCTACACTTATATCAGTGGTACCCAATAACTGTTGAATCAGTTTAGGCATTACCGGAATGATTACCCCTAAACCAGTAACATCAATCAATAAAGTGACAAATATAAAGCCAATTGCGGCTTTGCGATTCTGCGCCATGTAACAATT
>CAIYAG010000408.1 GCA_903924075.1 uncultured Bacteroidota bacterium | reverse complement strand
CACTTTTACCCAAGTATTGAGCTTAAAGTTGTTACTAGCAGCAGTAAGTTTTGAGTTTCTATAATACTCACCAGTTGCTGTTTTTGTTCCATCCAAGTTTTTACTATAAAAGCTTGCTACTCCAGTTACCACTTTTGCCTTAGCCTTCAGCTTATATAAACCCACAGAATCCAAAACAAGAGAATCTAGCTGAAGCAGATCTTTATGCAGTATGGTGGTATCTGTCTTGATTGAAACAATTGCGGTGTCTGTTGCGGGTTTAATGATCAAAGTATCGATCTGGGCATGAATTTGATTCGTGCAGACAAGCAGCAATATAAACCCAATAATTTTTTTCATTCTTTCAATTTGAGGTTTGCCCATCAAACCGATTCCCGTAACTAGTAAATTACATAAAACCACAATTCTTTCAATAGATGGGCGAAAACATTTCTTTCGCCCTATTAGCCAAACACCATGCCAAAAATGCCGAATTTGATATTTATTTTAAAATAACTAAATTAAAATACTGAATTTCATTGATTTATGAATTATAAAATAATACAACTTATTTATTTCAAATTTTAGGATAAGATTAAATTGATTTTTTATCATTTCGGTATTGAAGTAATAAATTTGGGCAGTGAAATCCATCCACCGCCATTTTTTTGCATTTTTGGTACTATGTATCCTAAGTAAAACAGGGATTAGTCAAACATGTACAACACTAGGTCAAAACCCAACTACGGCATTTCCAGTATGTGGCACTACTCTCTTTGAACAAAAAACGGTACCAATTTGTGGTGGGCGATCAATTCCAACACCATGTAATGATGGTAATTCCTATTCAGATATAAATCCATTCTGGTATAAGTTCACTTGTTATAGTTCCGGAAAACTAGGATTTGCAATTACCCCCATCAATGCTACAGGAGATGACTACGATTGGGAACTATTTGATATTACGGGTTATGACCCAATGGACGTTTATACCAATAAAAATTTAATCATAGCTGCGAATTGGTCGGGTATGTATGGAGCAACAGGTGCAAGTAATGCTGGCAGAAGTTCTTATGAATGTGCATCTGCCACAGTGAACGGTAATCCAACTTTTAGCACCATGCCCGATTTAATTTCTGGGCATAACTACATTCTTTTAGTAAGTAATTATTCAAGTACCCAGGTTGGATATTCCCTGTCTTTTCAAGGGGGTACAGCAAGTATCATTGACCCGGTAACACCTATAATTACAAAAGTGCATGCTGTATGTGATGGAACTCAGATCTTGTTATTTCTAAACAAAAAAATGAATTGTAGTAGTTTGAGTAGCGACGGCTCTGATTTCAGTGTTACAGGCGCAAGTCAAAATTCAATTTCAAAGGCTGTTGGCAGGGGATGTGCTGTTTCATTTGATACAGATACCTTAGAGCTGACCATGCAAAATATCCTTACGCCAGGGTCCTATACTGTTACTTCAAAAGTGGGTAACGATAATAATACATTGATCGACAATTGTGGAAATCAAATGGCGGTTGGTTTATCTGAAAGTCTTTTGTTTACTGCTGCTGTGCCTACACCAATGGATAGTGTTGCCCCTGTTGTTTGTATTCAAGATACTTTAAAATTGGTTTTCAGCAGACCGATGGCTTGCAATTCAATTGCAAGCGATGGTTCAGACTTTTTTATTACCGGGCCTTCTAATGTGACGATAAAAACTGCTCTGGGAAATTGTAATAGTGGCCTTTCTGATATTATAAATGTTGTATTAACCAACCCTATTAAAACAAATGGAAGTTATCAATTGCATTTGAAAATCGGCAGCGATGGAAATAGTATTTTAAATGAGTGTGGACAGCCAACAGCTGTTGGCTCTGTATTAAATTTTTCTATCCAAAATGTAACAACTGCAGATTTTATTTCTCAAATAAATGTGGGTTGCAAATATGATACATTATTGTTATTTCACAACGCTAATAATGGCGCCAATCAGTGGAACTGGAAATTAGATAATGGATCAACAAGTGCTTTACAAAATCCTGTTTTTAAATTAAATCAATTTGGCAAATTACATACTACACTGATCGTCTCGAACGGGTTTTGTTCTGATAGCAGTTCAGCAGACATTGATATTGTAGATCATACGGTGAAAGCGGGTTTTTCTTTGCCTGATACACTCTGTTTAAACGACAGTTTAATCATTATAGATAACAGTAGTAATAATAGTATCAGCTGGAAATGGAATTTTGGGAACGGCGTTACCAGTAATCTCAAACAACCGATCGGCATTTATTTTCAAGCAAACGGTCAGCAAAATCAATACCAGGTAATTCAGGTTGTTCAAAATGCCTTTAACTGTTCAGACACCAGCATTAAAAAAGTCATTGTACTTCCTAATTGCTATATCGATATTCCGTCTGGATTTACTCCAAATGGAGATGGTTTGAATGATTACCTATATCCATTAAATGCATTTAAAGCACTGAATTTAAACTTCAAAGTTTACAATCGATATGGACAAGTTATTTATGAAAGTACTGACTGGCAAAAGAAATGGGACGGAAGAGTAAAGGGAGAATTACAACCAAGCGGCACTTATGTTTGGACACTTGATTACACCCATAAAGACACAGGACAAACCTTTCATCTGAAAGGAACAACCGTATTAATTAGATGATCGATCCTACGGTAAAACTATAGCATGTTTCGGTTTTTTGAACCCTAAGTTTTGATACAATCCTTTTATTGGGTATGGCTGAAAAATTGACTTTTGAAGCATAGTATTTCGCGAAAAAAGTATTTAACCAAAAAGCTTTATGGAATAGATATGCCGGCTTTTGAAAAAGAAAGCTGGGTAAAATATGATACCAATGATAACCCATTTTTTTAAAATACTGTTTACATGCTGATTCCATTCCCAGCTCTTCTGCCGCAACAATCACGGCATCGCGCTGACACCTAGAAAATGAAAAAGGTTTCACAATCCTGCCCTGAAACCCATATAGATAAAGATGGTCTTTCACTTGTTTATAATTCTGGTATCTAGATCGAGCATCGCATTGAGGAAATAAGGGGGCTGTTACAAAAAGGAAAAGGAAAATTATTTTAAGCACTAAAAACTCGTCTTGCAACCAAGTGCTTAATTCAATAATTTGAAAGAATCGTATTATAATAAAAACTTCAGCAATGGTCATTAAATGCAACAGGTACCCAAGCTTTAAATAAGTCAGAACTAGGCTCCTTTTTTGAACATTTACAACCATAGATTAAAATAATATATATGCAATATAAGGAAGCATACATTAATTCCCAATCTACTGATATATTTATTTTTGTTTATTTCATATCTGCACTTGTAAATGCTAAAGGCAATAAATCAGTTGCTTTTTCAATGACAATAATTTTACCAGTACTTCCCCCCAAGATCAAACGAATCTGATGGTTCACCAAAGTTTCATATTCTGATAAACTTTGCCTACAAACACCACATGGAGAGATGGGCCGGTTGCTCGCACCCAATTGGTTGAAATAACTAATTGCCATATCAATCACTGGTATTCCTGGATATAAAGACGAGCAGATAGATAATAAAACCCGTTCTGCGCACAAACCTGCAGGGAAGCTTGCATTTTCTTGATTACTCCCCTTTAGGATCACTCCGTTACTAAGCCGTGCCGCTGCACCAACTTGAAATTTTGAATAAGGCGCGTATGACAAATGAATGGCTTCTCTTGCAGCTTCTAAAAGTGCTGCGTCCTCCTGATTCAATGAACTACTATCCTGATATTCATCGAAGAGAACTTGAATTTGATGCTGTTGCATAAATTATGATTTAGACAAAAAGTCCCCATAGCAAAAACTATGAGGACCCCTTCGGCTATTAAAGATACGCTATTTGATACTATTGAACAAGCGGCTCCATCTTGGCCCTTTATCATAACTGAACCAGATCATAGAAGCCTTTCCAACCACAT
>CAIYAG010000407.1 GCA_903924075.1 uncultured Bacteroidota bacterium | reverse complement strand
TCAAAAAATATAAAACAACAGTGCGCAAAAAGAACCAGGAGGAAGATCCAGATTCCCATTTTCTTAAGCAAGTTCATGGAGCAATCATATTAGCTTGCCTAAATTTAGTTAAAAGAGCTGCTTCTTTACCAGATTGACTAGATATTTCTACATGTTTTAGTAATATTGCGCCATGCCAAAAGAAGATGAAGCGGTTTTTTTTGAAAGATGGACCAACCAAAGGGCCACTTATAAAAACGCTGCTCGCCCTTTTTTTATAGGATTATCATCTGGTTTTGCCATTGGCGTGGCCATTCTTTTAACGATATATCTAGGTTGGTACCAAAGAGCTAATATGGAGTTGAACAGTAGTTTAAACCCCCTATTATTCCTTTTGGCAATTGTTGGGATCTCAGTATTTATGGCTTTTATGTATCGGAATTACCAATGGGAACAACAAGAACAACGTTATTTATCCATACTTGCAAGAAAAAAACAAACAGAAATACCTCACCAGATGCAGCCTTAAAGCATTAAAAAGCGTCTATAACCCTAAAACCGATACATGAAAAAACTGATTTTCGTTTGGACCATTATTTTATTTGCTTCTTTATCCTGTGGAAAAACAGGTACTTCAGGCTGTACACCTGCACCTATTGCATCTGAAAGTGCTACTATGATCAGCTATTGCACAGCAAATTCAATCAATTATTCAACACATAGTTCTGGTCTATTGTACGAGATTGTTACCCCAGGTACAGGAAATACACCTAGTTTAACTTCAAAAATATATATCACTTATACCGGAAAACTATTCGATGGTACTGTTTTTGATTCACAAAGTAACCCTGCTTTAACCGGTTGGGTGTTGAGCACTTTAGTAGACGGTTGGAAAGTTGGTCTACCGCTTATTAAAAAAGGAGGTCGTATAAAATTAGTTGTCCCATCCTCTATGGGATATGGCTGTGCTGGATCAGGAACTGCGATTCCATCTAATGCTCCGTTATTCTTTGATATTAGCTTAATTGATGTTCAATAATTGGATTTTTAGCTTTAAAATGGGCTTCCAAAACCAAAAAAACTTGTCGAAATGCCCTTTTTGACAAGTTTTTTTGGTTTTTTGGGCTAATAAGTATCCTTCTGAAACCCAAACTATTCACAGTAGGGAATTATTCATTCCCATTCCCCTATCTTTGCCGCTCTAAAAAAAATTGTAAACCGTTACTAATATGCAACTGAAAGGTTTAGTGCGCTTCTTTGCCATTGCTCTGATTTTGATCTGTGTGTATCAATTATCATTTACTTGGATTGTTCGTAACCATGAATCCAACATGGAAGCCAAAGCCGATACTTGGCTGAAGCAATTTGCAACTCCAGAACAGAAATATGCATCAAACAAAGAACAGCAATCTGTTTACGCAGATAGTTTGAAAGAATTAAAGAAAGAACGTTTACAGCGTTTACTCGACAGTACCAAAGATGATAAACTCGCTTTTGGCTTTACTACTTACAGAAGTGCTAAAGAAAAAGAATTATTGTTGGGTCTTGACTTACAAGGTGGTATGAGTGTTACGATGGAAGTTGGTCTGAGTGATCTGATCAAATCTTTGGCTAACTATACCAAAGACCCAGTTTTCACAAAAGCATTGGAAGATGCAAATGCAAGAAAAGCAAATAGTGGCGCTGATCTGATCTCATTGTTTAATGAAGAATTGGTAAAAGCAAATCCTAATGTTAAACTTGCTCCTTATTTCGCTACAAGAAGTAATGGCAAGGTTAAATTTGATGATAGCGATTCTAAAGTGCTTGATTATTTAAGAGAACAAGCAAAATCTGCCTTCAATAATACTTACCGTATCCTTCGTACACGTATCGACCAATTTGGGGTTTCCTCTCCAAACATCAATCCTGATCCTACTAAAAGTATTATCAATATTGAATTAGCTGGTATCAATGATAAAGAAAGAGTACGTAAATATTTACAGGCTACTGCAAACCTACAATTCTTTGAAATGTACACTTTGGAAAGCAAAGACGTTCAAAGTGGAATAGTTGCAGCAGATAAAGCCGTTCAAGAATATTTAAACGGAAATAAAATAGTTGACACTACTGTTGCTAAAAAAGATACCACTACTGTTGCAGCAACAAAAGCTAAAGCTGATACTTCTAAAACAGCTACTATCTCTACCATCACAGCAGCTCCAAAAACCGCAGCTGCAAAAGTTGATACTGCGAAAGCTAAATTAAACGAGTCTCCAATTGTTCGTTTAATTCAGTTTACACAACCTTACCAAGGTAGAGGTGGCAAAACCGTTTTCCCTTCTAATCTTGGATATATTCAAACAAAAGATACTGGTCGCTTGAACGATTTCTTGAGAATGGAAATTGTAAAATCTAAATTCCCTTCTAACCTAGTGTTCATGTATGGTAAAGTAGATGCTTCTGATACTAAATCAAAAGATATCTTGATGCTGTATGCGATCAAAACATTAGATAACGGTCAGGCAGAACTGGAAGGTGATCATATCACCAATGCTGGTCAGGATTACGACGAAAGAGGCCGTATAGCGATCAAAATGAATATGGATAAGATCGGTACGAACATCTGGGCTAAAATGACTACACGTAACGTAGACAAGCCTATTGCGATCGTTCTTGATAATTTCGTTTACTCTGCACCAAACGTTAACGACCCTATCACAACTGGTAACTCTCAAATTAGTGGTTCATATACTTTAAAAGAAGCACAAGACCTTTCTGAATTATTAACCTCTGGTAAATTAACTGCTCCTGCACGTATCGTTGCGGAACAGCAAGTTGGTCCAACTTTAGGTAAGGAATCTATCAAAGGAGGTGCTATGTCTTTCTTGATCTCTTTCATCGTGATCTTCGCGTTGATGTTGATTTACTTCAACACTGCAGGTTGGGTTGCAAACATGGCATTGATCTTAAACTTATTATTTACTATCGGTATCTTAAGTGCATTAGGCTTTACGCTAACTGCGCCTGGTATTGCCGGTTTAGTATTGACGATTGGTTTAGCGGTTGATACGAACGTAATCATATTCGAACGTATCAAGGAAGAACTTACGAAAGGAAAGAGCTATCAAAATGCGGTGAACGATGGTTATCAACGTTCTTTGTCTCCTGTTTTGGATGCACACGTTACTACCCTTTTAACAGCATTGATCTTGGCATACTTTGGTCTTGGTCCGGTACTAGGATTCGCAACCACACAGATCATTGGTATTTTATTGAGTTTGTTCTGCGGAATCTTGGTTTCAAGATTGATCACAGACTGGTATACCAATAAGAACCGACACTTCGAATATTTCACTGGTATTTCTAAGAAAGTATTTAAACATGCTTCATACAAATTCATTGAATATAGAAAGATCGCTTATGGTATTTCTGTAGTAGTATTTATTTTAGGTATAGGTTCTTTCTTCAATGGCTTTAAAGAAGGTGTTGAATTTGAAGGTGGCCGTAGCTATACTATTAAGTTCGACAAACCAGTGAAAGAAGAAGATATCAGATCTGCTTTAAAAACAACTTTTGGAGAAGATGTGATCACTAAAACAGTAACTACTGCTAATCAGATCAATATCACAACTGCCTATAAGATCAAAGAAAGTGGCAACAATATCGATTCATTGGTGGAGAATAAATTGTACACAGGTTTAAAACCATTTATTCCTGAAACAGTTACTTTCTCTGAATTTGAATCTAAATACAAACAAAGTTCTCAAACGGTATTACCTACCATTTCTGACGACCTTAAATCAGGTGCTGCAAAAGCGGTGATCTTTGGTATGATCATTATCTGTTTGTACATCTTCATTCGTTTCCGCGACTGGCGTTATTCTTTGGGAACCATCTTCTCATTGTTACACGATGTTTTCGTAACCTTGATCGTATTCAGTTTCTTCAAGAATATTGTACCATTCCCATTAGAGATCGATCAGCACTTTATTGCTGCGGTATTAACTGTAATTGGTTTCTCAATGAACGATACGGTGATTGTGTATGACCGTATTCGTGAAGACAGCAAGTTGATGAAAGGTGTTGACAATGGCACTATCATTAACCGTGCGATCAACGAAACTTTGAGCAGAACTATCATGACCTCATTAACCGTATTCTTAACCATCCTGATCCTCTTCATCTTTGGTGGTGAAGTAACACGTGGTTTTGCATTCGCCATGTTGGTTGGGGTTATCACTGGTACCTACTCTTCAATTTTCGTTGCGGCTCCAGTATTGGTTGACTTTGCAAAAAGCAGACCATTGGGCAAGAATTCAGACGATAAAAAGAAATAGTCATTCTAAAATAGCTAAAGCCCGTCACGAGATTCGTGACGGGCTTTTTTGTGCTTAAAATCTACTTAAATGATCAGTTT
>CAIYAG010000406.1 GCA_903924075.1 uncultured Bacteroidota bacterium | reverse complement strand
TAAACTTTTAGGATTTAGTAATTATAATTTTATTGAATTGAACCAGAATCACCAGGAAAAATAGGAGCCCCCATTGATGTTACAATTAATGGGCTGGTTGTCATAATACCATTTGGAGTATTGAATTTCCATTTTTCAGTTCCAGTAATTGCATCAAGAGCATAAAAATACCAAGTTCCTCCTCCTCCTACATAAACAATTCCATTAGATACAACCGGGCTTGATGAGTTTGGAATAATCATTTTTTCCCAAATACTTTCACCACTTGCAGCATTTAGGGCATGAACTTTCATATCGTCACCGCTTATGTAAAGAATTCCATTGGTAATATTTGGACTTGAACTGAATCCAGTATTTTGTAGTTTTTCCCATATAAGTTTTCCAGTTAAAGCATCAACAGCATATAAACTTCCTTTAGTACCATTAACTGGAAAAGTTCCCCATCCTCCTATGTAAACAATTCCATTAGATACTGTTGGGCTTGACATTTCGAGAGAAATATTTGTTACGAAATACTTCCAAACTAAGACACCTGTATTTGCATTTAACGCATATAAATTTTTATCCCTGCAACCAAAATATAAGATTCCATTTACTAATGCTGGCCCTGAAATATTGATAATATCACCAGTTTTGAATGACCATTTCAATTCCCCTGTTAATGCATTTAAACAATACATTTTACTATCATCACTCCCGAAAAAAACTTGATCATTTAATAAAGTTGGGCTTGAACTTATATTACCACCAGTTAAGAAACGCCATTTAATGGCTCCAGTATTTGCGTCTAACGCATAAAAATAGTCATCATCTGTGCCTACAAATAAAATCCCATTATTAAATACAACATTTGATTCAATACCAATGGAATTGAGTTGATTCTTCCACTTTACCGTTCCATCTAAAGCATCAAAAGAGTATACGTATCCATCAATTCCAGCCATGTAAACCGTGCCATTGTTATAAGTTGCACTTGATACAAAGGGCTTAGTGCTTTGATATTTCCACAACAGGGAACCATTTAAAGCGTTAAGCGCATAAAAAATATTGTTACTACTTCCAAAGTAAACAATTGGAGGAGGGGTTTTATCGGTATGAACAGTTACAGTATATTTTTGAGAAGTACCATCCATTGCTGTTATTATATAAGTCACAGGTTGACTGAAGTCTTGAAGTACCCCACTAGCAGGAGTAATTGATTTTCCTTTGAATGAAATGAAAGGAGTAAGTTGACTTAAATCAGAATTAAATGGCAATGTAATATCGATGGTATTCCCTTGAATTTTTACTACCACCTGAGAGCTATCGAATGATAAGCCATTTGACATCTTCAAAGAAAAAGAAATTATCTCCTTTGATGAATCGGCAATTGGTTCATTAGGTGTTTTGTTACAAGAAAATAGGGTAAACAACAATAGAGCAGTTAAAATCGATTTCAACATAAACATTAAATTTCCAACCCTTTGATTATAATTCTTTTACCATTTCCACATGCGGAATCGTCACTTCTTCGAATTCTGGACCTTCTACATGGTAACCCAATTTCTCATAAAACCCCTGAGCGGTTTTTCGGGCATGCATGTTTAATCTTTTGAAACCACGGTCGCGGGCAATATTCTCAGCAAAGGTCATAATTACCCTCCCGATCCCCTTTCCCTGGAGCCCAGAAAGCACCGCCATTTGTCTAAGGCGAACCGTTTTTTCGTCCTCTTTTGTTAAAATACAGCATCCTTCGAGCTTTTCTTCATCAAAAAAGCCAATTAAAATATCATTTTTTTCAGCCTCCAGGTCTTCTTTTGAAAAAGTTAATCCCAAAGGTTTCCGGAGCATCTGAAAACGTAAATCCACCATCTTACGATGCTGGAGTGAGCCGTGGTCAATGATTTGTAAGGGCATAGGCGTTAGTCAAGGTGTACAAGATAGCAATGATTTCCATATCTAAAAACAAGAAAATGAGGAAGAACTAACAATTATTAGTAAAACCTTGTGGAAACAAAAATGCATTAAAAGATTGCTTATTTAGTAAAAAGTATATTTTTGCGCCTGTAACAAAAACTTTTACAATGTCAGACATCGCAACAAGAGTAAAGAAAATCATAGTTGACAAGTTAGGCGTAGACGAAGCAGAGGTAACAAACGAGGCTTCTTTTACCAATGATTTGGGTGCGGATTCTTTGGATACCGTAGAATTGATTATGGAATTCGAAAAGGAATTTAACATCTCTATCCCAGATGAGCAGGCTGAAACCATCACAACCGTTGGTCAGGCTGTAGCTTACCTAGAAGAGCACGCTAAGTAAGATCTCCCTTCAATAGGAATAATTTAATCCGCTTTTTCATGCAATATTGAAAAGGCGGATTATCACTTCAAACAGGCTAGGAAATGGAATTAAAAAGAGTAGTTGTTACCGGTATTGGAACTTTGAATCCTTTGGGTAATAATCTGAACGATTATTGGACAAATTTGATTGACGGAGTTTCAGGTGCAGATAATGTTACTTTATTTGATGCCTCAAAGTTTAAAACAAGATTTGCTTGTGAAGTGAAAGGTTTTGATCCAACAAATTTTATGGATCGAAAAGAAGCCCGAAAATTAGACCGATTTGCACAACTAGCCATTGTTGCTAGTGATCAGGCTGTAGCCGATGCTGGTATCAGCAAAGAAAATGTAGACGTAGATCGTGTAGGCGTAATTTTCGCAAGTGGTATTGGTGGATTAACAACTTTCCAGGAAGAAGTGATCAACTTTGCTAAAGGCGATGGTACCCCACGTTTCAATCCCTTCTTCATTCCTAAAATGATACTGGATATTGCGGCTGGTCAGATTTCCATGAGACATGGATTTCGCGGTCCCAATTTTGCCGTTGTTAGCGCTTGCGCTTCCAGCACAAATGGGATTATTACTGCCTGCGATAATATACGTTTAGGTAAAGCCGATATCATTATTAGTGGTGGTTCTGAAGCTGTGATCAGCGAAGCTGGAATGGGCGGTTTCAATGCCATGAAAGCAATGAGCGAACGCAACGATGATCCGAAAACTGCAAGCAGACCTTATGATAAAGACCGTGATGGTTTTGTAATGGGTGAAGCTGCTGGTGTTTTGGTACTTGAAGAATACGAACACGCGATCAAACGTGGTGCAAAAATTTACTGTGAGATCGCAGGTGGCGGAGCAACTGCCGATGCATATCATCTTACAGCGCCACATCCGGATGGATTAGGTGCACGCAACGTAATGAATGCTGCATTAAGAGATGCAGGCATGAGAGCAGACGAAATTGATTATATCAATGTTCATGGAACTTCTACTCCTTTAGGAGATGGCGCAGAAGCAAAAGCGATTACTGATGTTTTCGGTGAACACGCTTATCATCTTAATATCAGTGCTACAAAATCAATGACCGGTCACTGCCTTGGTGCCGCTGGAGTTATTGAAGCGATCGCATGTATCCAAGCTGTGATACACGATATCATTCCACCTACTATTAATCACTTTACAGATGATC
>CAIYAG010000405.1 GCA_903924075.1 uncultured Bacteroidota bacterium | reverse complement strand
TGTTTTTAGAAAAGTATTAAAAGCCTACCATGTTTTTGAAGAATTAGTATTGTTCTATGGCATGACAGAAGTATTGAAAACTGCAAAAGCGCAATCCATTAAAAATTTTGATGCGCTCATTGAAATGCTTCCCGCAAAAACGAACCTCAATAATTGGATCAACTTAGGCGGTCAGTTAGTTCCTGAAGCAGAGGTTTTAACCCTACGCAAAAAGATCAATTCCAATAAAATCAAATCCTGGGATGAGATCCATGCTTTCTATGAAACCATGGGCACAGCCTATTCTGCACAACGTGCTGCACATGGATTTGCGGTGTTGAGTGAGCTACTTGGCAGCTCATTAAAGAAAATAAACAAACAACAATTCAATAGTTTATTAGACGCCATGATCAGTACTAAAGAATGGATGGCGAAAGGCATTTACGATTCTAAAGCAAAAGACTATTCCAATCCCTATCGTAAGATGGTATATGATACCACTGCAGAAATGAATGCTGTGATCGGAAAATTAGAGGACAATAGTTTTATTAAAGATCAAGTTGCAGCATTGAAAGTGTATAAAAAAGAAATTGCAGCGATTAAAAAACAGTATGCATAAAAAAAATGCCAATCGATATGATTGGCATTTTTTTTAGCGCAGTGATCCTAAAATGGCAAATCGTCCAACGGTTCAGATGAACTGTTCACAACAGTGCTACTGCTGCTGCTATTATCTTGCTGCGGTGCACCACCTTCATTTGGTCTGCCACCCAATAACTGAATATTTAAAGTTCTTAAGCTTAGCGTAGCACCATTTCTACCATCGGCGGTGGTATAGGTTCTAACATCAGGTGTTCCTTCCACATATACACTTGTACCCTTTTTAAGATAAGGAGCAATGCCTGTTCTGTCTGTCCAATAAGCACAATCAACCCAAGTTGTTTTATCTTTCTGTACACCTTGTGCATCTTTAAAACGCTCTGTATGAGCAACAGTGAAGTTGATCACTGACTTACCATTTACATTGTTTAATACGGCATCCTTGCCTAGATTACCAATTACTTGAAGCTTTATCATATCTGTTTTGTTATTTCCGTTGAGGATTAAAGTGTTGCTCAAATTAGTAAAATTCTTGTCGCGTTTCACTTGAATTTTTTAACCATTTATGCCACATTTTGCAGCCGAATTAGACTAAACCAGACAAGATGGGCCCTAGAAACCCTTATTTTTCGCTTTTCGAAAGGTTTTTGGAGGCTCATAAAGTTAAATCGGGGAGCACTTAAGTTCAGTTGTTCTAATTTTGCCTAAATTTTAAAAAGGATGAGTCGCAAAGGGAAAGTGTTAGTGGCAATGAGCGGCGGTATTGATAGTACCGTTGTAGCATTGATGCTGCACCATGAGGGGTATGAAGTGGTGGGAATTACCATGAAAACATGGGATTACGCTAGTAGTGGTACCAGTAGTAAAGAAACGGGTTGCTGTAATATTGATTCATTCAACGATGCAAGGCAGGCAGCTGTGCACCATGGGTTCCCGCATTTTATTCTAGACATCCGTGAGGAATTTGGTGATTTTGTAATTGAAAATTTTATTGAAGAATATATTGCCGGACGCACTCCCAATCCATGTGTGATGTGCAATACACATATCAAATGGCGGGCTTTATTAAAAAGGGCCAACGCATTGGATTGTGAATTTATAGCAACAGGCCACTATGCCGAAATTCGAAAACACACAAATGATCGATATGTGATCAGCAAAGGTGCTGATGAAACCAAGGATCAGAGTTATGTGCTCTGGGGACTGGAACAGGATCTTTTAGCAAGGACCATGTTACCGCTTGGCGGCTATCGCAAAACGGCAATCAGGCAAATGGCCATCGATATGGGATATCCTGAACTAGCTAAGAAAAGTGAGAGCTACGAAATATGTTTTGTACCAGATAATGATTATCGCGGCTTTTTAAAACGCAATGTGGATGGATTGGAAGAGCGCGTAAATGGTGGTTGGTTTGTAGATAAAACTGGAAAACGTTTAGGCAAACACAAAGGCTATCCGTTTTATACCATTGGCCAGAGAAAGGGTTTAGAAATTGCCATGGGCCATCCTGTATATGTAACCTCGATTAATCCAAATACTAATACCGTTGTTTTGGGTGATGAAAAAGACCTGGAACAAAATGATATGCTGATCGGAAAAATGAATTGGGGTAAATATGATGGCATTACCGATGGTATGGAAGCGATCACTAAGATCAGATATAAAGACAGCGGCGCTTTGAGTCATTTATACAATACAGAAAATGGTGTTCGAGCAAGATTTTTTGAAAATGTAAAAGGGATTGCACCCGGGCAAAGCGCTGTGATCTATGAAGGCAATGATGTGGTTGCAGGTGGCATCATTCAACGCGGCGAACTGATCCAATAATTATTTATGAAACAGTACCGCATACATGGTATCTGCTTTATCTGCATAGCCGACTAAATATTTTTCTTCCACAACTTTCAATGAGGGATCTTGAGCAAGTATATAAGCTTTGATGTCTTCATTCTCGGCTTTAAACACAGAGCATGTGCTATATAACAAATAGCCATTGGGTGTTAGTGAGGAAAGAATATTGCTGATAATATTTTTCTGCAAACTAGTATATTGTTCTATTTTATCTGCAGTAAAAAAAGATAACTGCTCAGGCGTTCTTCCCCAGGTGCCACTACCACTGCAGGGTACATCGGCCATGATCAGATCAAACTTTCCATTGGGCTTTGTAGGATTAGGTTTTGATAAATCGGTAGTAACTGATTGAAAATATTTGATGCCGGCTCTTTCAAATCTTGCTTTTAAATTATGGAGAATGCTTGCACGGATATCAGAAACGGTCATATCCATGACTCCGAAAAAATCTCTTGCCAAAATTGTTTTACCACCACTGGCAGCACAACAATCCCATAACTGTATAGCCTTAGTTTTATCCGTTTCCATTTTTGCAAAAAGCTCTGCAATTCTTTGTGAACTTTTGTCTTGCACAATCACATCTCTATCAATATTCACTACCTCATCAATTTTCACTGAATTGGGAAGTGCAAAACAGGTTTCCGAAATTTCTGTAAATGCAATTTTAGCCGTTTTGATCTGCTTCCGAACTGCATCATACTTACCAGGCCTTAATCTTAAAAAAACATCAGGCTGTATAAAATGCGATATAGAAAAAGCTTCTACAGGTATCACTGCACTGATACTCGAAGTGCAGGGGAAAATATCTGCCACTTTAAATGCAGGATATTGCTCTATAACAAAAGCTAATTTCTCATCCAAATGTTTTGACCAATGGTTCTTCCAGTTTTCGTCGAACAATAGTTCCCATCCCTCTTCAGCCCCACTCACTAAAAATAGGGCGATCTTAAAACTAATATCGATCGCAATTGTTGAACCAGCTTTACCAATTCTACAATAAGCATAACAGAGGTGTGCAATATTTCTGCGATCCTTCGAACCAAATTTTTTGTTTTCGGAGAAATGCTTTTTCAAAAACGCAGCCAATGGCATACTACCATCATAATTGTTCATGATCTGAATAGCTGAAAGCAAGTATTGGTTTGCGTATTTCATATGGGACTATGCCGAAATTTATAATTCTAATAAGGTTTTCACCGGATCTTTTCCGATCAATAACAATTCGGGGTTCTCTAATAATTCTTTCACGCGTACCAAGAAACTCACACTCTCTCTACCATCAATGATCCGGTGATCATAACTCAATGCCAGATACATCATTGGACGAATAAGCACTTGTCCGTTGATGGCCATTGGTCGATCTTGAATTTTATGCATCCCCAAAATCGCACTCTGCGGAATATTAATAATTGGCGTACTCATCAAACTTCCAAAAACACCACCATTCGTAATTGTAAAAGTGCCGCCTTGTAAATCTTCCGCAGTTAGTTTACTATCCCTTGCTTTACCAGCCAAAACTACAACTGCTTTCTCTACTTCGGCCATGGATAAACTTTCTACATTTCTAATAACAGGAACAGTTAAGCCACGTGGCGTACTTACTGCAATACTGATATCCGCATAATCGTGGTATAAAACCTGATCTCCATCAATATAAGCATTCACTGTTGGCCACTCCCCCAATGCAATGGCACAAGCTTTTGTAAAGAAGCTCATGAAACCCAGATTCACACCATGCTGCTCTTTGAATTTATCTTTGAACTGTTTTCTGATCTCCATGATGCGCGTCATGTCTACTTCGTTAAAAGTAGTGAGAATGGCTGTCGTATTTTTAGATTCTACTAAGCGTCTGCTAATTGTTTTGCGCAGGTTACTCATCTTTTCTTGACGCGTATTTCTGCTACCAATTTCATTCCCCGCAAATGCTTTCTTACCTGGATGATTCAAAGCATCCAACACATCGTTTTTCA
Organism: uncultured Bacteroidota bacterium; assembly: GCA_903924075.1. Classification (GTDB taxonomy): domain Bacteria; phylum Bacteroidota; class Bacteroidia; order Chitinophagales; family Chitinophagaceae; genus Sediminibacterium. The sequence continues at coordinate 19,170 of CAIYAG010000405.1, read as the reverse complement.
TGATCTTTCCACCAAAACCTGATGCAGTAATACTTGCAGGATCTACTTTTTTATCAGCGATGATGGCCGATGCAACAGGGCTAGCTTTAATATCGTTAGGCACTGAAGTAACTGCTGCTTGATTGGTAGCTATCGGCGCAGCTTTTTCTTCTTTCTTTTCAACTGCAACAACTGTTTCAGCCTCTGGCTTTACAGCAGTTTCATCGATCTTTGCCAGGATCGAACCAATTAAGATGGTATCGCCTTCTGCAGCAAGCCTGAAAAGTGTTCCAGCTTTTTCTGCATTCACTTCGAAGGTTGCTTTTTCACTTTCTAATTCTGCAATTACTTCATCACGTTCCACATAAGCACCTTCTGCTTTGGTCCATTTCAACAAAGTAACTTCCGTGATAGATTCACCAACTGTGGGAACTTTAATTTCAATCATAAAGCGTTGATATTTCTAATTATTTAATAATTTTTTAGATGCTAAATGCCAGGTTAATAATTTCTGCTTGCTCTTTCGCATGCACTTTTGCATAACCTGTAGCTGTTGATGCGCTTGCATTTCTGCTGATTACCCCGTAGTTAATGGATTTCAAATTCATTTGCAAGAACGATGCAGCACCCATATTCAATGGTTCTTCCTGTACCCAGAACCAAGTAGCTTTATGGTATTTATGATACAAAGCTTCTAGTTGTTTGTGAGGCAAAGGATAGATCTGCTCTAATCGAATAATGGCCAAGTCCTGTCTGTTTTCTTTTAGTTGTTTCTCTGCTAATTCAAAATAGATCTTACCTGAACAGAATAGTACTTTTTTTACTTGCGCAGGATCTTGTATAAATTGATCGTCGATCAATTCTTTAAATCCGCCATTCGTAAATTCCTCCACCTTACTAAAAGTTCCAGGATAGCGCAGATTTGCTTTTGGAGAAAAATTGATCAAAGGTTTTCTAAACTGCCAGGCCAACTGTCTTCTTAGTGCATGAAATAAATTCGCTGAGGTAGTGATATTGGTGATCACAATATTCAGCTCTGCACACATTTGCAAATAGCGTTCCATCCGAGCACTACTATGTTCTGGCCCCTGACCTTCATAACCATGTGGCAATAGCATCACGATGCCATTCATACGTTGCCATTTTTGTTCACCTGCCACAATAAACTGATCGATCATGGTTTGTGCACCATTGGAGAAATCTCCAAACTGTGCTTCCCAAATCACCAATGCTGCAGGGTTTGCCATTGCATAACCATATTCAAATCCCAATACACCGTATTCGCTTAATAAGGAATTATAAATTCTAAATTTCTCCTGATTGTCTTGGAAATGGTTTAAACGATTATATCCTTTATTGGTTTGTTCATCGCGTAGCACAGCATGACGGTGCGAGAATGTACCACGTTGCACATCCTGTCCGCTCATACGTACTAAATTATGCTGCAACAACAAAGAACCATATGCCAACAATTCGCCTGTTGCCCAATCAATTTTATTTTCTGCTTCCAGTAGTTTGCTCTTTTCTTGCAATAATTTTTCTACTTTTTTCAAAGGTTTAAAAGTATCAGGCCATTGCATCAGTTTCTGAAACATACTTCTCAATTCCAATTCACCAATTGCAGTGTTGGGAGATAGATCAAAATCATCTGCTGTTGCTTTGCGTAAACTTTTCCAAACCAGTTCTGGTGGTTGGTATTTATAAGGAAGCGGGTGTTGTTTTACTTCATCGAGTCTTTCTTGCAAATCCTCCCAAAACTTTTTTTCCATCGCTTTTGCCAATTCCTTGGCATCGCTCTCCCCATTGTCTAATAAATGTTGTGTATAGATCTCTCTGGGATTCTGGTGTTTATCGATCAGCGCATATAATTGTGGCTGTGTATATTTTGGGTCATCCCCTTCGTTATGGCCGTGTTTTCTATAACAAACCATATCAATGAAGATGTCGCTATTAAATTCTTGTCTGTAACGTGTAGCTATTTCAGCACATTTTACTACTGCTTCCGCATCGTCTCCATTTACATGCAATACCGGGGCTTGCACCATGGCAGCAACCGAGGTACTATAATCAGCACTTCTAGCATCATCAAAGTCGGTAGTAAATCCGATCTGATTATTGATTACAAAATGGATGGTTCCACCTGTATAGTATCCACGAAGGTTACTCATCTGTAATACTTCATACACAATACCCTGACCAGCAACAGATGCATCACCATGAATTAGGATGGGTAATATTTTATCAAAATCACTTTGGTATAAAACATCAGCTTTAGCTCTTGCGAAACCAACTACCACAGGATCTACAGCTTCCAGATGCGATGGGTTTGGCATCAATTTTAAATGCACTTCCTTGCCATCTACTGTTTGCACATCACTACCGTAACCCATATGGTATTTCACGTCGCCACTACCCATTGTTTGATCAATAGTTGCTGTTCCTTCAAATTCACTGAAGATCTGCTCATAGGTTTTGCCCATGATATTGGCAAGCACATTTAAACGACCCCGGTGTGCCATCCCAATCACTACTTCCTGAACTTGATGGTTGCCCGCAGTATTAATAATGGCATCGAGTGCTGCTATGGTTGTTTCACCTCCTTCCAAAGAGAATCGCTTCTGACCAACATACTTGGTATGCAAAAACTTTTCAAACATTACACCCTGATTTAATTTCTCCAGGATGCGCTTTTGCTTTGTGAGGCTTAGTTGGTTTGCAAAGTTTTTTTCGATCTCTGCTGTTAGCCAATCAATTTTCTTCTGGTCGCTGATATATTTAAATTCAATCCCAACATGGTTGGCATAGCATTTTTGGAGGTGTGCCAGGATATCTTTCAGCGTGGCAGCACCCAAGCCTACCAAATTACCCGCCTGATATACCGTATTCATATCAGCATCGGTTAACCCAAAAAAGTTCAGATCAAGGTTGGCTCCCCTGTCTTTTCTAGTTCTAATAGGGTTGGTAGTTGCTAACAAATGTCCCTTATTTCGGTAGCCTAAAATGAGGCGATATACCCGGATCTCTTTCATCCAATCTGTTGTAACAGATTGATTAACATTATTTTGCACTGAACCACTGCTAACGGCAAAATCAAATCCTTCGAAAAATTTCTGGAGGTCTGGGTCTACCGATTGTGGGTCTTTTATAAAATCGTTGTATAAGCTTTCGATATACGCCGGGTGGGAGTTGGTGATGAACGAAAAGTCTTTCATGGGAATGTAAAACAGCTTTTTTATAGAATAGTTGGCAAATATCGGTGATTGAGTACAGAAAAAACTTGCAACTTTGCTAGGTACGACGGTAGGATTTTGGCTTAAATTCAAGAAAAATGAGAATAAACCCGATTTTTTCTCTTTTAAATTTCTGAATTTCGTTTCCAGCCCTTACCTTTGCCGTCCTGAAAAAATTAGAACATGGCAAACCATTCAGCTACAAAGAAAGATGTTAGACAAGCTGCAAAGCGTCGCGATACTAACCGTTATTATGGTAAAACTACCCGTAACGCTATTCGTGATTTAAAAGCAAATACTGATACAAAAGTATACGGCGAGCAACTACCTGATGTTATTTCTCAGATCGACAAGTTAGCAAAACGTGGCATCATCCACAAGAACAAAGCAGCTAACTTAAAGAGCAAACTTGCTAAGAAAGCAAATGTTACTGCTGCTTAATTTTATTTAAGTAGTTCACATAACTGATTAAGCAAGCCAACCTGAAAACGGTTGGCTTTTTTGTGCCCCTACTAAATAGCTTGTGGTAATATTACAGTAAAACGGTTTTTCTCGGGTGCTGGTGCATCGTAGTTTACGATTCCGTGGTGAGCTAATAAGATCCGATTCACGATCGATAATCCAAGTCCAAATCCCTTCGTGTTGGCATTGAGTGCATTTTTACCTCTGTAAAAAGGTTGCATGACCTGTGCGGCATCTTCTTCCGATAAAATAAGACCATTATTCATCACTTCTACTGATACCTTACCATTGGCTGTGTCTATCATCACATCTACCCGTTTGTCTGAAGCATAGAGATAGGCATTCTTTATAAGGTTGATGAATACTGATTTTAAGAGTGAATCATTTCCCACCACAAATAGTGATTCGTCAGATTCAGGGATCTCTTTGAATCCAATATGAATTTTAGCATCCGTAAACATTTGCATCACCTGGCTCGAAGCTTCCACTACAGCTTCGTCAACCCTAATTTTTGGCCAGTCTTTTTGATAACCCAATAATTCATATTGCGAAAGCAACAGCAACGAGTTTGTAAGATCGATCATTCCTTGCTGATCTTCTTTGAGTGATGCCAATAAATTATGTACATCAGCTTCGGATAATTTTTTATTGATTGCAGATTCTGTTTGTGAAAGCATAATGGCCAGAGGCGTACGCAATTCGTGTGATGCGTGTTGCACAAAACTCTTTTGATAATCAAATGCTTTACTCAGTCTTTCCAACATGGCATTATAGCTAATGGCAATTTGATTGATCTCTGGAAATTCATCAGATACGATCAACCTATCACTCAAATTTAAAATGGTTGTTTGCTTAATCTGTTTATTTAAAGCTAGCAACGGCTTAAATGCTTGTTGAACAAAGAAGAAAGAAAACAATGCTGTCATTACCATCCCGATCAGGAAGACCAACGCAAGAATGATCTCCAAGTTTTGCAATTTTCGATACCCCGATAGATCATAACCTGAAGCAATAGTATAATATTTTGTTTGCGGATTATACATTCCCACGAATTGATACTTATCAATTTCGTATCTGATCTCACGCTTGCTTTTTATTTGATTCAGAAGTGCTTTATCAAAATGTTGGTTTAATGTTTCGGGTAATTTGTTCAAGACATTTCCAGCCGAATCAAGAACGGTTAATTTTTCATCAAACACCGAATTGGTGTAAACCCCAGATAAAATTTTAGCCATGGCGGCTTGCTTGGGATCTTTGATTTCAAACACGTAATCGTGAAAAATCACCCCTTCCGATTTTACGCGGCTATAAAACTCTGATTCTCTGAAATTGCTATAGAGAATAAAAATAGCAATAGATGAAATAGCCAGCATGATGGCAACAAAACCACTGAAAATAAAAGCGAACCGTGATTTGATACTCATAGTTGCTGCCTTATTTTATATAATAACCAAACCCAGGCTTTGTATGAATTAGTTTGGTTTCGAAGGGTTTGTCCAATTTATTTCTTAGGAAACTGATATACACTTCAATGGTATTGGTTCCTGTATCAAAACTCAGGTCCCAGACTTTTTCCAAGATCTCCTGTTTCGAAATTACCTTTCCTCTATTCCTTGCAAGCAATACCAATAAAGTAAATTCTTTCGCAGTTAAATTAACTGTTACACCAGCTCGTACCGCCGTTTTGTTTCTGAAATCAATTTCAAGATCATCTACAACTATTTTTACGTCTTCGTCTTTTAGATCTGCCCTTTTTAAGAATACTTTTAATCTGGCAAAGAGTTCATCGAAATGAAATGGCTTAACAATATAATCGTCGGCCCCCAGTTTAAAGGCCTCCATTTTATCATTGATTTCTCCCAGAGCACTCAGCATGATGATGGGAATACTTTTTTTGATCGCTCTAAAATCTTTACATAGTTCAAAACCTGATTTATAAGGAATATTTATGTCCATCAACACCAATGAATAATTGTTCTGCTTAAAAAAATTCTCTGCTATTAAACCATCCGCAGCCAGATCTACCAGATACCCCTGCCCTTTCAATTCTTCCAAAATTACTTTACCGAGCTTAGGTTCATCCTCAATTAATAAGATTCTATGACTGATTTCCATTACTTTGAATAATATTTCAACCTAAAGTAATGAAAAAAATACTGGTTTTCAGCTTTCTATTAATAGCAAAATTTATAATGGGCCAAAGCCCTGTAACTATTTTCGAACAATCGAACGGTAAAGAAAGCGCTACCCATGCGCAAAGCATTGCCTATTATCAGCAATTGGCTGCAAAATATAAAACGGTTCAGGTAAAAACCATGGGGCCCACCGATGCAGGAATTCCCCTGCATATTGTGCTTTTCAGTGCCGATCAACAATTCAATTCAGTTAACTGGAAAAACAAGTTGGTCATTTTTGTCATCAACGGCATCCACCCCGGAGAGCCTGATGGCATTGATGCCAGTCAGATGTTGGTAAGGGACCTAGCAAGTGGAAAAATCAAAGCCCCCACTAATGTTGTGTTGGCAGTGATGCCGATTTATAATATTGGTGGTGCCCTCAACCGAAATAGTTTTTCAAGAGTGAATCAAGATGGTCCTTTAGCATATGGGTTTAGGGGTAATTCGCAGAACCTTGACCTAAACCGCGACTTTATCAAATCGGATAGCAAAGAAGCAGTCAGCTTTGCCAAAATATTTCATTGGTTAAACCCTGATATTTTTTTAGACAACCATGTAAGTGATGGGGCAGACTATCAATATACTATGACCTTATTGACTACCCAACATAATAAGTTAGGAGGCGAGATCGGAAAATATTTGCACGAAACATTTGAGCCCTCCCTCTTTAAGGGAATGGAGCAGAAAAAAATGACCATGACGCCTTATGTAAGTTTTGAAGAAGGCAATCCTGAAAAAGGATGGAGTTATTTTTATGACCCACCAAGATATAGCAGTGGCTATGCTGCAGTATTTCAAACACTCTCTTTCTTAACTGAAACACATATGCTGAAACCTTTTGATCAGCGGGTAAAGCAGACTTATGAATTTATGCAAACACTGATTGAACAAGCTTCTCAACAAAGTTCTGCTATTAAACAAGCAAGAATAGCTTCTCAGGAAGCCACTAAAAAACAACAAGATTTTGCAGTAAGTTTTAAAGTTGATACTACAAGATTTGATATGATCAATTTTATGGGTTATGAAACCGGCAAAAAGCCAAGTGGTGTTACGGGTATGGATCGTATGTATTATGATCGTACAAAGCCCTTCACAAAAAAAGTGAAGTTTTATAATTATGCCATTGCTGATAAAGTTGTTCGTAAGCCATTGGCATACATCATTCCACAAGGCTGGCATACAGTGATTGATTTATTGCAAGCGAATGCTGTAACCATGAAGCAGTTTTTGAATGACACTACTATTACTGTAGAAGCATATCATATCGATGATTATAAAACCAGTACAAGAGTTTTTGAAAAACATTATAGGCATAGTGATGTAAAAATCAGTGGCCAACAAATACCTATGAAATTCAGAAAAGGAGACTATCTAATTCAAACAGGACAAGCAGCAGATAGATTTTTAGTTGAAACATTAGAGCCAACCGGAGATGATAGTTATTTCAGTTGGAATTTTTTCGATGCCATTCTGCAACAAAAAGAAGGCTATAGCAATTACCGTTGGGAAGATGTTGCTGCAACTTATCTTGCATCGCAACCTGCGCTTCAACAACAATTGGAAGAAAAGAAAAAAGCAGACCCTAAGTTTGCCGCATCTGCTAATGCGCAATTGGATTTTGTGTATAAAAATTCGCCTTATTATGAGCCAGCGCATTTACGGTATCCAATTTACAGATTGAACTAGGAATAAGTGAGGAGTGAAGAGTGAGGAGTGAGGAGTGAGGAGTGAAAAATGAAGAGGGGGCGAAGCCCTTAGATTCTCCATTTTTCACTTTTCACTTTTATCTTTTCACTTAATTTTCCTAATCTACTTTCTTCACATCCCCCGAACCTGCAACGTGTTGTTTTACATTTGGGCTGCCTTTGTAATAAACAGAACCTGCACCTGCAATATTAACATCTAACTGAGCTGCGGCAAATACTTTTACATCACCGCTGCCTGCAATATGCACTTTGGCATTTTCGGCTTTTAAATCTTCTGCCTTATAGTCACCTACACCTGCAATTTTAATTGTCTCGTCTTTGGTTTCTCCACTAAGGGTGATCGAACCAGCTCCAGCAATTTCAGATGTGACACTTGGGGTATTCACTTCCAATTTAATGTCTCCAGTGCCGGCAATTTTCAAGTTTAGTTTATCTGAACCAGAAAATTTAGACTTGCCTGTAATATTACCTGCTCCTGCTAAAATAACCTCTTCCACATTTGGAGTAGTTATAAATACTTTAATACCATCGGTGGAGGAATAACTAAAATAATCCCTTGCTTTGATCACTAAATAACCACCGCGATCTTCTACAATAAAATAAGGCAAAAGGTTTTCATCGCCCTCGATCTGCACACTCACTGTTGGGCCCTGAGTTAATTCTACATCAAAATTTCCTGCCATTTTAATTCGACTGGCCTTGTTTGCGTTTCTAGTCTCTGTTTTTATTACCCCGTTTCCTTGCACATGCTTGTATCTGCAAGAAGTAAATAAAACGAGGGCCGAAAGTATCACGATAAGCTTTTTCATGTGTCTTGGTTTGTATTAGCAAGTTATACAAAACCCTTGGTGCTGGCAATCCACCTTTAAAATAATCGAACCACTTATCCTGTTTCAACACCACAGAAATTTCAATTACCTTCGCAGCATGACAGAAAAGATACTTATCCTCGATTTTGGCAGTCAGTATACCCAACTTATTGCCCGGGCTGTAAGAGAAGCCAATGTGTACTGCGAAATCATCCCTTTTCATAAATCATTCGAATTCGAACCAGGTTTAAAAGGAATTATTTTAAGCGGCTCCCCTTTTAGTGTAAATGAGGAAAATGCACCTACTGTAAATATCCCAGATTTTGTGAAGCATTTGCCTGTTTTAGGTGTTTGCTATGGCGCACAGTTAACCGCAAAAGAATTTGGCGGAAGAGTGGATAAATCAAACAAACGCGAATACGGTCGTGCCAAAATGCAGATCGTGAAACCCGATACTTTATTAAACGGAATTTCTGATAATTCGCAGGTTTGGATGAGTCATAGCGATTCGATCGTGGCACTTCCAGAAGGATTTGAAATTTTGGCTACCACTGAAAGTATTCCGATCGCTGCATTCAAAAAAACGACCACCGATTCTCAACCTTTATATGGATTGCAATTCCACCCTGAAGTGTATCATTCAACTGAAGGAAAAACTATTATCAAAAACTTCTTGGTAAATATTTGTGGTTGCGATGCAGAATGGACCGCAGCCCATTTCATCAGTGAAACGGTAGCAGTTTTAAAAGAAAAAATTGGGAACCGTAAAGTAATCATGGCATTAAGTGGTGGCGTTGACAGTACTGTTGCTGCAACATTGATCACAAGGGCTATCGGATCAAACCTATTCGGAATATTTGTTGATAATGGTGTTTTGCGCAAAGGAGAATTTGAGCAAGTATTAGAAATGTATAAAGGACTAGGCTTAAATGTAAAAGGAGTTGATGCAAAAGATCATTTCTACACCGCACTTGCTGGAAAATCTGATCCGGAAGAAAAACGAAAAATTATTGGCAAGGGTTTTATCGACATTTTTGATCAGGAAGCTAAAGTACTTACTGGAATTGAAATGCTCGGACAAGGAACCATCTATCCTGATGTCATCGAAAGTGTGAGTGTACACGGCCCTTCACAAACCATCAAATCGCATCACAACGTTGGTGGGTTACCTGATAGTATGAAATTGGAATTGGTAGAGCCTTTGAGATCATTGTTTAAAGATGAAGTTAGAAGAGTGGGATTAGAATTGGGGATCCCTGCAGAAATGATCAACCGCCATCCTTTTCCAGGACCTGGTCTTGCGATTCGCATACTAGGAGATATTACCGCAGAAAAAGTAGCATTATTACAGGCAGCTGATGATATTTATATTTCGGGTTTGAAAAAAGCCAATCTATATAGCGCTGTTTGGCAGGCTGGCACGATTTTGTTACCTGTTAAAAGTGTGGGTGTCATGGGCGATGAAAGAACCTATGAATTCACAGTTGCACTAAGGGCTGTTACTTCTGTAGATGGAATGACGGCAGACTGGGCACATTTACCTTATGAATTCTTAGCAGATATTTCGAACGAGATCATCAATAACGTACGGGGCATCAACAGAGTTGTTTATGATATCAGCAGCAAACCACCTGCAACGATCGAGTGGGAATAAAAATTCAATTGAACCTATGCGTTTACTATTTGTATTACTAGCTTTTGTGGGATTGGGTTTTTCATTGAATGGAAAAGCGCAGGCACCTATTGTAAAAGTTGCCGTATTCGCACCCATTTATATGGATTCTGCATTTACTGATAACAATTATAAATTGGGAAATAATATTTCAAGGAATATTTTACCCGGACTTGATTTTTATACTGGCGTAATGATGGCCATCGACTCACTGAATGCAGAAGGCATCAAGGCTGAAGTATTTTTTTATGACACCAAAAACAGCATTGAACCCATCCCTCAGATCCTCGAAAAGCCAGAATTGGCAGGACTTTCACTGATCATTGCGTTTTTCAATAACCGAAATGAAATTAAGCCTTTAGCAGATTTTGCAGCCGAACATAAAATCCCATTGATCTCTGAAACTTATCCTAACGATGGTGGAGTAACTGAAAATCCTTATTTCGTTATGATCAATCCCACATTGAAGACCCATGCTGATGCGATCTATAAATACCTCCAAAAAAACAATGCCACCAATAATATTGTTTGGATAAAGAGAAAGGGCAATATGGAAGATATGATCCAATCCTATTTTGCTGAAAACAATAAAAAAACACCTGCGCTCCCACTAAGAATGAAAACCATTGAACTGGTTGATAGCTTTAGCACTTCTGATTTATTAAACAATCTTGATAGTAACCGTCAGAATATTATTATTTGTGGCACACTGAATGAGACTTTCTCTATCAACATCATTAAAACACTGAGTGCGAATAGAGACTACAATACACAAGTAATTGGAATGCCTACCTGGGATGGATTAAAAGATTTATCTAGGCCAGATCTAAAGGGTGTAGATGTGATCTATTCAAGTCCGTATAACTTTTCTAGAACAGACAAATTAGGAATCACCATCACCAATAAATATCGAAACAAATTTTTATCCCGCCCTAGCGACCAGGTCTTTAAAGGATATGAATCCATGTATCATTTTACAAAATTGGCGATCAAGCATCAGGCAAACCTGATCCATAACCTGTCTGACAAATCTTTTAAGCAATTCAACGATTTTGACATACAATCCGTTAAACTCAAAAAAGAGAGCCTGACCCCAGATTATCTTGAAAACAGAAAATTGTATTTCATAAAAAAAGTAGACGGACAGGTTAAGTCGGTCTTTTAACATATAATCCCCTCAAGAAATAGGCTTTCGTTTCCGATTGTTGTAACTTTATGCAACAAGCAGTATATATGGAAAACACACCTGATATCTGGCAATTTCTGGAATCCAATAAAAAGACCATTCAAGAATATGTGGAATTAAAGATTGAAATTTTCAGTCTGAAATTCATCAAAAAAAGCTCTACCATTGGAGGGGTACTTATTTGGATCCTGATCCTTGCATTTTTGGGATTGCTAATATTATTTTTTGCTGGAATGACGATCAGTTATTGGTTATCGAAAGTGTATGATAGCAATATCATTGGCTTTGGCATCACTACTGGCATTTTAGTATTTATCACTTTGCTCCTAATTCTTTTAAGAAAACAATTATTCATCAATCCCATCATACGCATCATTGTAAGGGAACAAACCAGAGACAATGAAGAAGAATAAAATCAAAGACCTAAAAAGTCTTACCCAATATATTGAAGAATTGGAAAACAAAGAATTGCAGCTGCAACATCAGTTGAATCATAACTGGCAATTCTTCAAATCTGATTTTGGTGGGATTTTGAGAACCAGCATTCTCCATAAAACAAAAGAAGAAGGTAGATCAAGTTTTGTTTACTGGCTTCTTAAAATCCCTGAGTTTAATACTACTGTGGGAAGAACTGCAGAGCGACTAACCGTAAAACTCGAAAACTTACTCGTAAAATGGATCGATAAAATTGCAGAATAGAAAATTTTGAAGCTTCAAAAAACTAAAGGATACCACATTATTGATGAATGGATGAAAGCCAAAAACTTTCATCCATTTAGCTTTCAAGAAGCCTGCTGGGAAAAAATCGCAGAAGCTGAAAGTGGATTAGTGAATGCCCCAACTGGATGCGGCAAAACCTTTTCCGTATTTCTAGGAGTACTGATTGATTATATTAATCAGCATCCCGATAAATATCTAACTGCAAAGAATAATAAGCTACAGCTCATTTGGGTTACTCCATTGCGAGCGCTGGCAAAAGATATTGGACGAGCTATGGAACTGGTTTTAGAAGAATTGCAGATCCCTTGGAAAGTTGGCATCCGAAATGGAGATACCAGTACTGCAGAAAGGCAGAAACAAAAAAACAATCTTCCCGAGATCCTCATCATTACTCCCGAAAGTTTACACCTGTTATTGGCGCAGAAAAACTGTTCATCATATTTCGAAACTTTAAAATTCATAGCGGTAGACGAATGGCACGAATTAATGGGCAGTAAAAGGGGCGTACAGGTTGAGTTAGCAATCAGCAGACTCATTGGCGCTGCAAAAAACAAACTGTCTATTTGGGGCATTTCTGCAACAATTGGGAACCTCGAAGATGCGAAAGAGGTGTTGCTAAGTCCGTTGAATATTAAAGGCAGTATCATTCGCGCTAAAATGGATAAGCGTATCGATATTGAATCGATCATTCCTGAAGAAATTGAGAACTATCCATGGGCTGGGCATTTGGGAATTAAAATGGTGCATCGCTTGGTGCCCATTATTGAAAAGAGTAATACCACGTTGATTTTTATCAATACCCGGGGCATGAGTGAAACATGGTACCAAAGTTTATTAACTGCTGCCCCACAATTAGCTGGTGCCATTGCATTGCACCATGGAAGTATTGAACAGGAATTAAGACGCTGGGTTGAAGAAGCATTGCATACCCAAAAATTAAAAGCTGTGGTATGTACGGCTAGTCTTGATCTGGGTGTTGATTTTAGGCCAGTGGATACTGTGATTCAGGTTGGGTCGCCCAAAGGTGTTGCGCGCTTTTTGCAAAGGGCTGGAAGGAGTGGTCATGGACCAGGAGAAATTAGCAAACTGTATTTCCTACCTACCAATGCTTTGGAATTAGTGGAGGCCGCAGCTTTGAAACAAGCCATCAAAGAAGACATGATAGAAAGCAAAATTCCTATGCTTCTTTGTTTTGATGTATTGATCCAATATTTATGTACACTGGCAATAGGCGAAGGTTTTGAACCCGAAAAAATATTTCAGGAAGTTCGTTCCACCTACTGCTTTGCTGATATTACTGTAGAAGAATGGCAAGAAGCATTATCGAATATCACGCAAGGGGGTATTGCATTAAATCAATACGATGAATACCATAAAGTAATCATAGAAGATGGTATTTATAAAATCATGAATCGTGCAATTGCCATGCGTCATCGCATGCATATCGGAACCATTGTGAGCGACGCCATGCTCAAAGTGAAGTTTTTAGGCGGTGCTTATGTAGGTGTGATTGAAGAATATTTTATAAGTCGCTTAGAACCGGGAGACACTTTCACTTTAGCAGGAAAGAATCTGGAATTGGTGATGATCAAAGACATGGATGTTTTGGTACGCAAATCATCCTCCAAAAAATCGATTGTTCCATCTTGGAACGGGGGCCGGATGAGCCTTACTGCCAACCTTGGCCATATGCTTCGTAAAACTTTTAATAAAGCACTGGTTGATGAGAGTGACATTGAAATTAAAAGCCTTCGAACCTTATTTCAGGTGCAGCAAGCTTTGTCGGTGATTCCTAGAGACAATCAATTATTAATTGAACAAATAGAAACGAAAGACGGTTATCATTTATTAGTATATCCGTTTGAAGGAAGGCAAGTGCATGAAGCAATGAGTGCCATCATTGCTTATCGAATTGGGCAGATCACCCCCATTAGTTTTTCGATAGCGATGAATGATTATGGATTTGAATTATTAAGCGATCAACCCATCCCTGTGGATAATAGTAATGCACAAGAATTATTCACCACCAACAATCTGTTGCTGGACATTCAGAAAAGTATCAATAGCGCTGAGATGGCCAAGCGAAAATTCAGGGATATTGCGGTGATTGGTGGATTAATATTTCAGGGATTTCCTGGTGAACATAAAAAAGCAAGACATTTACAATCTTCTGCCTCCTTGCTTTTCAAGGTATTTGAAGAATACGAACCCAATAATATTTTGTTAAGGCAAGCTTATCGAGAGTTGATGGAACAGCAGATGGAAGAAGTAAGATTAAGAACTGCACTGGATAGAATTTCGAACAGTGAATTGCTATTGCGTTTTCCAAAGCAATTAACGCCTTTGGCTTTCCCCATCACGGTAGATGGGTTGAATAGAAATAGTTTGTCGACCGAAAAATTAGAAGATCGTGTCAGAAAAATGCAGCAACAATTAGAGAAGAACTAACGCATCTTTGCAATAGAAATTTAGAGATAGAATGACAGCACCTACCCCACTCATGATCCATGATCAAATGTTCTGGCTAACCACAGAAAGGGGGATCTTTTGGGAAAAAGAATCAGTATTAATACTTGCTGATTTGCATTTTGGCAAAACGGGTCATTTTAGAAAGAACGGGATCGGTGTACCACATGCAGTGTACAAAGAAGATATGCAAAGAATGGTGGATCTGATCAGTTTATTCAAACCTAAAAAACTGATTGCGGTGGGCGATCTTTTTCATAGCGCAGATAATTTGGAACTATCCTTATTTTCAAAAATCCGTTCTGATTTTGCCTTAATGGAGTTCATCTTGGTAAAAGGGAATCACGATATTTTAGCTGATCATTGGTATGAAAAAAATAATATCCAATTAGCGTATGGCAGCTATGGTTTAGATGAATTTAATTTTGTGCATGATCCAGCTGAGGTGCCGTCAAACAATAATGCTTTCTATTTCTCAGGCCATTTGCATCCCGCTATCACTATTTCAGGGATGGGTAAGCAGAGTTTGAGTTTCCCATGTTATTATTTCACAGAAAATACCGCAATCCTTCCTGCTTTTAGTAAGTTTAGTGGAACAGCAAAGGTTTCCAAGAAAAAGAGCAACAGAATTTTTGCCATTGTAGAACACAGCATCATTGAGATCAACAATTAAGTATGCTGCTTCTTTTGCAGTGTGAGATAGTCGATATAATAAATGAGTCGGATATTAAATTCATTACCATGGGGCTGTTGAAATACCTGCGAAAAATTTTGCGTATATCGATTATACTGTACACCATTGATCGGAAAATCACTACCCAACGCATTCTTCCATCCTACTATTAATTTACTCCCATATTTAAAATCCCAGGTATAAAACATGTCGAGATTAAAGGCATTGAAGTTTTGATCCTGTCCAGCCACAAATGCATGCGGAATATAATCCCCTTTGGCATCAGTGGTAAAGAAATTGCTATACAAAACCTGACTCCAATAATGGCGCGCTCGCATTGTCAAGTTCATCCTAGGAGTAAAATTATAGATACCACTTAATACATTGGAGAAATTGGTATTCTTGCGTCGTCCTGCAACAGGCTCGCCATTGGGATCATTAAAAGCGAATCCATACTGACCATTATCCTGCTCTTTTGTAAATTCCCAATCAAGACTGAAGTGCTCGTTGAAACGATACCTGGGGCCAATTAAATAATTATGATAAGAATCGTTGGGGAAGTGCGGCGCAGCAGCATAAGCCAAACCATAGCGAATAAAAAAACTCTTCCGACTATCTGTACTTCCACTAAATCCTGTAAACCAATAAGGTTGGCGCTTCATTACCTTACCCTCAGCACGCATTTCGAAATAATCTTTTTGCCAATCAGGAACTACCGTTGCTTTAATAGTTAGATCCCAGAAATTTTTGAAAAACCAAAACGCATTTGCTTGGTATTGATTACTAGAAAACTTAAACGGCGTTAATAAGTAAACAGGAACTACTGAAAGGGTATAGTTCTGACTAAAGAAATTTTTAGTAGGTGTGAATACATAATATCCAACTTTAGCTACACCAGAAAATTCGTTGGGTGCTCTTAAGAATCCCAGATCGTTCGGATCATATCGTTTAGATTCAATATTGTTGGCGATACTGTATTGCCAGTGGCCCCGAATTTTTGCGAATTTTAAATAATTCGCAAACCCATCGTATTTATCGATTCCTGTGATGCTACTATATCTGGAAGACCATACAAAATTGTATCTGTTTTCCTTATCAAAGAGATTCAGATCCAATCCACTCACATTGGCGTTTCTGGAGCCGCCACTTCTGATCACATTTGTGTTTGTGAAAGTGATGGAAGACCTTCCTTTCAAAGCTTGGTCTAACACAATGATATTATAGTTGGTTAATGGCTCTGTTTCTATTTTAGTGATTTTACCAGTGGTCTTATCTAATACCTCTGCATGCATTTGAGCTGCCACAGCATTGAAAATTCCAATACCCAATTTTGATTTAGTTCTTCCAGAAAATTTGGTGGCGTTATATAATTGTGTGATCCCGGGGTTCGATACTATTTGCATATTGGGAGAAGTATCAACCATCGCATTCACAGATGAATAATTGGTAGGTGTACCGCCTACTCTTCTGCTATAAAACAATCCAGCTTTATTGAATAGTTCAATTCCTTCAGTAAAGAATGGTCTGTTTTCTTGAAACTGAACTTCGTAAGGAGTAAGGTTTAAAACCACATTATCAGAGACTACTTGGCCGAAGTCAGGTATCAAAGTAGCATCTAAAGTAAAGCTTTCATTAATGCCATATTTCACATCCATTCCTCCATTGCGAAGAATAGTTGTATTGGTGCTACCATCTGCATAAGGCGTAGTTCTTACGCCTGTTGTAATATAAGGCAAGAATGATAAGCGCAGGGGTGGAACAATATTTTTTACACCACTAAGATGTCCGAACTGATTTACAAATCCATTCAGATTGGGATCTACTTTATTCCAAAAAGCACTCTCATTATTTCTTCTGGTATATCGTTGAAAATTGAGTCCCCAATCCTGAACTTCTTTTTTTGAAAACCTCAGTGCTGAATAAGGAATTTTCATTTCTACGATCCAGCCATCTTTTTGGATGGAAACTTTACTTTCCCAAACAGCATCCCAACTATAATCTGTGGGCAGTCCAAATTGTGATACCCGATTAGCCACTAGCCTTCCATCTGATTGCACATTTCTTGCTGTAACCAAAAACTGGTATCCGTTTTGTTTATCATTATAAGTATCAAAAAAAACACTGAAATAATCAATATCCTGCCGCTGCTCCCCATCTCTTGAAGTTAATTGCTTTCGTATTTTCTGTGGATCATCATACATATATGCTCCAACATAAACTGCCTGATCGCTATAGATTACACGAACCTTGGTAGCATGTGTAGGAACAGCGCCGAAATTGGGACTATTTTCAATGAAACTATCTGCGATTGCAGCTTTACTCCAGGCTTCTTCATCGAGGATCCCATCAATCTTGATAGCAGAACTGATCTTTAATGCTTCCAAGTTTTTCTCCTGGGCAATTAAAGTGTACGATACTAAAACAAAAAATAAAAGAGAAAATAATTTCTTCATAATCAGTGGGCAAATCTAAAGAATTGGGGCTTAATCGTTTTTGAAAATGGATAAATGGTTGATATCGAAATAAAAAAACAGCCATCTCTGGCTGTTTTTCATGTATCATGATTTATTTAATTAAACTTTTTCTTCAAAGTACTTACCTGCTCTTGTAAGTTATTCACCATCCCAGCAAGTTGGTTTACATCCCAACGTGGACCAAGGTTTGCTTTTTGAAGAATATACACAGCTTTCCAAACCTCCAACACATCTTCCGCACTCACATAATAGGGCTCATATTGCGGATTATCGCTGATCATCGTTAATTTATCCTTAGCACGATTGTTTTTCATGACGCGCTTATATACTACGCCTTCATTTCGAGACAATACGACATAGGTATTACTGTTTTTCAGTTCTTCCAGATCGTCTACTTTTTCGCCAACGATTACACTGCCGCTTGGAGTAGGCAACATACTATCACCTACAATTTCGAAAGCACGATATTGACCTGGCGCCAACATTGGAAGGGTGAATGTATTTAGCTCGTCTACAAATTCCGGATCTGCATAACCAGCTAAATAACCAGCCGCGGCTTTTACAGGTACAAAACTGATCGAGGCAATTTCTGCTTCCATCTTCATCATCCTTCTTCTTTCAAGGTAATTACCCCCGCTAGAGTCTGATGCCAGGTCTTTAAAGAGAAAGTCTTCCAGACTCAATTTAAAGATATTGCTGATGGCTTCCATCACTTCCAGCCGAGGTTCAGCGCGCTCCTCTTCGTAAGCGCCCACCAAGGATCTTTTGATCTTGAGCTTGTTGGCAAACTCTTCCTGTGTCCAACCACGCAACTTGCGTAGGTACTTTAAATTTTTCCCTGCGTTTGACATAAACTAACTGATTTAGCTGCAAAATACTAATATTTTTAGTTATTCCAAATTTATTTTCAACTTTATCCCCTCCACGGAAGCAGAGTTAGGTTCTTGAAAGTGAAAAGATAAAAGTGAAGAGTGAAAAATGGACCATCTATGGGCTTCGCCCCTAAATTACCAACCACTCCTCACTCCTCACTCCTCACTCTTCACTCTTCACTCTTCACTCTTCACTCTTCACTCTTCACTCTTCACTCTTCACTCTTCACTCCTCACTCCTCACTCCTCACTCCTCACTCTTCACTCTTCACTTTTATCTTTTATCTTTTATCTTATCTTGCGCCCATGGCAAAAACAAAAAAAGATGCATTACCCATCATCCTCATTACGAACGACGATGGAGTAACTGCACCAGGCATTAAGGCTTTAACAGAAGCGGTAATAGGATTAGGCAAAGTATATGTAGTGGCTCCTGATAAACCACAAAGCGGAATGGGACATGCGATTACGATTGGACACCCATTACGTCTATCTAAAGTAAATGGAATTGAAGGAGTTGAAACCTATAGCTGCAGTGGCACTCCTGTTGATTGTGTAAAAGTTGCCGTAGATATTGTGCTTCATGGAAAACCCGATATCTGCATTAGTGGTATCAACCATGGTGCAAATCATTCCATCAATGTAATTTATTCAGGTACTATGTCTGCAGCATTGGAAGCTTCTATCGAAAGTATCCCAAGTATTGGATTTAGTTTATTGGATTATAGTATTGAAGCAGATTTT
>CAIYAG010000404.1 GCA_903924075.1 uncultured Bacteroidota bacterium | reverse complement strand
TTGGGTTTACTTCGATCCGCCTTCCAGTTGCTTATGATAATTTTCTGATCCCTGGAACAAATAAGATCAATAGTCACTTGATTGATGAATTAGTGGAAATCTATAATTATGTGGAATCAAAACACATGAATATGATTATTACCTATCATTATGGATCTCTTTACAAAAAAGTAGATAAGGAAAAAGAAGTAGATCGCATTGCAGATATGTGGAGTCAAGTGGTTTTTAAATTTAAAGGGAAAGGATATGATCGACTTTACTTCGGCTTATATAACGAACCACGTGTTTCTGTGGAGGATTGGAGATAGGCAAAAAACAGAATGATCGCAACGCTAAGGCCGAAAGATCTGGATCGCTATTGGATTGTAGGCTCAACAAATTATAATGGAATTGATGCTATCATTCAATTGAAAAAAATACCGAACGACAATAAAATCATTTATACGTTCCATTTTTATCAACCTTATATTTTTACGCATCAGGGTGCATCATGGGATCCGGATAAAACTTATTTAAAAGTGTTACCCTATCCATTTAACACGAATGATATGCCAGCAAAACCCAATCGGTCAATGAATGGTGATATGGTTTATAACTACGAACACTATTCCGAAAAAGCAAGTCAGGATTTTATTACACAAAGACTTCGAATTGTGTACGACTGGCTTATAGAAAATCAAGTGCCCGTCATTTGTACGGAAACGGGCACCATTGCATCGGTTCCAAAAAAATATAGAGACAATTATTTTAAAGATGTTTTCTATGTGATGAATTGGTATGGGATCCCTGCCATGATTTGGGACCTTGATCAAACATTTAAAATTGTTGAAGGAGATAATATCCCATTAAATAGTATCACTAACTGGATCAATGGCTTTAAATAGATCAAAAACGATATCCTGTCATAAATAGTAACCCCATGTTTTTATCATTGAGTTTAGAAGAATAAAAGAGTTTAAGTTCTGTTCCAAGAAAAAACCGATCACTAATAGATTTGCGATAACCAAGATTTAATCCAAAATCACCAAGGGATACACTTGTAGCATTTGTTTGATTTGAAATGCCATTATTCAGCGTACTTACATTGTTTAATAAAATGGATTGTCCCATTGTAAAACTTCCGTAAAAATCTTTAAGAAATTTCATTGAGACCACTAATTGAATTGGGATTGCAGCATTATTGATTTTAATCTGACTGTTTGCATTGGGGCTTTCTTTGATACTATATAAACGATTGTACCCTGTTTCAAATCCAAGGCTCAAAAAATGTTCTGGTTCCCACATGAATCTTGTTACAAAAGCATAATTTAATTCACGCACATAATCTTTTGAGATCACTAAATTATTAAAATAGAAATTCGGGCCAAGACCTGTATATAAAGTGAACTTGCGTTTTTTAAGACTCTTTGAAGTGGCAATATCTTGCGCTTTCCCTAATGATACCATCAATATTAGAAGTACGGTGCAGAAAATATATTTGAATAAAAATTTCATCTTTGAAAGGATTAAAACATGGTATAAAAATCATACACTACATAGGCTGGGTAATCTGAAATAAACCCATCAAATTGCCCGTTCGCTAAATAATTTTTGATCAGATCTTTGTCGTTCAACGTCCAGCTAATTACTTTGATCCCATTATTATGCGCTTTTGCTACGGCATCTAACACTAAGCCCTCGGTAAAGCGTGGACCAAAAAATTTACTTCCATTTTCAATTGCCAATTCAACGCTCTGTTCGCATAAAGTTGGCAGATCTGAATAGCTCGGTTGCTTGTGCAACTCGTCGATCACATCAGCTGAAGGTAATCCTGCAAAGAGTACAACCTTCCTGTTTTGAGCCGCAGCTCTCGCATAAGCTTTGCGAATAACAGGTTCTAGATACTTGAAAATATCGGTATTGCCTTTTATATCCAACCACATATAAGTAAGGTTGGTGCTATCAATAAATTTGTTCAAAACCTGTTCAACGGATGGAACTTTTTGTCCGTCAATTAATGTAATATAAGAGCTGATCAAATTAAAACTATACTGATCCCAATTTCCTGAAAGCGGACCCTTTTGTGTAAGTCTTGTATCGATGGTAGCATCATGCACACAAATAGGAACATTGTCTTTCGTCATCCTAACATCAAACTCCATTCCTGTTACACCATAGTCTTCATCATTTAATACGCCCAACAAAGAATTTTCAGCAAAGGGCGGATCTGAAGTTGTTTGCACCCCATGATGCGCCATGATCATAAACCCTTTATTGATTGCATTGGCAGTGAAAGGACGTTGGTAACTCAATTGCATATCATTACCAACCCCTGTTATTTTAAGTTGATTGATGATCCCGTTTAACAAATCGGTTGCTCCATTTGCTGCACTGATAGAAAATTGAATATTACCCTGATCCTTTTTTTCTGAGTATCTCCAGAAACCAGAAAACTGAATAGATCCGTCTGCGGTTTTTAAACCATATTTCAAAATAATAAAAATGCCCTCTTTATTACTAAAAAAGGAAACCTTGTATCTGGATACTTTACAGACAAATTGGTCGCCAAGATTATTAGCGCCGCTACTTAAAGTATAAATACCCTCCATCTTTTTCATGATGGTTCCAATAATAGTTTGGGTATTTAATAAGTTTTCATCTTGGTTTGATGGAGGAATAGTGATCTCATTTTTTTTACAGCCAACAAATGCCAGTAAACAAAATAGATATAGTAGTTTATAAGATTGCTTCATGGTATCATTAGAAATTTAAGCCCACTTGAAATTCAGGAAAAAAATATCGATAACTATTTACAGGAAGTGCAGGCCATGCAAGGATATGGTATCGCAAATAATCTATTTTTAAACCCAATGACATTACCCGGTTTTTAGTTAAGCGTTGTTCAAAACTGGAAGTAATACTAAACCCATTTAAAAAGCTTTCATTAGACGGGATCTTGTTTCCGCCTTCACTAATTACTAATGATGTAGTGTAGTACAGATCTGATCTAAAAATTAAAGCTGTTTTTTTAAAGCTATACCCATAAGTAAATGAAGGTTGCTGCTCCCATCCTGTTAGAACAGAATTGAAACCGAATTGCTTTAATCTTCCATAGTTAAAAGCAACTTGATAGCCAACACCAAAATGATGATTGCCATTTTGATAATTCCATATCGGACCGGCGTTGATCCGGTTTGATATAATGAGTGTGGAAATCCCCCCTTCGATATTGAACCCTTTTCCCAAACCATATTTTGCCGTATAATTAAACATGGGCGCTTTTACCATATCGAGCGTCCATATAGTTGGAGGTACTACATAATAGATAGAAATGGCGTGATGAAATTTTTTATTGGGTAATGCTTGTGGCAATAAAAAGCTCTGGCTTTTAATATCAAAACTGTCTCTTGACGCAACTAGCGTGTTTTTATCTTGAGCACAGAGTTGGCTCACATTGAATGCCAGCAAATACAATAAAATTGAATGAAACAGTACTGTTTTGCTTTGCCGTAAAATAATTAGCTGCTTGGATCCCATATCATATGATTACATATAAAAATATGATGATACATTGATTATTTCCAAAAATTTTAATGTAATCGAGTGGCTATTCTTCTATTTCAAATTGATAGCTATTGACAAAACCAGAAAAATCTGGTTTTAAAATTCGGGAGATCATGGTAATTTTTTGATGGTCTCTTCTCATGAGTAAGTAGTGAAATTCAGGGTCATACCCAAAATTTTCGGAGGGAATTCTATCTTTCTCATTATTGATAGGTTGGTGTAACCCACCACCACCTCCAATGGTTAAAAAATCCTTTCCTTCTTTTTTGAAATGTTCAAACACATGCGCATGACCTGTGATGAATAACTTCCCTTTTTTTGATTGTATAAACGATGTGACAAAGTTGTCTTGCACTTGTTTGTTAGATCCTACTATTTTACTATTCGAATATGGAGCATGGTGACAGCTAACAACAACAAATTTTACAGCACTATCTACATCAAGTTGTTGCATGAGCGTTTTGTAAAAATTTTGTTGCTTTTGAAACTGTTCTTCACTGAGGGTTTTGAAATTTGAGTTAAGTAGGACAAAAGCAATTGAATCGTATATCCTAAAAGATCCGGTATTGATCTCATCGGGAAACCTTTTCAAAAACTCCGCTTCTCCTTTCGAAGCAGATACCATCACATCATGATTACCCAAGACGGCAGTCACAATGGTATTATTTTGCCTGGTATTCGCTAAATATTGATCCATGTTTTTCCACTTAGATTCTTTGTATCCAAGAGAAACAACATCGCCTAAAATAAATAAAACTTGAGGTTTTCTTTGACTGATGTCTTCAAAGATCTTGTGAGTGGCAAGCGTATTTTGATTAGCCTTAAGCATTACCTCTTCAATACCCAACGGAGCTTGGGTATCGCTTACTAAATCAATTTCGAAGTAGGTACTATCGCGAGATTGTGCATGAGCGTTTAACTTTATTAATAC
>CAIYAG010000403.1 GCA_903924075.1 uncultured Bacteroidota bacterium | reverse complement strand
CAATCGTTTCGCAATTATGATATTTTAATCCTCGGCTCGCCGAGGATTGTTATTGAGATAGTGTTCTTAAATTAAAAAAACCTAAGCGAAGCTTAGGTTAAATCGTTAAGACAATGCCTGTCCGTTCTTCACTCTTCACTCTTCGTTCTTCACTAAAAATTATCTAAAAGAGATCAATTCCACTTCAAAGATCAAAGTGCTGTTAGCACCAATCTGTGCTGTAATTTGACGGTCGCCGTAGGCTAGGTGCGAGGGGATGAAAAAGCGCCATTTACTTCCTGTGGGCATTAATTGCAAACCTTCTGTCCAGCCTGCGATTACTCTGTTCAATGGAAATGATGCGGGTGTGCCTCTTTGTACAGAACTATCGAAAACAGATGCATCGATCATCGTTCCGTGATAGTGACAAGTAACTTCATGATTGGCTGATGGTTTTGGACCATTCCCTGTTACCAATACTTCATATTGCAAACCACTTGCTAATTCCGTGATACCTTCTTTTGTTTTATTCGCAGCAAGAAAATCTTGCCCAACTTTTAAATTTGCTGCGGCCTTATCAGCTTTGATTTGTGCTAACTGTTCTGCGACTCCCATTTTTTTGACTTTTGAATTTTGACTTTTGAATTTATCTAAGCATTAATTAGTTTTTGAATAGTAACATTCTTGTTTCTTAAATCATTGCCACCTTCAAAAACTGATTTAAGATTGGTAAGATAGAAAGTCCATCCTAAGGCACACTCGATATAGAAATACCTTTTTTCAGCTTCGGTATCTTGTTGCATTTGTTGTTCAATACTGCAAACTATTTCTCCCGATTCGATCTGAAAATTTACAGTGAGCACATTTTTGCCGCTGAATGAAAACGACAATTCATCTTTACCATTAACGCTCATGATACGGCCACGATCAACTGTGGTTTCATCATATCCATGCCAACGCCATTCGAAAGAATCTCCTGCTTCAAATAACTCATCTGGTTCTCTTAGCGAGCCATCGGCTTTTGTGATGATGGCTTCTCTTAGAAACCAACTCTCTAAACCGGTTTTTGTAGCCCATGCTGCATACAAAGAAAAAATAGGGGCCTTGATCGTTACCCTTTTTGTGAAATTATTCCAATGATAATCTTGCATCTGAATCTATCCAATTTAGGAGAAAAATTATTTACCTGCTTCCTGTAACATGATCTGGTAAAAAAATACCATGCGCTTTAGATCTGAAACGCCAATCCTTTCATCAATGCCGTGAAATCCTTTCGCGTCAATGGTTGGAGAAAATTTAATAACGCCATCTGCGATGTTTTGAAAGTATTTTGAATCTGTTGCCCCAACAGAAAGAAAGGGTACAGGGATCACTGATTTCATAATTTGATAAGTTGCGTTTTCCACTTTTTTATAAGCAACACTTTCGTATGACGCAGCAGGGCCAACTTTATCAGGGGGACTATAATGCGTGATCTTCACTCTCGGATCGTTGATCTGCTCATTCATGAATGCTTCTACCTGTTCAACGGTAGTACCTGGAAGGATCCTTGTATTCACTGTTGCTTTCGCAATAGTTGGAATCACATTATCCTTGATACCAGTTTGAATAATGGTTGGCACAATGGTGGTATGGAATAGGGCATTGCTGCTCTTATCTTTTTCCATTTCACCAATTAATTGTTTTTCGAAAAGCCAAGTATTTGCGATGGCCATTCTTTGCAGGAAGGGCATACCCGGACCAACACGATTCAACATTTCTTTGATCACTGGTAAGAACTGATAAGGCATTTGTTTTTCTCTTAAGTGAACAAGGCCTTTATTCAAAACATCGATGGCAGTTTCGGGAGCAGGGGTGGAGCTATGTCCGCCATGCATCTCAACGGTAAGGTCAAAACTCATATAACCCTTTTCAGCAACGGCGATCAGTGCCACAGGTCTTTTTAATTCTGTGAAATTTTCAACGGTGATTTCTCCGCCTTCATCTACAACTACTTCGGGGTGAATTTTATTTTCTTCAAAATATTTTGCAATTGCCTGAGCACCATGACCAATCGTTTCTTCATCATTTCCAAAACTGAAATAGATCGTACGCTCTGGTTGAAAGTGATCTGCTAATAATTTTTCAGCTGCTTCGAGAATGCTGATTAAACTTGATTTATCATCTGCTGCACCTCTTCCATAGATCGTATCATTTTTTAGAATACCATCAAATGCTGGAACAGTCCAAAGTTTTTCTGTTGCAGCTTCAACTGGCACTACATCAAAATGCGCCATCAATACATAAGGCTTTTGTTCAGGATGCTTGCCTTCCCATTTATACAGGCGACTAAGTCCATTAAAACTTTGATGCGTCAGTGTTTGATGAACCAATGGATAATTCTTCTCTACAAATTGCCAAAAAGCTACGTATTGTGCAGTATCAACTGGCAAGCCATCTCCAGCACTGACAGTTTTAAATTGAATGGCTTGTTGCAGATGACGGATAGCTGAATCTGGAAGATTGGGTATTTCCTTGGCTGGCTTTGAAACGATCTCTTTACTAAATTGTATCGTATTAAATATTACAATTCCTGCAATGATGATCACCAAAACTAAAACAGCTAAAAATATCTTTTTAATCATATACGATAAATAGATGCTCAATATAGTTCTTTCATTGATTAAGCGTGAGGCACACTTAGTTTTTTATGCAGCTTTTCATCAAAAATTAATCTACATATCTGTATAAATATTGCAACTTTATATGAAATAATTAAATATGGAAAAAAGGCCTTTGGGTAAACAAGGAATCGTTGCTTCACAATTGGGTTTGGGATGTATGGGAATGAGTGAATTTTATGGTGAAGCAGATGATGCTGAAAGTTTGCATTTATTACATGAGGCTTTAGAATTGGGGGTGAATTTTTGGGATACTGCGGATATGTACGGTCCGTATAAAAATGAACTTTTAATTGCAAATGCATTAAAGGGTAAGCGTAATGAAATTGTATTAGCAACAAAGTTTGGTATTGTGCGCGAGGGCGAAAATTTTGCAACCAGAAGTTTAAATGGAAAACCAGCCTATGTGCAATCAGCTTGTGAAGCCAGTTTAAAGCGCTTAGATACAGACTATATCGACTTATACTATTTGCACCGCAAAGATCCGAATACACCAATTGAAGAAACTGTGGGCGCCATGGGGAGATTAGTAGAACAGGGTAAAGTGCGCGGAATTGGATTAAGCGAAGTTTCATCTGCCACTTTACGGAAAGCGCATGCAGTGCATCCGATATCTGCTTTACAAACGGAGTATAGTTTGTGGAGCCGTGAGCCAGAAAATGATATTCTTGAAACCTGTAAAGAATTGGGTATTGCATTTGTTCCATATAGTCCATTAGGACGTGGGTTCTTAACCGGACAAATCAAAAACTTTGAAGACTTTGCTCCGGATGATTATCGTAGGTTTTCTCCCCGTTTTCAAGGAGAAAACTTTGAAAAAAATATCGACCTCGTGAAATACCTGGTGATCATGGCAGGTGTCAAAAACTGCACGCCTTCTCAATTAGCGTTGGCCTGGGTGATGCGAAAAGGAGATTATATTTTCCCTATTCCGGGTACTAAAAAAAGTAAATATTTAAAAGAGAATATTGGATCAGTTGCTATCGAGTTTAATGAAGATGAGTTGTCGTTGATCGATGATCGATTCAATATGCATGCTGCTGCTGGTACAAGATACCCGGAGTCGATGATGGGCGCTTTGAACGCATAAGGAAGTGAGGAGTGAAGAGTGAAGAGTGAAGAGTGAAGAGTGAAGAGTGAAGAACGGAATGGTATCCACTCTAGGGAGGGGTAGGGGTGGGTTTCAAATAAAAAAAATAGCCGCTAAAAAATTAGTGGCTATTTTTTATTTTATTTCAATGCTAGTTTATCTTAATACCGGGGAGTGTTTTTGGATTTTTCTTTTTGCCATCAATCTCTGCTAGTTTAACAACAGGATGAATGGATGCGATACTTGGGCATTTATAACAGCTTGCTCGATAGGTTTTATTGGCATAAGAGACCTCGCAAGTTCCTTCATCCCAGTTATTTCCTGCGATCACAAATACGTCTTCAGCATCCGGACCAGCTTGAGGAACAAATCTTAGTCTGTTCCCGCTTTCAAATTTGATCCAAATTCCTTCAGGATCAATTGCGTCAATGACACCTGGGGTATAGGCATTAATGGTGATCTCATCAACAACTGAACTATTGATAAAACGAATTACACCAGATGCTACTTCGGCTTTGGTGCTATCGATATTTTTGACCAAGATCAATTTCTGATCCAAGTAGATCTGAACTTTTTTATAGTCAATCGCAAATGCTTGCAACTTCATCTGAAGATCACGGGTATAATTGGTATACTGTGTTTTATCAACAGTGGAAGGTGGTGTGTAGGCATTATTTTCTTTGGGATCGCTCTGGGCTGCTGTATGCTCTTTTATATAAGCTTTTGATGAAGCCGATTTACGACCGGTACAGCCCGATAATACCAAGAGGCAAACGATTAAAAGGCTAGCGGTTAAACGATACATAAACGTCATAATTTATTCAAAATTAGCGAAATTATGTGATGCTATATCAGAACTCCATATTCCAAAAAAGCCTATAAAGCAATACAGGACTGCATTATAGCAGTTACAAGTACAGCAAAACATACCAATTGCTTGGTATTTTCTACAATTGAAACAGTTTTTTAGGGGGTTTTATTGCTTTAGAGGGAGAATAAATTTTTTGTTAAACCTGTATTCTTCAGTGCTTTAAACAGGTTTTAGATCAAAAAATCAATGAATTGGCTCAATCCACTTCTTGGCTATCTCAGGGTAAAGGTTG
Source organism: uncultured Bacteroidota bacterium (assembly GCA_903924075.1). Taxonomy (GTDB): domain Bacteria; phylum Bacteroidota; class Bacteroidia; order Chitinophagales; family Chitinophagaceae; genus Sediminibacterium. The sequence continues at coordinate 7,385 of CAIYAG010000403.1, read as the reverse complement.
ATCAATGCATTAGATTTACCATCCTTTTCAAAGATCCTTTCCCAGGTGTTCAAAGGTTCCCAGATAAATGTTCCCTTCATTTTTTTACCCTGTACTTCAAATGCGATATCGTTCACTTCTTTTTTAAATGCCGTGTATTCAACCACAATGATTTCTTGGTGATAGCGCTTCGCTAAATCAGTTAGATTATTTTTCAAGTCTGTCAATGTTCCATGCCATTGCGGATAATAAGATTGACCGATTACATCGAAAGAAACCTTTTTTGCGATCAACTGATCCAGGAATTTTAAGGATTCCTCATTTTGTCCGCCGCAAGCAAGGTGCATCATAATGGGAACAGATTTACTCACTGCTCGAACTCCTGCCACACCTTCTTTTAATAGATCGGTTAACTGATCCATATTCGCATTACTGCCTTCTGGCCAAACAATGCCGTGATTGATTTCGTTCCCCACCTGTATCATGTCGGGAAATGTATTTTGTTTTTTTAATGCAGTTAAAACTTCTACTGTATGGTTCTTCAATGCCTGTTTCATTTCATTGAACGACATTTTTTCCCAAGCGGAGGGTTTTATTTGGTGCCCCGGATCGGCCCAATTATCGCTATAATGAAAATCCAATAAAAATTTCATGCCAGCATCTTTGATCCTTTTTGCCATGGTCATGGTATGCGCTAAATCGCAGAAGCCTTTTTTGGGAGAATAGCCACTGTCGGCTGCAGGGTTCACAAATATTCTGAGACGTATATAATTAAAACCTTTTTCTTTCAACAATAAGATGGCGTCTTTTGAAACGCCCTGATCACTGAATACAATTCCTCTAGCTTCCAATTCTGGAAGAAAGGAAATATCTGCACCAAGAATATTTTCTTTGTGTTTTACTTGAGCATTTACTGATAGTGTTGAAAGAAAAACAAAAACTACTTGAAGCAGGAACAACTTTTTCATAAGAAATTTAATTCTTAATTAAAGGTAGTTATAAATTGATTTGTTAAAAACTTCAGGAATTTAATTTCCTTTTAGAGAAATGCGCTCAGAATTTCCGCTGTTTTTATGAAAAGGTAAAGAGAGTTCATTGCCTTCTTCGCTTGAGATAGTAAAAAAGTATTCACCGTCTGGAATGTGAATTAAATTCAATTGAATTGCCTCGCCCAGAAATCCTCCTTTACGAACCAGCTGATTATTGCTTGTCTTAATCTGATATTTAATGGGTGTTTTTTTTTAAATGGGGCACTTGATCAAAACATACATTCGATCAGAAACAATTTCTGTTATTTCAAATTTTGTAAGAGTGGTAGCTAACATTAGAGGGGGGAATTTCTACTTGAATTTAATAAGTGTTATCCATAAAGTAAATTAAGTAATCATTAATTTCTATTACCCCTACAAAAAATGCCCATTCAGAAGAATAGGCATTTTTTGAATATTAGAAAAACTTATATATAATTATGCATAAGATGCAACAGGCTCACAAGTACAGATCAGATTTCGATCGCCGTGTGTATTGTTCACTCTTGCAATCGATGGCCAGAATTTATTTTGTGCTACATAGCTTAATGGGAATGCGGCAACTTCCCTGCTGTAAGCATGATTCCATTCGTTGGCACAGATCACAGCTTGTGTATGTGGTGCGTTCTTAAGTGGATTATCAACCTTATCTAAACTTCCGTTTTCAATTGCTTTGATCTCTGCGTGAATTGCTATCAATGCATCGCAGAAGCGATCTAGTTCGCCTTTGTCTTCACTTTCAGTTGGTTCGATCATAATAGTACCTGCAACAGGGAAACTCAATGTAGGCGCATGAAATCCATAATCAATCAATCTTTTTGCCACATCTTCTGCTTCTACACCAACCGTTTGTTTAAACGGACGGAGGTCAACTATAAATTCGTGTGCACATGTTCCGTTAGAACCAGCATACAATATTTTATAATATTTTTCCAATCGTGCACGCATATAGTTAGCGTTCAGGATCGCAAATTCAGTTGATTTTTTGACACCTTCTGCGCCTAACATTTTGATATAGGCATAGCTGATCAATAAAATACTAGCCGAACCAAATTCTGCTGCACTAACTGCATGAATAGCAGTGTTGGTTTCTGATTCCACGTGCCCTGGTAAGTAAGGAGCCAATTTATCGTTGACACAAATTGGTCCAACGCCGGGTCCGCCGCCACCATGTGGAATTGAAAATGTTTTGTGTAGGTTTAAGTGACAAACATCGGCACCGATCATACCCGGACTAGTTAATCCCACCTGTGCGTTCATATTTGCGCCATCCATGTACACTAAACCACCATTGTCGTGAATGATCTGGCATACATCTTTAATAGTTTCTTCGAATACACCATGAGTTGAAGGATAGGTAACCATCAAAGCACCTAGTGTGTCTTTATACTGAGTTGCTTTTGCAAGCATGTCGGCCATATCAATATTACCTGCGTCATCACATTTCACAACCACTACTTTAAATCCTGCCATCACAGCACTTGCAGGATTGGTACCGTGTGCACTGATTGGGATCAATACTACATTTCTATGGGCATCTTTTCTTGCATCATGATAAGCACGAATTGCTAATAAACCTGCGTACTCACCAGATGCGCCACTATTTGGTTGCAAGCTACAAGCGGTGAAGCCCGTTATCTTACATAGATAATCGGTTAATTCAGCAATGATCTGTTGGTATCCTTCTGTCTGGTTAACAGGAATAAAAGGATGCAAACTTCCAAACTCAGGCCAGCTTACTGGAAGCATTTCTGTTGCAGCGTTCAGTTTCATGGTACAACTTCCTAGGCTGATCATACTGGTATTTAAAGAAAGGTCTTTGTTTTCCAGTTGTTTTAAATAACGCATCATCTGACTTTCGCTATGATGGGTATTGAAAACAGGATGTAATAAATAGGCAGAGCTACGTTTTGCATATGCAGGAATATTACTCAAAGAAAAATCGCTATCAAACTCAATTTCTGCTTCGTCCAATCCTTTTGATTGTGCAAAAACATACACGATATCTAATACATCTTTTTGTGAGCTTGTTTCGTCGATGCTGATACTGATAAGATTTGCATCGGTATATCTTAAGTTGATTCCAGCAGCTACTGCAAAAGGTTGAATGGTTGCACTATTTGCAGCAATAGTAACGGTATCAAAATAGTTAGGGTTAGTAGTTGGGAAGCCTAATTCATTCAATGCAATGCTAAGGCTTTGTGTTAATTCGCTCACACGTGTTGCAATATCTTTCAATCCAACCGGTCCGTGATACACCGCATACATCGCAGCCATATTGGCTAACAATGCTTGAGCCGTACAAATATTGGAAGTTGCTTTTTCACGTTTGATATGTTGTTCGCGTGTTTGTAATGCCATACGTAATGCACGGTTCCCTTGTGCATCAATACTTACACCGATCAATCTTCCTGGCATCCCTCTTTTAAATTCATCTTTGGTTGCAAAAAATGCAGCGTGTGGTCCGCCAAATCCCATGGGTACACCAAAACGTTGAGAGCTACCTAATGCAATATCAGCGCCGATTTCGCCAGGAGGGGTTAAAATGGTCAATGATAAAAGATCGCATGCCATTACGGTATGTCCGCCAGCTGCATGTACTTTATCATGGAACGAAATATAATTTTCGATCGATCCAATATTATTTGGGTATTGAACAATTGACCCGAAATAGCTATCATCAATTACTGCAGTTGCATAATCACCTACTACCACTTGAATACCGATCGGTTCTGCACGGGTAATTAATACATCAATAGTTTGAGGAAAAACATTTGCATCAACAAACAGTTTTGGTTTGGTGATATTATCAGCCTTATTCACCTGATTAAAGATCATAGCCATGGCTTCTGCTGCTGCAGTTGCTTCATCCAACAAAGAGGCGTTTGAAATGGGTAGACCAGTTAAGTCGGCGATCATTGTTTGATAGTTCAATAAACTTTCCAAACGACCTTGTGAAATTTCTGCTTGATAAGGAGTATACTGTGTATACCATCCTGGATTTTCAAAAATGTTTCGAAGAATCACACTTGGTGTAATGGTACCATAGTAACCCTGGCCAATATAGGTTTTGAATAACTTATTTTTCGCTGCCACTTTTCTCAACTCGCTTAGGTATTCATATTCGCCAATAGCTGCTGGGATATCTAATGGTTCTTTGATTCTGATCGAATCAGGAACGGTTTTACTGATTAATTCTTCCAGTGAAGAAACACCAATGGTTTGCAACATGGCAATACTATCTGCTGCACTAGGGCCAATATGTCTGCCATGAAATTCGTTCGATTGTTTGATAAATAAGCTCATAGAAATTTCCTTAATAACTGTTAATTATTGATTTGTAAATCAGCAATAAATACAATAAGCGAGTTTGAATCACACATATGAGTGTAACTAGATATGCGTTTTTCCGCCGCAAAGTTAAGCTGATAAGGGCTTATAAATTACAATTTGTTAAGGCTGGGGAAAGGATGTGCATGACTTGATTCAACGCTTTGTCTTGGCCTCTTCCAAAGCCCTCATTTGCACGCTGGTTTGGCGGCTCCCATCATGGCTCCAGCCTGGAGGTCCAAATAGGTAATTGAATCGGTCTTTAAACGAAATGCCTTTTTGTGTAATATCTTTCCAAACCTGCTGCCACTCGTGGAATACTACCGTAACTGCATTGGGGTTTTCGAGATTTTTAGTAAGACCGTATCGGATTGGTTCGTATTCTTCGGCACTGAGTTCTGGCTGAAATGTTCCGAATAGTTTATCCCAGACAATTAAGAACATACCCATGTTTTTATCTAAATATTTGGCGTTAGAACCATGGTGTACCCGGTGATGGGAGGGTGTTACCAATACATATTCTAGCCAACCCATTTTGTTGATATACTCTGTATGTACAAATATGCCCCAGATCTGTGTGGCAGAATAAACGAATAGAAGATCCAAAGGGTCGAATCCAAAAAGCACAATTGGAATAAAATAAATAAAGCGGTAAACAGGTTGAAAAACAGAAGATCTGAAACCCACTGTAAGGTTCATCAATTCACTGCTATGGTGCGTTACATGAACTGCCCAGAATAAACGGATCTCATGATCGAACCGATGCAACCAATAATACATCATGTCTTCAAATACAAAAAGCAATACCCAATAAACCACACCAACCTGCCAATGAATAAATGCGAATTTGAAAAAATAGCCTAAGATGCCGAGTGTAAAAACACGGAGTCCAAAGTCGATCCCCATATTCAATAGCATCAAATAAACATTGAACGCAGTATTCTTTTTGGTATAGGTCTGACGATGTTTTATGTTCGACAATATGATCTCAGCGCCAATGATGACGCAATAGATAGGTATGCTAATGAAGATCAACCAGGTTTCTCTTATCGAATCCATTGGGGCGATTTTGAATGATGATTCAATGCTTTTTCTGGCGTGGGAAACCAAAAATCACTTTTTTGCAAAGTAAGCACATACCTTGCAAGTATAAATAAAATTGATAAATGCTACCTGAAATAAGTTTGGAGGACTGGGAAAAAAGATCGGAAGAACACCAGAAACAATATAAATATTTATTGGAAAAGGGTGATAAGAAAAAGATGTTGAAGCAATTGCCTGACCTGGATGAAGCTGCTTTTGAAAAGGTAGACTGTTTGCAATGTGCGAACTGTTGTAAAAACTATTCTCCCAGGTTCAAAATGCCCGATATCAAAAGGATCAGCAAGCCCATGCGAATGAAGGAGACTGAATTTATTGATACTTATTTGGTAATGGATAATGAAGGTGATTATGTTACAAAAACTTCTCCCTGTCCGTTTTTAGGAGCAGACAATTTCTGTTCCATATATGAAGACAGGCCTTCAGATTGCCATAGATTTCCTTATACCGATGAGGATGTTTTATTCAAACGCCCGTTGATCACGTTGAAGAATTCTACATTTTGTCCGGCAGTATTTTATGTATTAGAAGCCCTTATCAAAACTAAGTAAGTTCTGAATATGCAGCTTCTAGATTGGCTTTGATGAGTTTGAATTCATCTTTCCAATCGCCCACATTGTCGATGCTAGTAATTTGAAGTATTTCATCTTTACTCTTGCCCTGTTTGATTGCCTTGCCTACTTGGTCGAGTAACTGAGTGATATATTGCTGCAAGCCTTTCAGGTCATCCTTTCCTCCTGTTACCTGATTGTTGCTGCCATGTCCAAAAACAAATAGGGTTTTATTATCGAAGGTAGATTGCGCTTTGTCGAGCACTTTGATCCAGTTGGTAAAAGAAGCGCCAGCTTTTTTGTCAATAAATGGATATACTCTATTAAACATCAGATCACCAACATGAACAATATTGGCGTGTTCAAAATGAATCAAAGCATCTCCACTGGTATGTCCGGCGCCAAAATAATGTGCGCGTATACTTTCATCGCCTACTTTGGTTTTCCATTTGTCTTTGAAAGTAATATCCTGAAACAATTGTTTGTCTTCTGAATGTTGCTCTGCTGCTACACGTTGATAATTTGACAAACAATTTTCATGCCCCACTACGTGTTGCGCTATTCCTTTGAATGAAATATTACCTCCGGTATGGTCGCCATGGTGATGGGTGTTGATGAGAAAGTCGATGGGTTTGTCTTGCAACTTTTTCAATTCATCGATCAGGTGTTTTGATGTTTCAGGAAATTGTGCATCAACAACAGCGATGCCCTTCTTAGAAATATAGAATGCAATAGTGCCACCTTTTTCAGTAAAGATGCCAACATCGTTTCTTAACATGGTTATTTTATAGGCAGGCTGTTGTAAAAAAGCAGCTAATATTTCTTTAGTTGATAATCCAATCAGTCCAGCAGTGATGGCGGTTTTTTTAATGAAACTTCTACGTTGCATAATAATTATTTATAAGATTTCTTAATCAGATACGAGAAAACAAATCGAATGGTTGTTCAATATAATAAATAGATCCTAATATTCCATTTTCCGAAGGGAAGGAGCTTTGAACCAAGTGGTAGCTACTACAAAGATGGTCATACAGCCGCCAAAAACAACTGATGGTACAACGCCTAACAATTTGGCGGCAACGCCGCTTTCAAACTGCCCCAGTTCGTTACTGCTATTGATGAACATGGAGTTTACACTCATGACCCTTCCACGCATATGATCCGGCGTTTTTAATTGCAGGATGGTGCCTCTGATAACTACACTGATACCATCCACGATGCCACTTAATAAAAGTGCTGCAAATGAGAGCCAGAACGAACGAGAAAGGGCAAATACAAGAATGCAAATTCCGAAAGAGCCCACCGCAAAGAATAATTTCCGGCCCTGTTTTTTTCTCAAAGGGGCAATGGTAAGAATAACAATGACTAAGATAGAACCTATATCTGATGCGGCATT
>CAIYAG010000402.1 GCA_903924075.1 uncultured Bacteroidota bacterium | reverse complement strand
TACTTTTATTACCAATAAAAAAAGATTCGTTGGTGCTATTACGGCCCGTAAACCAAGCCACTGCTAAGAGGATCAAAAAATAGATTATCACAAAGGAAAAAAGCAGTAATGGCGACATAATGAAATTGTTATGATGCAAAGAAAATGAAAACAAGTAGAAATAATTCCTCTAATTTTCACCTGTAAATTTAGGGGTATGAAAATTAAAAGCTTTGCAGTTTTTTGTGGATCCAAAATGGGCACTGATCTTGTGTTTGAAGAACATGCACGTTCATTGGGTAAAATAATGGCAGTTAATCAGATCAGTTTAGTATATGGTGGGGGCAACAAAGGGCTAATGGGAGCACTTGCAGATGCAATGATGGAAAGTGGTGGAAATGTGATCGGGGTCATTCCTGAAATATTATTAGAATGGGAGCATGCGCATAAAGGCATTACCGATTTGCGTGTGGTAAAGGATATGCACGTCAGAAAAAGAATGATGTATGAGCTCTGTGATGCTGCCATTGTATTGCCAGGTGGAAATGGCACATTGGATGAAATGTTTGAAATGCTAACCTGGAATACTTTGAAAATTCATGATAAGAAAATAGTGATCCTTAACTCAAATGGATTTTATGATCACTTAATTGCGCATATAGATACCATGTTTGATCAGGGTTTTTTATATGCATCCTGGAAGGATCGTTTGATAGTTTGTACAGAACCTGAAGAAATTATTTCTTACTTGGTTTAAGGTACATTCCAAAACCTGCTCTGAATACAGGTATAGGGTCGTTGAACTGATCTCTATAGGGCGAGTTTTGATCTTGTAATACATCCATCATGAGGGTCACATAGGAATAACGGTTGCCAATAAAATGTGAACCATAACCGATCCCAACTAATAAGCTACCTGCCTGATAATTGTATTTATAACTTGTATTATTACTCAAAGTCTTTTGAGTTGAACTGATCCAATTATATTCTGGCTGTATTTGAATATTAAAAAAGTTAAGTGGCCAGATCCTCAAAAAACTACCAGCACCATAACTTAAATTTTGGTATTTGGTATTGCTATAATCTGAGGGGTTCTGTGAAAAATAGTTGAGGTTAAGCGAAATTCCGGCATCAAGCCATTTAGTGATACTATAGCCAATTTCTGGGTTCAAGCCAATATTGAAGGATTTACTAGCGAAGCCAAGATTGAGGCCAGTTCCAATAAAAATATTTTCCTTTTTAAATGGATGGTTAGAAGCTGCGGGCTCCAAGCTTTGTGCATAAAGGGCAGGCGTAAAAAAAACAAGGAAAACACTGAAAAGGGCTATACGCATAGGAATTTGGTCTTTTTACAAACCTAAGGAATGAATGGAGCATTCTGTTTAAATACACTTAAAATTTTTGTTAGAATTCAATTGAAAAGGGATCAGGATAGGACGTAATTGAACGCCCAGTTCAACGTGTAAGAAATACACATACCCTTTGTCAGATAAAATGAAACATTTACATTCGTTCCCGACTTACGATTGCTTGTAATAGTCTATCAACCAATTTATTGGGAAACCAAAGCTTGCTTGCTATAAACCGTCGCGAATTCTCGGGACGGTTTTTTATTTATCAAGGATCGCCCCAGCTCTTGAAAAATTATGTCTGAGTTTGATTCCAAATTCGTCTTTGAAGGGTTTGTTTTTACCCATTGGAACGATATATTCTACACTGGCCCACCATTTTTTCACAAATTGATAGCCAAATTCCACGTCAAAGGGGATTACCCAGGATTTTGAAACAAAATTGTAAGTATATGTAGGGTAGTATCCGAGAAAGCTGTTTTTTCCCCAATAATCGAGGGTTGGAGCAATACCTAGCACTTTAATATTGGGGTTATTGTATTTGTTACTACCGATAGAAAATCTGTAATCAGTAGTAAGGCCAAAGGAACCTTTGCTATCCCTGAAAACATGTAGAAAGCCGTATGCTGGATTCAGTTGCCATGCCCCCACAGCAATATTCGAATTACTGTTGGTAGGAATAATTAGCTTTAGAGCTGCACCAGATAGCCATCTTTTAAACTGATGAAAAACAAAAACCGATCTCAGGCTAATATCGTCTAAACCAGTAATCGCTTTTCCTGATGCGTTGCTAGTTGCAAATGGAAGGTCGATCCTAAAATGAAGTGGTATATGCGGGATGGTTAGAACCGTTCTTAACAAATAAGTATTGTAATAAGTGCCATTATTTTGGTTTACTCTATCAAACCTCGGACTGATATAATTGAGGTCTGAAAAGGGATAGGCAAATTCTTCTAAATGAGGATTGTCGAAATTGATACTGTCTTTTTTATCCTGAGCCCAAATGGTACTGCACATAACAAAGAATACAGTAGTTAAGAGCAGCGCTTTTTGGTAAGATGGCAATTGAAACATTTCGATAGTTTTAGTAAAACAGAAATGAGATTACTAAAATTACGAATCCATTTATTTGTAGGGCAAATTAATTGTAAATACACTTCCTCCTTTAGGGTTAGGGGTGTATGTAATATTGCCATTGTGTAATTCAATGATTTGCTTTACTAAAAACAAGCCAATGCCAGTACCTCTAATATGCGCCACGTTTACTGCTCTTTCAAAGATTTTGAAAAGTTTTAGTTTATGGTTTTCAGGAATGCCGAGACCAAAATCTGTAATTTTTATTTGAACGGATTGGGCATTGAATTTAACAGCAACAATTGGGTCAGGCTTATTGCTACTGTATTTAAATGCGTTCGACAAAACATTGTCTAGCGCAATGGTTAACTTTATTTTGTCGGCCGAAATCTGTTGCGTTTTTCCATTGATCATTAATTGTGCAACTCTACCATCTTCCTGAATTTTTGATTGTCGTTCAATCAATGGTTTGATGAATTCATTGAAATCAAATTCCGTTTTTACCAATGAAAATGCACCGGACTCAATTTTTTCAATGGTAATCACTTCGCTAATGATCTCTGTAAGGCGTTCAATTTCTTTTTCAATTTGGATCAGTTTTCCCTCAAATTTCTTTTGTAAGTTTTCAGGTAATTGCAGGCAATACATTTGCATGGCTTCTGCACTTAGACTAATGATCGAAAGTGGCGTTCTGATTTCGTGCGATACTGTAGTAATGAAATTTGATTTTGATTCTGTTAGTTGTTTTTCTTTTTCAAAATTAGCTATGATCTGCGTTTCAACTTTTTTTCTATTTGTGATATCAATGCCGTATCCGATAACTAATTCCACATTTCCTTCTTCATTTAGCATGGGATAAAAGTTGCGCAAAAAGTATTGACTTTCTGTATCAGTGATCTTCAGCTCATCCTCCCAGGAACTTATTTTGCGTGTATTTAGTGCTTCATTGAAATAAGTTCTCCTC
>CAIYAG010000401.1 GCA_903924075.1 uncultured Bacteroidota bacterium | reverse complement strand
TCTATTTATTCTAAAAACAAAAAGACAAATTAATAACACAGAGTTACTAAGATGAAATTTTGAAAGTTACAATCTGTTGAAATAATTATTTTAAACTAATGGTTCAATAGCATTTAAACTTTCCTGGTTTCTAGCCCTCACCCAATTATCCATTAATTCAAGTTGATGAAGCGCTGTCCATTCTGTCACAATTCCTAATACCCTTGGTGGTAGGTACCCTCCAATAATTTCATTTTTCTCAATATCTATAATGCCTTCGAAATCGGCATAAACTGCGTGAAAGTGTGGTGGGTTGTGATCCCTATAAAACATCCGAATGATTACCCCAAGAAAGTAACTAATTTGTGGCATAAGAGAATTTTGGACTTATAATATCTCCAAAATGTTTACCCGTGATTTCTGAATAGATAGTGGTAGTATCAATTTCAAGTTCGTTTGACCAGGCAATTGAGTAGCCTGTCGTATATACTTTAGCAAATTCGATTTTATCTTGTAAGACTTTAAAAATCCCTTTTTCAACAAGGTCGTTTAACTGAATAGTTCCAGACACACCGTCCTCAAACTTGACGGTGATGGTGTAATCTGATAGATATGTAACTTCCTGAACTTTCATACTTCAAGTTACAAAATAATTGAAAGAGTGACTCAATATGGGGTAAGGCTAAAATAATTTAACTGCTTGATCCAAGTTTGACGCAAAATGCAACCATCCTAACTCACTGATAGATAAAGAAAAAGCCATCAGAAATGATGGCTTGTCTTGTTTGGCTCCCCCAACGGTTCAATTATCGAACCAATTTATCGAAGATTTAAGGCTGATATACCTTTTAGAGCCTATTGTCAAGGTTATACCATTATTTGGGAATTTGGCTAAAACCCAATATCAGCATAAGGTTTCCAATTATTAAACTTCCCACACAGATATCGAACAATCTATTAAAGATTGATCCTCTTTGTTAGGCCAAACCCAATTGTCCAAGAATTATAAGCATTTACTTTTAAGTCATTAGCAATGCAGGCATTTATTTCCATTGTCTTTGATAGGTGGTATACGTATTCTGCACCAACCCGAATTAAAAAATAATTGGATTCATGTGCAAACTCGCCACCTGCACCAAATAAAAAATTAAAATGTTCTTTTGGTTTAAAGGAAGCCATGATTGCCGAAGCAATGGGATAACTTCTTTTTAAAATGGAATTGCCAGTTTTGCCAAGATGTTCCTCTACTTCAAATGATTCGGTGATAATATCATTGTGCAAACCAATGGCCCATTTTTTATTAAACTTATAATTGTAATTGATACTCCAAGATGGAAGTGACAACCATTGCCTATCGCCATTTGCAACAACCCCTTGACTTACCTGCGCATGACCAATTAATATGCCAATGGTATGGTGTGCATGAAAGCTATCTGCCACAGTATTTTGCGCAATGAGCTTTGGAGTAAAGCCAAAGGTTAATAGCAATATCAGTGTTGTTACTATCCAATTGTTTTTCAAAACCCCTTGTTTAATTTTTCTTATAAATGGACTTGCCCTCTTTGATAGTTTCTAGCACTATAATGTCTTTTAAAGTCATTGGATCTACTTTTAATGGATTTTTATCCAACACCACCATATCCGCAAGTTTTCCGGCTACCAAACTACCTTTTTTCTTTTCTTCAAAAAACTGCTCAGCGCCCCAAAGGGTAATGGATTTTAATGCTTCATAAGGAGTAAGCCTTTCATCTGGTCCCATAACTGTTCCACTGCGGCTAACGCGATTTACAGTGGTATGCATGATCATCATTAGATTTGGTAGGGCAACAGGGGCATCAGTATGACTAGTGACCCTGATACCTTTATTCATAGCAGATTTAATAGGACTGATTTTTTGTGCTTGATCTGGTCCAATAATTTGCTTGTACCAATCACCCCAGTAGAAGGTATGCATTGGAAAAAAGGAACCAACCATATCATATTTTTTGAGACTGTCTAACTGATCCATCCGAATCAATTGACCATGAATCAAAATTGTACGTCTGTCTTTATTGCCATATTTTGCAGAGGCTTTGTTGATAGCTCTAAACAGTTGATCAGCAGCAGCATCGCCATTGCAGTGAGCCTTTAATTGCCAATTATTAGCAAAAGAACTGTCTACAATATTTTGAATGTCTTTGTCATTTGGTATAGCTGGATAACCTTTGTATCCTTTTTGTTGACCATCAGGTGGAATTAAGTAAGGGGTTGTGCGCCAAGCCGTTCTACCCTGTGGTGATCCATCAAGGGTTAATTTTAAACCCGCAATGCGATAGTGGTTTTTGTATGCTTTACTATTCCATTCACTATGCATATATTTTGATACAGAATAATCAATCCAGGAGTTTACATCTAAGTATAATTTACCCCTTTTTGCATAGTCTGCTAATAGTTCATGATTACCAGTAGCCCTTCCTTCATTACAAGTTGTATAGCCATAACTAGCTGCTAGTTTTTGACCAGCATCCATAAACATATCGCTCATTTCTTTTTGAGGAGGAGCAATTAATTTCATCATATGCGGAATAGCTGCCAACTCTTCCAAAACGCCGTTGGGTTCTTTACTTCCTTTTACACGTCTAATAATACCACCTGAGGGATCCTTTGTATTTGCTGTAATGCCAAGAACTTCTAAACCCTTAGAGTTGACACTACAAAAATGCCCGGATATATGTGTAGCCATTACTGGTATGTCTTTTGAAACCTTGTCTAAATCGTCTTTTGTCAAAAAACGGTTTTCTTTAAGCACTGCATCATCAAAACCGGTACCCATAATCCAACCTTGAGATTTTGTAGTGCCATTTTTTTCATGCCAGCTTTTGAGTTCGTTAACCAAATCATCAATTGAATTGCAATTTCCATCGGGTGATGCCAATAGGTTAGCATAGATGGCTTGTGCACCTAAAGCAAAAAAATGTTGGTGACCATCTATAAAACCTGGTACCAATGTTTTGCCTTTTAAATCTACCATGGAATAGGCTTCACTCGCTTGTTTGATAGCCGCATCTTTTGTACCAACGAATTGTATTTTTCCTTCTCTAACCAACACTGCTTCAGGGTAAATGGCACTATCACCTTCTAAAGTGATAATATCTCCTCCATAATAAATGGCATCTGCATTATCTATAATCGCTTTCTTGCTGGAAGGTTCATTGCAGCCTACAAAAATTAATAGGAGTAAGCCTGCTAGTACATAATTCTTGAGTTTCATATGCTGATTGATTTAATATTGTTTGAGTATCTCTTAAAGGAAAATGGTAGCTCCCAATCTAAATACATTTATGGTGTAGGTAAAGTTGGGGTTCCAACTAAGATTCATTTTGAATTTATTGGGTACTACAATTCTGTTAAGGTTAAATTCAGCCGCCCAGATACTATTCCAGTTTCCATTACTGTTTAAGAATGAGGGGATAGGATTAACAAACAAAAAAGTTTGTTTGTTAATGACATAACTGGCGTTGAACTGGAACCCAACCCCATTGCTGCTAAATTTACTAGAAGAAGGAATTAAATCTGTTGAAGGCTTTGTAATATGTACATAATTGATACCAGGAAATAAAGAGAGTTTTTTAGAAACAACAAACCCAAAGACAATTCCGCCTGCTATGGACCAACTACTGGTACCCAATCCATTCATGTAAGATCCGGAAGGTAAACTGATATCTGCAAATGGAGCAATGGCAATAAAGGATTTACTAATATTTCTTTTGATGGCATTAAAATAACGAACCCTAGTATCTCCTAAACCAAATTTATTGGTACGGTCATTGTTGAGTAATGGTAATTCTACTAAAAGTAAATTGTCAGGATTAAAAGCATACTGAACGTTGGCCCTTATACCAAACAAGTTTTGGCTTTTTCCAGCCTGATACTCCAAATTTGTATTAACCTGCGTATAAAGATTAGTAGGCTTAGAAGGATCAATATTTTTTTTGGTTTGAAGGCTGTCTTGGGCAGACAAGCTGGCAGTAAATAAACTGCTTGTCACTAATATAAATGCAATAAATCTCATGGTATTTTTTTAGGTCAAGGATATGGATGTAATAGAATACCAGCATCTGGTACCGGATTTCTCCTATAAAATTTAATTTAACTGGCGCTATAAAAAAATAACGACAACTTTTTTTGTAGTAAACCGTAATATTTTTTGTTTTAAAACGTAATAATCCAAGCTATGATTGAGTTTGGGTGCTATAGAAAGCTTATTATTTTCAAACGTTTTTGAGGTATTCAGAAGGGGTCTGTCCAGTTATTTGTTTAAAATTGGCAATAAAAGTTGAACGGGTACTATAGCCACATTCAGCCGCAATGGCTTCTAAGGTTAGATTTTTCCAATCTGGGTTATTCCTATTATTAATGAAATAATTAACCCGGTACCTATTTAAAAATTCCCTAAATCCCATACCATACTCCCTGTTTACAAATGCAGAAATGGCATGCCTAGGTAAATTGGTATCTATGACTAGTTTTTCAAGTGTATAATCCTTCTGTAAAAAAGGGGCTTCTTTTTCAAAGAACGTTTCAATGATTTTTTTATACCTGATACAATCGGCCTGGCTAATGACAATCTGGGGATCTGACTTCTCAATAATAAAGCCAGTTTCCAATTTTTCTGCTGTCAATGGCTTTTCCTGTTTTTGATTTTCTTTAGGTTGTATAGATAGCGGTACTTCGTTAATAGTATCATAACTAGCAACGGGCTGATAAACCCCATATAATAACCTAGGCTGTGTAAATAACTTAAGGCAAATAGTAATTACCGCAATGCCAGACATTAGGTCTACTAAGAACATATTGGTTTTAAACAATGGAGATATAATAGCGTTGATGAAGGAAGAAGCAAGTAATATGGTTAGAAGCCAGTTAAAAATCGCTAACCATTGAATCAATACTTCATTTTGAGTAGATGTTGTCTTTGAGGAACCATTTCTAAATTGCTTAATTAGCCTAAAATTTAAAGTAATAAATACAGCACACCAGATTACCCTAACAAATGTAAAAACATAGGGTGATAATATGCCTTCACTAAAGCGGGCTTGCAAGTAGGGGTGCGCAAAAAATTCTTTGAGATATGTAACCTTATCTACAATGGGCATGGTATAATAGGGCATTAGATCAATGATACAGGCAATGGTTGGAATCAGGATTAACCAATCCTTTCCTCTGCTCTTTAACTCTCCACGCAATAGAGATCTAATATATAACCAGGCAAGTGGAAAAATCAATAAGGTAATGGGTAATACAAATTTGTGCAGGTAGGGAAATTTCAAAAACCAAGCTTTGTATAAAAAAACATCATTCAAATTTGTTAGAGCAAGAATAATTAATAGCATACCCAAAAACCTGTTACTATGTTGCTGGTCTTTGTTTACCCAAATTAAAATTGCTGCTGCTAGAAAAGCAAGCAAAGAAGAAACCAAAAGGAATATTATTATAATGTCTTCCATTAACTTTTAAAACTGTAAATTAAATTAAGACTTTATTTAATTTAAATTTTTATAATCAATGCAACCTTAGCGATGATTCAAAAAAAAGCACTTAGTCAATTTTACTTGCTAAGTGCTTCTCTGCTCCCCAATCAGGACTTGAACCTGAGACCCTCTGATTAACAGTCAGATGCTCTAACCAACTGAGCTATTGAGGAATTTCCCGTTTCTGATTTCTCTTTAACGGGCAGCAAAAATAGGGAAAAATGTATTTCAACAAAATTTCCACGAAAAAATATCCTACCAATTTAGAAATCCGCCCGCCTGAATGCCTAAATAAAGGCCATCTGTACGGGTTTCGATGGGGTATGTTTTGAGATAATAGCCTTCTCCACTTGTGTTTCGGCCGTTTTCGAGTTTGAAACGGTAGCGGTGGAGCGGACAAACAATATTTCCTGTAGCATCTATAAAACCATTGGCCATTACCCCGCCTGCGTGCGGACATTTATGCGCACAGCCGTGGATCTGCCCCTCGAAATGCGATAAAGTAATGGTTTTGCCAGCAACCTCCACAATGGCCAAACGATTATCCTGCCAGGGAATTGCTTCGATGCTATCGGCAATTTTATGCCAATTGTATTTCTTTTCAGACATTGCTGCTAGTAAAGCATGGTTTTATAAGGGTAACGGATTTTGTACTGTGCACGAATCCTTTCTAACATCATCTCCCTTAATTCATCAATATTCATTTTCTCTACCGCAGATACAAATACACAATTGTGTTCTGTTGCGAGATTCCATTTGTCTTTCAGATCCTGCAATAATTCTTCTTTCACATGATCTTCTAACCAATCATCGAAGGTCCTTTCAATATACATGTCCATTTTATTGAACACCGTGAGGATAGGCTTATCAAAGGCTTTCAGCTCTTGTAAAGTTTTATTAACCACACCGATCTGCTCTTCATATTGTGGATGAGAAACATCTACTACGTGCAATAAAATATCTGCTTCACGTACTTCATCCAAAGTGCTTTTGAAACTTTCTACCAAGTGGTGTGGTAATTTGCGAATGAATCCAACTGTATCACTTAAAAGAAATGGGGTATTCTCAAAAACCACTTTACGAGTTGTAGTATCTAAAGTTGCGAATAGTTTATTCTCTGCAAACACATCGCTCTTACTCAACAGTGTCATAATGGTACTCTTGCCTACATTGGTGTATCCAACGAGTGCTACTCGAATAAATTCACCCCTTTCCTTACGTTGTGTAAATGCTTGCTTATCAATCTCACTTAAACGCTTGCGAAGCAAGGAAATCTTATCTTTTACAATACGACGATCGGTCTCGATCTCGGTTTCACCCGGACCCCTCGATCCAATACCACCTCCCTGACGTTCTAAGTGCGTCCACATCCCCTTTAACCTGGGCAAGAGGTATTGGTATTGCGCCAGCTCAACCTGTACCTTAGCTTGCGCTGTACGGGCTCGGGCGGCGAAAATGTCTAAGATCAGATCACTTCGATCAATGATCTTAACACCCACCTCTTTCTCAATATTTAATAATTGCGATCCTGTTAATTCATCATCAAAAATAACCAGGGTAACATTTTTACCCCTGCAGAAATCTTTGATCTCTTCTAATTTACCCTTACCCACAAAGGTTTTACTATCAGGGCGCGGTAAACGTTGTGTGAAGCGTTTGATGGTGGTAGCACCTGCGGTTTCGGCCAAAAAAGCCAACTCGTCAAGGTACTCTGTTACTTGTTCTGGTGTTTGCTCCTGCTGAATCAATCCCACTAAAACGGCTGTTTCTACTCCGGTATAAGCTTGTTTTTTCTCGATCAACTTGTAAACTATTTTGGCAAAGGTAACTTTTAAATGGGCTGCTATACAAAAACAAAAGAGGCCCGAGAGCCTCTTTTCTAAATATGTTTTAGGGCGATTATAATCCGCTGATAGTTAAGCCAAACGATACTTTGTTCATCACTGGGCCGGTTCCATCTTTCAAAACTCCGATGATACCGTAACCTGCATCAAGCGAAACAATACCATATCCGATCCTTCCGGTTAATACCAAACTGGTTCCATTCATAAAACGCTTTTCAGATTCTTTTTGAATATAAGTTGGTCCCCAGACAGAAACCCCATTCTTTGAAACTAGGTTTTTACCCTTGGTATAAGATTTTAAAAGTGTACCCACTTTAACCCCTGCTGCTAATTTCCAAGATTTCATTGGATGCTCTGGGTCTGAAAAATACCTTAGTTCAACAGGTAGTTCAGCCGTCATGGTAACAAGCTTTAATTTATTGAAATGATCGGCACTATCCACATTTGTAAATGGAAGCTTGGTAGCATTTGACTTCAAATCAACATACGTGTTTTTGAAGAACATATTACTTGATCCAAACCCAACACCAATGCCAACACTGTAATGGGGGTTGGTTTTGAACGGCTTGTCGAACATGAAATAGAAGTTAAAGTGGCGACTAAACCCACCGGTTCTTACACTGTCGGGCCTACTAGTCCATGAATCAGAACCATACTGTATCATAAAATGATCAGCTGGACGACTAGACAGGTCTATATTTGTCCAGTCTTTCTTTGGTGTTGTAGGATTTAAGCTCTGAGCTTGTATAAAAAGCGCACCTGTTATTCCTAAAAGCAGTAATAGAGATTTTTTCATTTGTTTCAGTTAATGACGCGTTTCCGCACTACGGCGGCAAAAATAGTAGAAATGAAGGCATGGGGTGGTTAAAAATTAGTCAAAAGATATTGATTTTGTTATTTATTACGTTTTGAGAGGGAAAATGAAGGGTATTTATATAATTTGCAAGGCATCTAACAGAAAAAAGGCTGGGAATGAAGAATGATTTTTTAAAAGGCAAGCGTATTTTAATAGCAGAAGATGATTTTGTGAACCAAAAGCTCATTTCTCATTCTATGCAGTCAACTGGAGCTAGTTTTGACATTGTGAGTAATGGTAGGGAGGCAATTGAGCACTTAATGATGGGAACCTATGATCTGATCATGATGGATATCAATATGCCAGAGATTGATGGATTTGAGGCAACTGAGTATATCAGAAAAAACATGAAACTAACTACTCCAATCATTGCAATGACAGGATGGAGTAGTAAAGAAGATAGCAACAAATTTGAAAAAGTGGGAATGAATGGCACTTTGGCAAAACCATTCGGACTAGATATTCTCTATAAAACCTTACAAGAAGCACTCATTGATGTGAAACCTACCCTTGCATCAGAGAGTAGTGAAGCAGCATTGATCGATGAAACGCCGCATGTTGATCTTTCTTTGTTAAATGAATTGTCTGAAAGTGATTCAGAGTATAAAAAAACGATCGTTCAAATGTTTTTGGATTCGATGCCAGAAACCATACAACAGATCGAAGAAGCTTTTGCGATCAAAGATTACGACGCACTGGCTAAAGCGGCACACTATGCAAAATCTTCTCTCTCTGTAATTAATGTGGAAGACCTTCGCGCATTGGTTGCAAAGATTGAAATGAATTGCAAAAAAAATGAGAACCTTGATGAACTTGAAACGCTCGTAAAAAGAGTAAAAGTAAAATACAATTTAGTAGTTGAGATCTTATTGGAAGAATTGAAAAAAGGTTAAAATCTAAACTGCCATCCAACACTTACTAAGTATTGATTTCCTTTCACACCAGGTTGATATTCCTGATTAAACCAAGCCAGACTAAGGTTAAAAACATTGTGTGGATTTATTTTCTTTTTGTAGTCAAGTCCTAATTTATAACTATTGTATAAAGTAGTATTGATCTGAATACTATTGTATTTGTCATCCGGCGAAATGCCGTATCCCAACACGGTTCCAAGGTAATCATCGGTTCCGCCAAAGTAATAACGGGCAGTAACATTATAGGAAACAGAAACCTCTTTGACATAGTCGCTCGGAGTGATATATGTTCTTGCACCCAATAACCAACTGCCAAGATATTTTCCTACATAAGCAGTATAGATCCAAGTGGGAGTGCCGCTGAATTTTAGATAACGAAATCCAAGCTCTGCTTCAAAACTTTTTGGAAGATTCGCATACAAAGAAAATCCTGCTCGAAATTTTGGAAAAATGCTTGATGTATCTGAAAAACCCACACTCACATAACTATAAAATGTTTTGCTGATGTGCGGATAAGCATCGATCTCAAATTGTGTGGCAGATTTCGTAAATCGGTTGGCATAATTTACACGTGCTGTTACAGAACCAATTGATGTGGCCCTGCTGTATTCAACCGCTAACAAATGCCATGGGTCGGAATACTGTTTATCGAAACTGTTGTAGTCGTATGTAATGCCGATCCTGTTTTTGATCGACTCATCTTTAATTCTATTCTCTAAAGCTCTTGCTTCAGCATCTTTATTATCTTTCTTAAGAATGGCGCCAGTAATTTCAGAAGCTGCAGTAAATTCTTTTAATGATGCAAGTGATTTTGCTTTCCTGATCAACAACTCGGTAGATTCGGGATTTGATTTTAAGCCAGCATCACAAATAGTTATGGCTTCTTTATAATGCTTGTTCCAATACAATAAATCTGCATAGGCAATTGAGGCATCTTCATAGGTAGGGTTTTTAGCCAATACCATTTCAAAACAGGCTTTAGCACTATCATATTCATCAGTCCAAGTGTAAAGTCTTCCTAGGAAGATCCTAATATCTGCGTAATCTGGACTTTTCTCTAACCCCATTTTGCAATAGGTTTTTGCCAGCGGGTAGTCTTTATGGTCGAAAGCTGCTGTTCTTGCAGCCTGTAATAATCCGTCGGAAGTTGCTGTATCTGGTAAAGCCTTTGTTTCTTGAGCTGAAACGGCGAAATAATACATGGTAAAACAAACTAGCAAAAGCAGGAATTTGC
>CAIYAG010000400.1 GCA_903924075.1 uncultured Bacteroidota bacterium | reverse complement strand
TACAAAGGTTGTCTAGAGCCGATCATTATGCGTCTGCTGAAAGATAACGGACGAATGTATGGATATCAGATCACACAAATGGTGAAAGAATTAACCAAGGGCGAATTACAGATCACCGAAGGCGCGTTATACCCTTTATTACATCGTTTAGAAGAGCAGGGAATATTGGATACTGAAATAGAAAATATAGGTAACAGGATGCGCAAATATTATACACTTACAACTATTGGAACCAAGGAAACCTCTGTTGCCATGGATGAACTCAAAGCATTTATGGAGAGTCTTAATTATATTATCAATCCTAAACCTGCGATATAATGTTGCAAGAAAATGAAATCAAGCAGATCCAAACTTATTGTGTTGTGGCAGGGATCGAATATTATGATGTGGAATTAGAATTGGTAGATCATATGGCAGAATGGGTGTCAGAAAAAATGCTGTCTCAAGGAATTAATTTTGATGAAGCGGTTATGCAATTAACTACTTCATTTTCAAAAGAAGAGTTAATGGAGATTGTGGCACAAAGAAGAATATTAGTTCGTAAGAAAATATGGAGACTTTATAAACATGCTTTTCTTTCTTATTTCAAATTCCCACAGATTGCGCTTACGTTCTTACTTGTTGCATTTGTAATCTACTTTGGAGAACAAAAAAATGCATTTAAATTTCCTGGTTTTGCAGTTCATATAATGAACTTGATAGTAGTACATTATTATTGGGGTAGGGGTAAAATTGTAAAAGAAAATAAAGAATCAAAGCTGTTACCATTGCTCAGCGAAAAAATATTGTCTTCCTTATCTATTTATTTTATGTTGCCATCAATAATTTATTTAGTACTTCTTTTAAGCTATGATATATCAGAGCCAGAAGCTTTTATACCGTTGATAGCATACAAAGTTTCTATGTATCTCTTTCCGTTATTTGCTTTAGTAGGATTGTCTTGGAGAAAAGTATATATCGATATGCACCATAAAATCAGAGAACTATATCCCATGGCATTTTCATCTTAGTGAATGTATAGGTATAAAAAAAGCGACCCGAATTGAGTCGCTTTTTTTATGCGTTTTATTTTAATTTTTCAGATCCAGTTTGATCTGTAATTCTGAGAATTGTTTTTCATCAATTGGTCCGGGTGCATCGAGCATTACATCACGTCCACTATTGTTTTTAGGGAATGCGATAAAGTCGCGGATACTTTCGCTTCCGCCGATAATGGCACAAAGGCGATCAAATCCGAATGCCAATCCACCGTGTGGAGGTGCACCATATTCGAAAGCGCCTAATAAGAATCCAAATTTGTGATTCGCTTCTTCTTCGCTCATGCCAAGGGCTGCAAACATTTTCTCCTGCAATGCACGTTGATAAATACGGATCGATCCACCTCCAATTTCGTTTCCGTTCAATACCATATCATAAGCATTGGCCTTAATATTAGAATAAGGGTGCTCTAAATATTTATCGGCATTTTCGATCAATGGATTGTTGTTGATCATGATCTCGATCTCTTCTGGTTTAGGAGAAGTAAACGGATGGTGACGTGCCACCCAACGATTGTCTTCCTCCGCATATTCGAACAATGGGAAGTCTAATACCCAAAGCATTTTAAATTCATCATCCTTTCTAAAGCCCAAACGCTTACCCATTTCCAAACGCAATTCACTCGTTGCTTTACGGGTTCTTTCTTCACGTCCTGCTAAAATCAACACCAAGTCGCCAGCTACTGCACCTGCAGCATCTGCGATCGCTTTTAATTTATCTTCTGTATAAAATTTATCTACACTGCTCTTATAAGTTCCATCAGCATTGCACTTGATATACACCATACCATTCATGCCAATCTGTGGACGCTTCACCCATTCTGTTAACTCATCCGTTTGCTTACGTGTATATTCACTGCAACCTGGTGCTGCAATGGCAAGCACAGTTTCTGCATTATCAAATACGCCAAAACCCGCACCATTAATGAGTTCGCCAGTTGCGCTGATCTTTCCGCCTTTTAAGAAAGCAGATTTCAAATTCGCGATCTTCATACCGAAACGGATATCTGGTTTATCGTTTCCAAACTGCCACATGGCATCTTCCCAACTCATGCGCTCAACCAATTCTGTATAATCAATATTCTTAACGTCTTTGAAAATGCGTTTTACCAAACCTTCAAACATGTTCAAGATATCTTCCTGCTCCACGAAACACATTTCACAATCGATCTGTGTAAACTCGGGCTGACGATCTGCTCTCAAGTCTTCATCTCTAAAACACTTTACAATTTGATAGTATCGATCGTAACCGCTCACCATCAACAATTGTTTGAATGTTTGTGGTGATTGAGGTAATGCATAAAACTGACCCGCATTCATTCTTGAAGGCACCACAAAATCTCTTGCACCTTCTGGTGTTGATTTGATCAAGAATGGTGTTTCGATATCCATGAAATTATTTTCATGCAAATAGTTTCTGGCTGATCTGCTTACAGCATAACGCAATTCCATATTTTTCTTCACCGCATTTCTGCGCAGATCCAAATAACGGTATTTCATGCGTAAGTCATCTCCACCGTCAGTATCATCCTGAATGGTAAAAGGAGGTACGGCAGATTTGTTTAAGATCTTAAAACTGCTGATCGCAATTTCCACTTCGCCTGTTGCGATATTGGTATTTTTATTGCTTCTTTCAGCAACAGTTCCTTCAGCTTGCAATACAAATTCTCTACCTAATGGATTAGCATCCAATACTGCATTCAAATCTTCACCCATTAATAATTGGGTAATACCATAACGGTCGCGGAGATCCACAAATGTGATGGCTCCAAATTTTCGAACGGTTTGAACCCATCCTGCAAGGGTTACTTTCTTGCCTACATCACTGATTCTTAATTCACCACAAGTGTGCGAACGATACATATAAACTAATTTGAATTTGAAATGCCCAGTCTTTAGTTCTGAGCTTTGTTTCGGGTCGCAAATATAACCGAATTGGGTGACTTACCTCCCTTGTCTTACCTTTAATTGAATGAATTCGAGTACTATCAGCCCAAAAAACTACCGGATTGCCATCGCGGTTTTCTTTTTTATTGCAGGCCTTTGTTTTGCTAGCTGGGCTAGCCGTATCCCTGATATCAAGCACCATCTGGGTCTGAGCGATGGACAATTGGGGCTCATTCTTTTTGCCATGCCCGTGGGTACCATGTGTAGTTTGCCCTTTACAGGTTGGATCATTTCTAAGCTGGGAAGCAGAACCATTTTATTATTTGCAGCCTTCTTTTATCCAACAACATTGGTGATGATTGGTTTGGTGCAGCAACCCTGGCATCTAGCTTTGGCACTTTTTGTGTTTGGAAATTTTGGAAACTTTTTCAATATCTCAGTGAACACACAAGCCATTGCAGTAGAACAGATGTATGGCAAAACCATTATGGCAAGTTTCCATGGCATCTGGAGTTTGGCTGGATTTAGTGGTGCCGCATTGGGCACTTTGATGATCGCATTACAATTCAATCCTTTCATTCATTTTCTGATCATCTTTTTATTAGACTTAGGATTAGTGATCTATTTTTCTCGATATACAGTGCGAGATAATAAAGGCGGACCCAATACCTCTTTCTTTACAAAGCCCGATCGTTTCATTTTGATCTATGGATTGATTGCTTTTGGAAGTATGGTTTGTGAAGGAACCATGTTTGATTGGAGTGGTGTATACTTTCAAAAAATAGTTGCAGCACCAACACAACTCGTTACGTTAGGATATTTATCGTTTATGGGAATGATGGCCAGCGGCAGATTTATTAGCGATAAGTTCACACATAAATTTGGAATAAAGCTCGTGCTCATAGCAAGTGGGATCTTGATTACCAGTGGCTTATTGCTTGCTGTGATTTTTCCTTTCATCATCACTGCTGCAATTGGTTTTATGCTCGTTGGGCTCGGAGTGTCATCTGTTGTTCCATTAGTATATAGTGCTGCCGGAAAATCAAAGACCATGTCGCCCGGAGCTGCACTCGCAGCCATTTCTACCATCGGATTTATTGGATTTTTATTAGGTCCGCCGTTGATCGGCACCATTGCAGAATACAGTAGTTTAAGATGGTCGTTCACGCTGATTGCCATACTAGGTTTTAGTATTACTGTTCTGGCAAGCAGAGTGAAATGGTAAATTTTTTTTTTACTGAATCAAGTGGGGCACAAATCTGCTTTTATTATCAGTGATTAAACTGTCGGCCTCTCTAATACCCATGCCCGCTGCTTCCTGGCCAATGACCCAAGAACCGATTACAGGATAATGATCTGCGTAATTAGGTAAGGTAAATAACTCTTGATAGATATATCCTTCATTACCATACTGTCCGTCTGTTTTAGCGAGCGACATATTTTTCATCACCAGATCAATATTCGCACCTTCTCTTGATAAGATTGGTTTTTTCACATAATTGGTAAGCTTACCATCTTCAAAATAGGCGGGTAATAAATACGGACAATCAGGATACAATTCCCATAAAATGGGAAGGATGGCTTTGTTAGATAAGATCATTTTCCATGCTGGTTCGATCCACAATGCTCGGTTAGTATCATTCGGAATATTTTTCCCAAATGATTCTGCCAGGATCCATTCCCAAGGATATAGTTTGAAAATATTTTTTATGGGCTGATCTTCCAGATCCACAAATTGTTTTCCATCTTCATCCCAACCTATATCATCAATGAAAACTAATTTGGTTTCGATGCCTGCTTGTATCGCACAATCGCGCAGATACTCCGTATTCGTAAGATCTTCCAATGTTTCTTTCAAACAAGAAAAATGCAAAGTGCCAGGGTTCAAATAGTTTTTCAAGTATTTCCAATAGTTGATCAACTTTTCATGCACGCTATTGAACTGGTCTTTGCTTTTATCAAAATCCTGCAACCAAAACCATTGCACGATCCCCGCTTCGTATAAACTTGTTGGGGTATCTGCATTAAATTCTAATAACTTGATCTGACTATCCTTATAACACAAATCAAACCTTCCATAAATAGCGGGATGGTCTTCGGTCCAACTTTTTTCGATCATAGGTATCGCCCATTCTGGAATATTGAATTTGCTATACAAGTTCTCATCCATCACGTGTTGCACAGCGCCTAAGCATAGATCCCATAATTCATTCGTCGCTTTTTCAATGGCTAAAATTTCAGGCATTTCAAAACTATAATACACCGATTCGTCCCAGTAAGGAACATTGGTGCTATGAAAACCAAAGCCCAATTTCTCTACTTCGTTCTGCCAATTATTTCTGGCAGTTATTTGATTTCTTTTCATTGCTCATAATATTTTTAAGAAGAAACGCTAAAACCGCTCCTTCCAAAACCACCTCTTGTTACCGCTGCTTTAAACCCATTGCTTCCAACATTCGAACTGGGATGGATAGCACTTGAATAATAGCCAGCACGTTGATAATAACCGTTGTTATAATTTCCATAGGGTCTAAATGCGTAGTACCAGAGTAATGCATTTCCAATTCCACCGTGGTGATGTACATTGGTATATGGTGCAGTGGAATCGCTACGGATATGCAGTTTTGCATTATCATCCCAATCAGGTTTCTTGGCCTGATTACAACTTGCCAATGCTGCAGTGATCAGCACCAGTTGAATGTATTTTGTTTTCTTCATCTTAGCTTACTTAACAGTGATATAAATTTCATAATCCTTTTTAACTGAAACGGATTTGGTATCGCCATCCTGATTTTCAGCATAAGTATTATGGATGCCCAAACTTGGTAGGGTATCGCGATAAACAATATTTTTAAGGATACTGTCGTGCACCCAAACTGCATGAGTAGTTACAAGGATATCGTGTAGACTATCCAAGTGTTCTACTTTCACGGAGCTTTCAATTGCACCAGATTTATTTACAGTGTTCGTTACATCCTCATTGGGTTGAGGATCTTGGCAAGAAATTAAATATAATAAGGCAGCGCCTCCCAAAATCGCTAATACGATCGGTTTCATGGTATACATAAGTGTCAGTTTTCTAATTTGGTTGATGCTCGGGCCGTTTTTCGACCACCATCAAAATATTGATTGATGCTAAAGTTAACCCGCTTCAGGCTGGTTAGTGCTTTCAGTAACTTTAATTTTTGATGGATTTTGCAGTGTATTTATAGTCGGTGAATTTCTGGGGCTTTTACACGCTGTCTGCAACGAGCAAATAGAAATTCTAATAAGTGGTTCATGTGGTTGGGAGACTGGCTCCGTTTTCTTTGATACAGTAAAGATATAGGAGCGGAAGGCCTGCTTCAAAGGGGATACGGGTCGATCGGAGGAGGCAATCCTACAGGTGGTAAAGTATGTGTGAAGAGTGGTAAAAAGTCAAAAAAAGGCCAATAATTTGCTACATTGTTTCAAGTTCGTCTTTGTGACGAGGTTTCCAGATCAGGTAATAAAAGCCTAGAATCAGTAATCCGATACTAAACGGGATAATTGCTAAATGTTTAACTGTATAACTGCCAAAAAGAGGATGCGTATCGTAGCCAAAGAATTCACTGATCATCCAAAAGCTGTTGGCTGTGATCCAGATGGTGATGGCTAGGTTATGACAAAGTTCAGAAACGTATTGACGGGTTCTCCACGCAATGACGATCGAGACAATTAAAGTTGGGAAGATCATTAATATTCCAAGTGGTTTCCAAACCATACACCAGGCCACATCTTTGAACAACCAGAAAACGATATGCAGGTTCTCCATCTTCCGATAGTGCAAGGGAATATTGTAAATGGGTTCATTGGCTTCTACAGGAATAGCAGTAAACGTTGGATGCTCATTGCCTGATACCTCAAATACATTTTCATTAGCCAGATTGCCCATGTGAAACAGTTAAAATTGGAAGATGCGGCTAAATTAATTTTTTGTTACGAATTAGCGACTTAAAATCTTCTTGAAGCGATGGATGTCTACCAAGGGTTCCATCGGAGTTTGATGAATGAGGTATTCTGTAAACTGTTTGGCAAAATAGGGTGCCAAAGAACATCCCTTCGTGCCCATGCCATTGAATAGGCCTACCGACTGATGAATTGGATGCAACCCAACAAATGGTCTACGTTCCATGTTGGCTGGTCGCTCGGATGCTATATGGTCTACCAATTCAAATGGCAATTTGAGCCAATGGTATAATTGGGTCTGTGTATTTCTTCTGAATTCAACAGTGGGCATGAGATCGGTAAAATTCCAATCGTAGGTAGATCCGATCCACCAGAGTCCGTCGTGCCATGGAACCAGGTTAACTCCCTGCTTATAAATATTAGTTCTGGGTAATCCTGGAATATCAGCAATGATCGCCTCGCCTTTATTTCTTGCATAAGGTAATAAACTGAAAAAGCGGTTATCGATTCCTTCTGTGCCTTCGCAGAAAATAATTTTTTGAGCTGTATGGTTTTGATAATACACTTGATCTGATTCGATTTTACATTCGGTCCATTCAAAACGTTCAGATAATAAAGCATTAGCGGCAACTAATTTTTTTCTCCAGCCGCTCAACATGCCATGCAACTCGATCAATAAACAAGGATCTATTTCTCCAATACTAAATGGAAAATTAAAATAAGCGCGCCACGCTTCCTGATCTTCTGGTAAACGCAAATATTCTTTTTCTTCGGGCATTCTATCCCGAAAAGCCAGTTCCATTTGTGGGGTAGGATGAAAGTTCAGGATATTACATTTGCTAACCAGTTCAACTCCTAATTCTTTTCCTAGTGCAGTATAAGCATCCCATGCAAAGGGTAATAATTTTTCGATTTCCCAAGTGCGCACAATTCTTCTGCCAGTTACTGGATTAATTACACCACTCGCAACTTTAGTGGAAGTGGAAAGCTGGTCATCATCGATCACTAATACTGTTTTTCCTGAAGTCATTAAATTCCAGCTCAAGAATGTTCCACAGAGGCCTTGCCCAACAATGATATAATCAACTTGCATGGCTGCGAAATTCGTTAATTATTCTGAATCCTGGTAATTAGAATGGCTTACCGTGGGTAGCATTAATTAGTTTTCTAGATAGTGCGGGGAAATTTTGTATGAAACGTAAAAAATTATTCGTGATGTATTCATTCCCGAATAATCGTTGTAATGTTCTGCCAGCAAGGATCCGATTGGAGAATTGTTTTTTCCATTCTTGTTCATAATTAGATTCTAGTAAAGATCGATCTTGCCCATGTTTAAAGTAATGATCAATATTTTCAAAGGCAATTTTACTTCCATGCAAAGCCATACTCATGCCATTACCGCATAAGGGTGTGATCATGCCTGCTGCATCACCCACACAAAGCATATGATCTTCTATTTGAGATTTTTTTTGAAAACTAATATGTGAAATGGTCAATGGTTTTTTATAGACAAATGTTGCGTTGTTAAAAATTTCTTTTAATTGGGGGTTTTTCCAGAGAATTTTCTCTTCCAGCGCTGGAATACTGTTCCCAGATTTTTTTAAGTTTTCTGCAGTAGTTAAATAACACAAACAACAAATCCCATCTTCTATTTCTTCGATCCCGCAATAGCCATTACTAAAATTGTGCAATGCAATTTGGTTGCTGGGGTGCGGATAACGAATATGATATTTTACACCAATAAAATTATTGAGTGCATTGGGTCTTGCTTTTGCAAAGGGGCGCGACAAATGAATGTCAAGATTACTTCTCTTGCCAAAACTACCTGCGGCAATAATACTGAAGTAACTTCCTTGGTCGGTTATGATCTCAAATTCATTTGATTTGAAATGAATATCCTGCACTTTGGTGCCAGTAAGAACTGTTACGCCTTTATTCAAAGCAATGCGATACAAATATTCGTCTAGTTTAAAACGACTCACCCCAAATCCACCTAATGGCAAAGAAAATTCGTAGGCGCTTCCATTTGGTGCAGATATTTTCAATTGGTTCATCATCGGAAGCTTCCAGGTAGATAGTGGTACTCCTAATTTTTCTAAAAAAGGCGCCGACTCTAGACTGATATATTCACCACAAACTTTATGAAAGGGATAAGTTTCTTTTTCGAATAAGACTGTTTTATATCCAGCTGCTGCAGACTGAATAGACAAACTCAAGCCAGCGAGTCCACCTCCAATAATAGCGATATCAAATGCTTGCTTCATTTAGAGTTCCTGTTCGTTTACTATTAAATACCTAAAAGCCCATTTCCATCGAATATGAAATTTTGTGATCCCTGCTTTTGAAAATAGGTCTTGCCAATCTGTTTTTTTAAATCCCCTTGCAACACTTAAACAGGCGTCATTCTTTACCAAATAGGATTTTGAAAATAGATGCGTTAGTATTTTTATTAAATGATAAGCCAGCCAATGTCTGTGTAGGTCATTGATAAAAAATCCGAGGCTTGCATTTTCCTTCATCCATTTAAGTTGAAAGATCAATGCTTCGTCAGTGAAATGATGGCAAAATAAACTCGAGAAAATTATATCCGGATTGTTTTCAAAATAGACTTGTGCATAGTCGCTATAGATAAAGTCGGTATTATCTTTCAAGTACTCATTTTGTTTGGCAAAAGCGATGCATTCTTGATTGTAATCAATCCCAATGCAATGAATTTTGATCTGCTTTTCTTTGCAATAGTTTACAATCGCCACCAAATTATCTCCACCTCCACAACCAATCTCACATACCGTAATTTCTTTTTTGTCTTTAGCCAATTGCTTAAAGCCTTCCAAGGTTATTGCATGCCCCCCAAGCAAAGTGTTGATGGTATTCAGCTCGCGCATAGTTTGAGCTATATCCGAAAAAGGAATTCCTTCTCCATCGAGTAATTCCTTTTGGTATGATCTGTTTTTAAAATTCATTCAGGTGCAATTATTTCTTTTTACAGAGGAAGGTTTCCATGGTTAATCCGGGGCCAAATGCAATGCCAAAGACATTATCACCCGAACGAATTGGGGAGTCCATGATCTCTTTCAACACAAATAAAATAGTAGGAGATGACATGTTTCCATTTTCTGCTAATACCTTTCTGGCAAATTTTGTTTGGTCTTCTGTTAGCGTTAATTTTTCTTCGATCACATCCACAATTTTTTTGCCGCCCGGATGGATACACCAATACGAAATGTCTTGTATGGTTAATCCCTTTTTCTTGATCGCAGCAGTGATGAGTAATTCAATATCTTCTTTAATGAGTTGTGGGATATAGCTACTTAAGGTCATTAAAAACCCCTTGCTATTGATCTCCCAGGCCATGTCTTTTTTTCCTTGAAAAGCCACTTGAGAGTGAAAGCTTTCGATATGTAAGGCTTTTGGATCATTACTATTATTGCTGATCAAAACTGCTGCAGCGCCATCGGCAAATAAAAGACTGCTCGAGGCATTTTCTAGGGTATATTCTTTTTGAAAATGTAAAGTGCAAAGCTCTGTTGCCACTAATACTACCTGCGCATCAGGCTCACTATCACAAATGAATTTTGCCAATTTTAATCCATGGATCGCAGCATAGCATCCCATGAAATTGATAGAAGTTCGAAACAGGGTAGGAGATAAATGCATCTCTTCCATAATCTCTAAATCTAAACCGGGTGCACTCATGCCAGTACAACTGATCGTAATCAGGTGTGTAATTTGATCAGCACTGATATGATTTTCAATGCACTTTGTGATGGCTTCAATAGAAATTGTGGCCGCATTATTTTTATATAATTCCATCCGTTGTTCAATGGAAGGAAATGGATCCTGATCGTTTTGAGGCAAAAACTTCCAGTCAGTCTTGCTAACACCATAATCAGGAATAGCAGAATGCCTTGTTTCAATGCCGCTATGGTGGTAGAGAAAGGCAAGCTTCCTTTTGTCATCTGCTTCTAACTGATAAGCTTTTTGCATATAATGCAGAATGTCTTCCTGCTTGTGTGCAAATGCTGGAGATGCGGTTGCGATGGATACAATATCAGCCAAAATGGTTCAAAATTAGTAATGTGAGAAATGCAAGGTTGGTGCATGTGCTGGCTAACCAAACCATTCGCATGGTATTTTGGAAATCAGCTTTATCTGGATTTCTCCAGACCAATAACATCCAACGGATAAAATATAGAACCACTGGAACGAAAAATAGTTGAATAATCCAAAAATTATGTAACATATCTACCATCTGGAAATGCAAGAAGAGACAAACAAAGGCAATCAAATAGAGGATGCCACAAAAAATAAATGTGCCCCTTTTACCCAGCAGAATGGAGATGGTTTTCACCCCATCTTTTCTGTCTTGGATGTGTTGATAAATTTGGGTGATGGGGTAGAATCCACCAATTAATAGACCTGCAGCTAAGATTAGTAAAAATGGGACTTCCATCGTAAGATGATTACTAACCCCATGTGCAATGGCAAAGAACATCAACGATCCTTGATTACTGATCACCAATAAATAACCTAGAATAGGATATTTCTTTAGTCGCAATCCTCTCCAGCTATATAGTCTTGAACAGATAATGAAAAAGAGAAAACATCCTGCAAAAACCGGACTGATCAAAAAAGAAAATGCAAATCCTATCAGATCTAAAGCCAACGTTATATAATACAATTGTTTGGTAGGCTGCATTGGGTTTTCAACCCCACCAATACTTTCTGTATCTCGATCATTGTAACTATTGTAACCATTACTGGATGGGTATAACAATGCATGCAATAAAATGAATACCACAACTGCTCTTTGCCAATCTATATGGCTAGTAATGCTTAGTGCAAACCAGTAAACAGGCATCAGAAAAAAGCTAAACGGGATCCGTAATAGCTGGATGGTTGACTTTTGAAGCAATTTGTGGGATTGAATATTGAATATAATCTTTATTCAGCTACATTGATTCTTA
The DNA here is from genome assembly GCA_903924075.1 of uncultured Bacteroidota bacterium. Taxonomy (GTDB): domain Bacteria; phylum Bacteroidota; class Bacteroidia; order Chitinophagales; family Chitinophagaceae; genus Sediminibacterium. The sequence continues at coordinate 3,134 of CAIYAG010000400.1, read as the reverse complement.
TTCCTTCTGAATGGCTATTAAACTCCGGTGCATACATGCACTGAATACTAGCAATACCAACAGAAAAGTTCCCAGTATGAGTGATGTAAACAGGATATTCGAAAACGTAGGTTCCTTTATTCAGGCTACTGATAAAGAAGTTACTACTAATATCTGTGGTGTTTTCGTAATAACCCATACCATCCTGCCATTTGTATCCACTCAAAACATTTACTGGCTCCATACCTGCAGCACGCATGTCTTTTAAGTGCACATATTCCATTTCGCGATCGGTTTTGATGATCATGCGAACAATAACTTTGTCGCCCACTTTCAAAGGATTGTTTAAATCTACTGGCACCAATTCTTTGCCTTTATCCGTTATTTTTTCGATCATCAACTTTTTCTCAATGTTGATTGGTGATGCGGCTTCTGTGATTTTATCGTAGTCCTCAAAATATTGCCAATAGATGGCACCCCATGCCGGTTGATTATTTTTTTGAGCGCCAGCATTCAATGTTTGTGTGGTTACTTTGATGGATCCCATTGTTGTATCTACATTAGCGCCATCAATCCTTTTTTCGAAATAGCCAGTGCCTACTGCTGTTTTTTCATCGTTGCTATTAAGTATTGTTTTGCCTATTGCTATTTGAACGTTTTTCTGTTGCTTTAACCAATCAGCTCCATTCAGGAGTAATGCGTAACAGGCATTTGCTGTTTTGATACTGGTCTTCCAGTTATTGGTTTGCTTATTTAAGATCAACCAGGTTTTAATGGCATCAATTGTTTTTGTTCTTTCGGCTGAATTGTTTTGCTGATTGTATTCTGAAACTAATTCAATCACCATTGAAGCGGTTTCAATGGTTGAGCTACGCCAGTCCCAGACTGCTTGTTTCCAATACATGCCCTTTTGTTTATCAACTACCGCATTTTCAAATATGGAAGGAAGTATGGTTTTACCAACAAATTTTTCTTCTTTATTTCTTAACTGAATGAGACCAATTAGTGATTGATAATACACCGAAAAATGGGTCCAAAACAATTTGCTTTGTTGGGAATAAAAATCGGAAGCAGCGGTAGTTCTCATAGCAATATCTCCATAAAAACTACGCATGTAGAGCCATTGAATTTGGCTTTCATATACATATTTATGATTTGGATCAATGCCATGACTTAACATCATTTGATAATCGGTATTGATATACTCATCTGTAAACTGAACTGCTTTATTGATCATTGGCTTGAAGCGGATAGCCATATCTGGTGTAATAGCCCCCAATCTTTTGAGTCTTCCAATCCCTGTTAAAATATAAGTGGTGATAAATGGATCTTCATAGCCCCCTTTGAACCAACTGAATGCACCATTGGGTAATTGTAATTCTTGTAATTTTTCAAAAGAAGTTTGATTGGATTCGGCCAATTTCAATAAGTCGAATAATTCGGAAAGGTTCTTTTTTCTTTCAGCTTCAGTATTCGCTGCTAACACCCAGGGTGTTTCTTCCAACAACACTTGTTTGAGTTGTTGGTTCTTTTGAAGATTCGATAATAGGGATGCAGTATCATTTTTGGTTTGCTCGAACCAGGTTTTGATGATCGGATTCTTATTCACGATATACGCAGCAATGCTATTTGCATATATTTTATTAAAGATCGCTTCGGCACAATTGTCCATTCCCTGTTTCAAATAGGGAAGTGCCTGAACTGCATACCAGATTGGATTACTACTAAATTCAACCGTTAATGATTGGTTGGTTAAACTACTGCTATTTTGATGTAACAGTTTATCGAATTGAAAATGTTGTGTGGTATCGCCATTCACTAATATAGGAAGACTTTCAGTAACTAATCCCCGATTACTTAACACAGCCAACACATTTTCTTCACCATCACTATAATTGCCTGATTTTGCAACTACGCGCCAGATCAATGGCTTATTATAACTGAAAGGAATTTGTATCGGGAACTTAACAGCTTCTGTTTGTTTTGCCCCAACCGTGAAATACTGTGTAGGAAAAATATTTTGAAACCAACCATCGATCGAAGTATTCGTACTTGCGTCAATCAATTCTAGTGTGATTTGACCAGTTAATTCTTTGTCGCTCATATTTGCAATGCGCGTGCTGAACTCCATCTTATCACCTTCACGCATAAACCTTGGCGCATTTGACTGAACCATCAGGGTTTTCTGAGTTTGAATGTATGCAGTTTGCATGCCAGAGGATAAATCCTTGGAATGCGCAAAACTCATCCATTTCCATTTTGTAACTGCATCTGGCATGGTGAAACTGAATCTGTAAGTTCCCGTACTATCTGCATATAACTGCGGGAAGAAGAAAGCAGTTTCGTTGAAGTTTTTGCGAATAATTGTTTCAGTGCTAATTTGGTTTTTTGCCTTTGCAGCATCCTCATTTTCCGTAAACACTTTATCATAATCTTGATCCATTACAGGAGGGGCAGGCATGGCATTGGTTGTTGACAAGCCTCTTAATTGGATTTGTACATCTTTTTTTGCTTGACCACTATAATTCGCTGTTACTTTTTCATACAACATATTCGACTCATCCATTTTTACTAATGGATTATTAAGGCCAATGCCACTATTCGAGTTGATAAATGGCTTTTCTTTTCTTTCTATGTGATTCGTATAACTAATATGCCACAGATCAGAAAAATTATAAAGGATTCGATCATAGGTAAGTTCAGATTCGATATTCCAGTGGATCCGACCTTTGTAATAGTTTCTGGAATACTGATTTCCTACATTGCTATTGAAATTCCAGTTGTCAAAATGATTTGCATAGTTCCACCAGTTGGGTTGATTCCAAAGATGTGGCTTGAATTCATCTAATGAAGCGTCATACATGGCAGTTAATAATTCGGCTGCCCTTTTTTCTCCTTTATTTCCACTGATCTCAAGGGTCCATTTTTCATCCGAGCCTGGTTCTGTTTTATTCCGGAAACTGGCATATTTTATTTCCAGTTCTTTATTGGTAAATGGAATTGACTTAGTAAAACGATTGATATATACCCTGTTTTGAAAAACAGTGAGTTCTTCTATATGAATGCCTCCTCGGTCTTGTTCAGATGCTGTATAAATAAATGGTTCAATTCCTTTTTTTCTATTGATAAATGAATAAGCATCCTTTTGGTCAGGT
>CAIYAG010000399.1 GCA_903924075.1 uncultured Bacteroidota bacterium | reverse complement strand
TAAATCTTCTAAGAGCTTCAAATATATCATTATCAACTTTCTGATTATTAGTACGTAGTTTAGTATTCTCTTGATATATCTTATACTGATTAGCAGTCATAGTTACATTCTCCCCATCAATATTATAAACTTGAGGTTTATAGATATAGTCAAAGAATTGTTCTTGTGTATATAATACAGTCTTACCATTTTCTGCTACTCTAATACTCTTTGGGATATTATAACTCTTATCTCCTATTTGTATTTTACCACTATTAATCTTTTCTTTTGCAGTGTTCCAATACTGTTTCTGTGCATTAAGATTGTTTAGTTCTATAGCTTGAATCTCTCTATCTCTAACTTCTCTTTCTGCTTTCTCTTTACTAACTAAATATTCTTTAGCAGCTTTAGCAGACTCTTGGTACAAAGGGTTGTTCGGATCCAGTAACTCGTTCAAAGTCTCTTCCAATTCGAGTGCATTCTCTACTTCTAAACATCCGCCATTTTCTATCAAGTCAACCGCTTCAATGAATTTATCATACACAGGCCCGATAATAACCGGCTTACCATATACTGCAGCTTCTAATACATTGTGAACCCCATCGCCCCCAAATCCGCCGCCCACAAGGCATACAGTGGCATAATAATAAAGTCTGGTAAGCATTCCATAATTGTCGATGATCAAAACCTGGGGGTCTTTTGTCAGAACAATATTATTAGCTAATGCCAACTCATATTCAGAAAAGAGCATCGAATTTTTATATAGACTAAGGCATTCTTTGAGTCGCTCCTCTTCAATTTCATGAGGAGCAATAATGCATTTGATATTGGGATGTTTATTTACAAAATGATCCAGTTCTTCGTCATCCTCCGTCCAGGTACTTCCAGCAACAATGGTGGTTGCATCCTTACAAAAGGATTCGATAGCAGGGATGGGTTTAAATTGTTCAGCAATTTCTATGACACGATCAAACCTTGTATCCCCACTGATCATTGTTTTATCACCTAATCCGATAGTTTGTAAGAGTTGTTTTGATAATTCATCCTGAACAAAAAAGTGGGTGAATTGCTGGAGGATCTTTCTATAAAATTCGCCATACCATTTGAAAAAAATCTGCTCCTCTCTGAAAATTCCAGAAGCAAGTATCAAAGGAATTTTTCTGTCAGATGCTTCTTTGCAGTAATAATACCAAAATTCGTATTTGATAAAAATGATCAAGCTGGGCTGAACAATGTTGAAAAATCGATTCGCATGACGAGCAGAATCCATTGGGAGGTAAGTGATATAGTCTGCCTCAGAATAGTTTTTCCTTACCTCATAACCTGAGGGAGAAAAAAAACTGAGTAAGATCTGATGATTGGGGTATTGCTTTTTAAGGGATTCCAAGATGGGGCGACCCTGTTCAAATTCACCCAAAGACGCACAATGCAGCCAAATGACAGGTGCTTTTTGCAGATAAAAATAGCTGGAAAGGCTTTTAAATAAGCCCTTTCTGCCTTTGACCCATTTATTTGCTTTTTCATTCTTCCATCCCAATAACCAGGCAGCTTTGGGGTATAAAAAAACAAAGAGTTGATAAAGTATTTTCAAGCTACATTTTCAGATTGCAAAATAACACAATTAATTTAAGCAATTTTCAGATAATTAGGAATCCTAATTTGTTATATTTTAATGTAGATTTGTTATGTAAAACAAGACCTATAGTTATGCGGCCAATTCAGATGGTAGACACTAAGCAACAGTATCTAAAAATAAGGGCAGAAGTTACCGCCGCAATTCATGAGGTTTTAGAGTCGGCTTCTTATATAAATGGAAAAGCAGTTCAGGATTTTACGGCAAGTTTAAATGCTTATCAAGGTTCTGGATTTACCATTCCTTGTGCGAATGGCACAGATGCACTTCAAATTGCCATGATGGCTTTGGATCTTCAACCCGGTGACGAAGTAATTACCCCATCTTTTACTTATATCGCAACAACTGAAGTAGTAGCTTTATTGAAACTTACACCAGTATTTGTTGAAGTGGATCCCTATACTTTCTGTATGGACCCAGCGTCTCTTCGAAAAGCCATTACTCCAAAAACAAAAGCCATTGTACCGGTACATTTATACGGACATGCAGCACCCATGGAAGAGATCATGGCCATTGCAAAAGAGTTTGGATTATATGTGATCGAAGACAATGCTCAAGCAATAGGTTGCGATTATCGTTTTTCGGATGGTAGTGTTCAGAAAACCGGATCGATCGGAACCATTGGCGCTACTTCATTTTACCCAAGCAAAAACCTTGGAGCATATGGAGATGGAGGAGCCATTTTTACAAATGATGCAGATCTTGCACACAAAATGAAAATGATTGCTAATCATGGTCAGCAAACACGATACTATCACGAAATCGTTGGTTGTAATTCTAGATTAGATTCTATTCAGGCAGCTATCTTAAATATTAAATTGAGGGAATTGGATAATTATATCAAAGCACGCCAATCGGCTGCTGCATTTTATAATGAAGCATTTGCCAATAATGAAAAAATAACCACCCCATTTGTAGCAGAATATTGTTCACATGTGTATCATCAATATACTTTACAATTGAAGGGCGTGAATAGAGATGCGTTGAATGCGTATCTGGCTGAGAAAAAAATCCCCTCCATGATCTATTATCCTGTGCCAGGTCACAAACAAAAAATGTTCAGTGCATTTAACTTGCCTGAGCTTGATTTAAAAGTAACAGACTGGTTAACAGAAAGGGTTATCTCATTACCGATGCACACAGAATTAGATACAGAACAGCTTTCATTTATCACTAATAGTATTCTCAATTTTATAAACAACTAATTATGAAAATTGCAGTAGTTGGAACAGGATATGTAGGACTTGTAACAGGCACTTGTTTTGCAGAAACAGGTAACAAGGTAACCTGCGTTGATATTGACATTAAAAAAGTAACTAAGCTTTCAAATGGTGAGATCACTATTTACGAGCCAGGTTTAGAAAAGATATTCTTGCGTAATACAAAAGAGGGGCGATTAAAATTCACCACTAATTTGGAAGAAGGGATTAAAGATGCAGAAATTGTATTTCTTGCGCTACCTACACCTCCGGGTGCGGATGGTTCTGCAGATCTTAAATATATTTTAGGTGTTGCAAATGATCTTGGTAAAATTCTGACAGACTATATGGTGATCGTGGATAAAAGCACGGTGCCTGTTGGAACAGCTGCTAAAGTTCATGCTGCTGTAGCTGCAAATTATAAAGGAGAGTTTGATGTAGTAAGTAACCCTGAGTTTTTACGCGAAGGTGTTGCAGTAGATGATTTCATGAAACCAGATAGAGTTGTGATTGGTGCTAAATCTGAACGTGCGAGAAAGGTAATGGGTGAATTATATGCGCCATTTGTACGCCAGGGTAACCCAGTAATTTATATGGATGAGAAATCTGCAGAGCTTACCAAGTATGCAGCCAACTCTTTCCTTGCCACCAAGATCTCTTTCATGAATGAGGTTGCGGTGCTTTGCGAAAAAGTAGGAGCTGATGTGGATATGGTTCGTAGAGGAATTGGAAGTGATGATAGGATTGGTCGCCGTTTCTTATTCCCTGGTATTGGATACGGCGGAAGTTGTTTCCCTAAAGATGTGCAAGCATTGATCATGTCATCTGAAGAAGTGGGCTATAATTTCCAGATCCTTAAAGCTGTTGAAGAAGTCAACGAAATTCAAAAATTGCACCTGATCCCTAAGATCAATGCCTATTTTAATAACGATTTGAAAGGAAAGCATTTTGCACTTTGGGGATTGGCATTTAAACCAAATACGGATGATATTCGCGAAGCTCCGGCTTTATATATCATTGACGCGTTGATCAAGGCTGGCGCTACTGTTACGGCTTATGATCCAGAAGCAATCCCAAATGTGCAAGCATTGTTAGGGCATAAAGTAAATTATGCAGCTGATCAATATAGTACATTGGCTGGTGCAGATGCGTTGATCATTGCAACTGAGTGGAGCGAGTTTAGAACACCAGATTTTGAGATCATTGAATCAAAATTAAAGAACAAAGTAATATTTGATGGTCGTAACCTTTTTGATGTGAATCAGATCAGAGGTTTGGGTTATCATTATGAAAGTATCGGTAGACAATAAAACAAATACCATGTCAAAGAAAAGAATTTTGATTACTGGAGCCGCAGGCTTCTTAGGTTCTCACCTTTGTGATCGTTTTATCAAAGAAGGATATCATGTTATTGCAATGGATAACCTGATCACAGGTGATCTTAGAAATATTGAGCACTTGTTCAAACTGGAAGACTTCGAATTTTATCATCACGATGTTTCGAAATATATCCATGTTCCTGGGCAGCTTGATTATATTTTGCACTTTGCATCACCTGCCAGTCCCATCGATTACTTAAAGATTCCAATTCAAACTTTGAAAGTGGGTGCCTTGGGTACACACAATTGTTTGGGTCTTGCAAAAGCAAAAGGTGCACGTATGCTGGTAGCTTCCACTAGTGAAGTATACGGAGATCCAATGGTACATCCACAAACTGAAGAGTATTGGGGAAATGTGAATCCTGTAGGGCCGCGTGGTGTATACGATGAAGCAAAACGTTTCATGGAATCTATCACCAGAGCTTACTATACTTTCCATGGAGTTGAAACCAGGATCATTCGGATCTTCAATACCTATGGTCCTAGAATGCGACTCAATGATGGTAGAGCATTGCCAGCCTTTATTGGTCAGGCTTTGAGGGGCGAAGACCTAACGGTTTTTGGAGATGGTAGTCAAACTCGTTCTTTCTGTTATGTTGATGATTTGGTAGAAGGTATTTATCGTTTATTAATGAGCGATTATACCATGCCGGTGAATATTGGAAATCCGAATGAGATCTCTCTGAAAGACTTTGCGGAAGAGGTATTAAAACTAACCGGCTCATCTGTTAAGATCATTTATAAGGACCTACCTGTGGATGATCCAAAGCAACGTAAGCCAGATATTACCAAAGCAAAAACTTTATTGGGTTGGGAACCAAAGGTTGATAGGGCTGAAGGATTGAAAAAAACGTATGAATATTTCAAATCCTTACCTAAAGAGGAATGGTCAAAACAACCGAAAGAGTTTGTGAGTCATTAATAAATCAACTGATTATAAATTGAAAACAAAGGGCTGAATCGGTTATCCGCATTGGCCCTTTTTTTATTAAGAACAAAATTGAAGCTATGTCAAAGCCATTAATTGTTGTAACAGGAAAGAATGGACAATTGGGTTGGGAAATTTTGCAATTAGCAGAAACTATAAAAGATAGTTTTGATTTTTTATTTACTGGGAGGGAAGACCTTGATCTGTCAAAGCCTGAGAGCATTGCGCCCTTCTTCGAAAAAAATCAACCCGACTACTTTATTAATTGTGCCGCATACACTGCAGTTGATAAAGCCGAGCAAGAAAATGAATTGGCCTACAAAACAAATGCAGAATCAGTAGGCTTGATCGCTCAATATTGTTCCAAGATCCATGCGAAGTTAATTACCATATCTACTGATTATGTTTTTGATGGCAATGGCGTTGCACCCTACACAACAGATACAAAAACAAATCCCATCAACTATTATGGATACTCTAAATGGATGGGTGAGCAATTAGCCATTTCCAATTGCGCTGAAACCATTGTGATCCGTACTTCTTGGGTATATAGTGTGCATGGAAATAATTTTGTGAAAACGATGTTGCGCTTAATGACAGACCGCCCTGAATTGAATGTTGTTAGTGATCAAATTGGTTCGCCAACTTATGCGGCTGACCTGGCAAATACGATCATAAAAATTATAGAATCGATCGAATTAGGACATGCACATTATGGTATTTATCAATATAGCAATAGTGGTGTAATTTCTTGGTTTGATTTTGCAACTGCAATAGCAAAAGAAGGAGGCAGGCATTGCATTGTAAAACCTATTCCTTCAAGTTCCTACCCTACACCTGCAAAGCGCCCCGGATATTCTGTAATGGATTGTTCTAAACTGGTAAAGGATTATGGGATTGAATTAATTGCATGGGAAGTGGGACTAAAAGATTGCATTTCAAAACTATAGCAACAGACTTTTAATCGATTTTGATAAACTTTTTGTTTAAAGTATTGCAGAAGTCGCAATGCCCAGGGAGTACATTTTCATAGGTATTGCCACATGTTGGACAAATATAGTATACAGCCGGAAGCGTTAATAATGTATTGCTATTGATATCTCCAAGTGCTTTCTCAAAAAATACCTTATGTTTTTTTTCGGTTTTAAATGCATAGCTAAGGCTTGCTACAGATGCTTGACTTCCTGCTTTTTCAGCAACCTGCAAAAATTCTGGATACATGGTAGTATACTCGTAGGTTTCTCCATTGATATCGTTCGATAAATTTTCTTTGGTTGTTTTAACTGTGTATTCCGGAGTTATTACTGGAACAGATTTACCTAGTTCACTTAACACGGTTTTGTGATTTGTTGCATGTATGTTTTCAGAAAAAGAAATGGCTTTGTATAATACTGCAATCAAATGATACTTTTCAAGATCTGCTTTATCAGCAAAGGCTTTATATTTTGCGGTTGCCGTAACCTCGCCTTTGTAGGCAGATTGCATGTTGTCAATATTTTTACTTTTATAGTCGAGATCCGCTTCTTTGATGGTTTCTATTTTCACCGTTTTAATGGGCTCAGTGTTATTGCAGGCAATTGTTGCAAAACAAAATAACAACGTGCTAAAACTTGAAATCTGTGCAATTAGTTTCATGATTTTCTTTTTCGTTTGAAAAGTGAAACTATGCAAGTAGGATTCAAAAAAATTACAAATAAATAGAGAACTATTGCAAGTTTAACAGGTTTGGATCTAGAGAAATTACCAAGCAAAAAACATCTTAAAAGCGATTACTTATAGTTTTTAGCGTATTGTTGAAACTCTTGCCAATTTTTTTCACTTCCGTTAATAGGAAATTTTAAGGGATGCTTTAAAAGAGTGGTACCTGCGCCAATAATAAGGCCATAGGAGGCTCCCCCAATTAGTCCCGCTGCGGCACCTTCTGCTGGCGTAATATTAAAGAAGTTGTGGCTATCGGTAGTTGCAAGTGCACCGAGAATGGCAAGACCTGTTCCAATAACTATTGAACTCACTAAAACGTTGTGGCCAAATGAACGTTTTGTTTTTATATAACCAATTTGCTTAACTGGAATAACAGTAAGCTCGTTTTTTAATTGAATGCTACTGTCTGTTATCTGAAATATTTTTCCAGCTTGTGTTTTAATTCCATGGATGCTATAAATCCGCACAAAAAGATTCGATTGAGCATTCGCAGCAAATCCTACGAATATCAAAATACTAGCGAGTGCGATTTTAAAAAAAATCTTATTCATTTTTATGAATTAGTCAGCGTTGGGAAATCCCTTCCTCTAAAGATACTTTAACCACCAATAATTATTGGAAGCTTTAAAATTTCCGAACCAAACACATGGTTTATAAATGATCACAACAACAATGATCCAGATAATATAAATATAGCTTAGTGCTAGTCCGCTTACAACATCCTTTGGTCTTCCAAAAGTACCTGTTGTGAAATCTAACTGAGTCCAATGGAACCCTTGTACAAATAAAACGATAAGCGTGATTAGATGGACTAAATAAAAATGTACTATAAAATAAAAAAGCGGTACACGGCCATAAGTTAGAAAAACTTTTTTAAATCCAAGAGGTAGCTGATCAACAAATGCCAATTTTAAAAACATAATTCCAAGTGTGATCAGACAAAAATCAAGCGAGGGCGGATATTTGCTAATATTCATGAATGATAAAAAACTGAATAGCCCGGTTTTTTGTGATGACCATGGGGCTGAATCACCATAAATATTTATAAAACGTAGCATAACAAATAATCCGATTGCGATTATGCCAATTTTTAAGAAGGATAGCTTTATTTTTTCAGGAGGCAATGCAAAAAACGGTCCAGTAGCAAACCCCACTAACATAATCCCAAACCAAGGAATGGGTGGGTAACCCATGATAAATAATTTTCCGGCAAACAATTGGAATGCCGTAGGTCCAAAAAATGGTGTTAGTATTAATTTGCTGATCAAGTTTTCACCAAATGGAATGAGTGGTGTTAAATTATGGAGTAGGATAATGAGCAACCCGATGATGGCAATTTGCTTATTTGTTTTGTTGAGCAAGAAGCTCAATAGAATAAACCCAAATCCAGTACTGGCAATTACTTCAAAAAGAATGGTATGAAAGCCAATGTCGAAGTACAAACCAAAATTCACAACTGTAAATTCTAACAAAATCAACCAAAAGCCTCTTTTTAAAAGTAATGATCGGGTTGCAGTAATATTATTTGAAGACTTCATCGCCAGATAAACAGAAGTGCCTGCTAGAAAAACAAAAATGGGAGCGCATAAATAGGTGATCCATCTGGTGAAAAATAGGAAAGGTGTTGTTGTAGTTAAGTTGGTGGGACTTTGTGTAATAGAATCAACATGCATCAAATCTCGAACATGGTCTAATGCCATGATGATCATGACTATTCCCCTTGTTATATCGATGGTTTGTATTCTTTTCATAAATGACGCACTGTATTTTTAAATCTCAAAAAAATGATGCGCAAATTCCACCTCCAATTACGAAATATACTCCAGCTAATATCAATAGTGTTTTTGATCTCTCTGGATCAGACTCGCGTTTATTTAGACCAATAAATAACATTATAAATGCTGGTGCATGAAAGACCAAATATAAAATAACAATCATAGGTCCCATAAATACTATTTTAAATTATGAAGATTTAAGTGTTTCTAAGTATTCCTTTTTATCATCTCTGTAAAAAAGGTTCATAGTCTCAAATGGTATGATCTTATTATCCTTGTTTACAATGTGCACACAAGATTTTTTTATTGCTCTTACATCAAAATTGTGTGCATCAACAAACTGCATGATAATAACTCTGAACAGGTTATCGTAATTAAGTTTTGGGGCTTTCACAAATGGTAGACAACAAAGTAAAGTGTGCAGTTTGGAAGCAGCTTTGTCGGTAGATGTTCCTGTACTAAATATTTCAAACATTTTTTGATGCAAAGCTTCATCTTGTTCATAGACAATGGTGTTTTTACTATTGTCTAAAAGGTCGGCAGGATTCACATATCTAGTTAGTGGAATATTGCTCCCCTGAAATTTTAATACATAACCCATTACCAATGCATCGGGGTTACAAGGCACTGGAATTAGGTCATCGGCACTAAATACTGGTGATTGCTCAAGTATTTTTCTTCGCACTTCTGTTAAGGTGATGCGGTCTGTTTCCAAATTAAAATTTTCAAGCCTTCCAGCAATTTGTGTTGGTTGAAAAGTAACACCCCTTACACATTTTTGCTCCAAAGCATAATCAATGATTTTGCCCATTTCATCATCATTCAAACCTTTTCTTAAAGTAACTACTAGAGTTGTAGATAGATTTAGTTTGTTCAGATGTTCTATCGCTTTTTCTCTGATCGATCTTAGATTAGCACCCCGCAAAACCTGTAATGCGGTTTCTTTGAAAGAATCAAATTGTAAATAAATTTCAAAATCGGGTGCATATGTTTTTAAACGTTTTGCAAATTCAAAGTCCTTCGCAATTTCAATTCCATTGGTATTTACCATGATATGCTTGATCGGCAAAGTTTTTGCATAATCCAGGATCTCGAAAAACTGGGGGTGTAGAGTGGGTTCACCGCCACTGATCTGCACTACATCTGGTTCTTTTTCATTGGCAACAATGGTATCAAGCATTGCTTTTACTTCTTCAAAAGTTCTATGTCTGCCATGATGTGGAGAAGAGCCTGCATAGCAAGTGGGACAGGAGAGATTGCATCTGTCAGTTATTTCAATTACTGTTAAACAAGAATGTTGCTCATGATCTGGACAAAGTCCGCAATCATAAGGGCACCCATAATGCGTTTTTGTATTGAATGTATATGGCATTTCAGATGGCTTATTATAATTTCTAATGTTCTTATAATAAGCAATATCGTCTGCGATCAAAACCTTGGTATTTCCATGCTCTGGGCACCTTTTGAGCATGAAAACATTGTTGTCTTCGAACACAATTTTGGCATCTATTCTTTTTAAGCATTCTGGGCACAAACTAATGGTGTAGTCGTAATAAGTATATTTTCTAGTAGGCATTTTTTAGAATCGTTTTAATAGTTGGTAAATAGTAGATCCAACAGATGATACATAGCCACTGAATACTGCTAAGCCCCAAAACAAAAAACACATTGGGTTTAATAAATTCAATCAAAAACCGAAACCCATAATAAGAGATCATGAAAATTTTAAATAACAAACCGCTGTTTTCTTTTGTAAGATGATACATTCTTTTCAGAAAAAAGAATAGTACACTCAAGAATACAATTTCATATAAAGCAATTGGATGCCTTAGATAACCATCTCCTAAATTCATCCCGGTAAAGAAAGTGGTAGAATTTCCATAAGTAAATTCCTTTGTACCACTCAAAAAACATCCGACCCGGCCAATCATAATTCCAAGAATAATGGGAAATGTAAAAAGATCTCCGGACGATCGTACTTCTTTAATTATTTTTTTAGAGACTTCCACACCGATCAGTCCACCAAAAAGTCCACCCATGATTGTTTTGGTGTTTAATAGAAGTATGACGTTTTGCACATTCCAGGTGATCAAAGGATTCTCTAAAAAACCAAATAATCTGGAGCCGATCAATGAGCCAACTATTGCTCCAAGAATAATGGAGAGTCTATTTGAATAGCTGATCTCATCGTTAGCGTTTTTACGTAGCCATTTGTAATACTGGTAAGCAACGAAAAAGGCTAGCCATTCCATTACCAAATGGATATTAATTGTAATACCCAAAAAAAGGGGTTCAAATGGGATTCTCAAATTCTTTTGTTTAATCGAAAATTAGGACTCATTAAAATAGTTAAGATGGAACATTTCATTGGAACTAGATTAAACCTGCCTTATGAAGTTACAAAAGAATCGTATATGTAAAATTCTATACAAAATGAGCCAAAGAATGATGGGGACATAAAAAAACCGCTGAAATTTCAGCGGTTTTTATTTTTTGAGTTGCCCGACCTGGATTCGAACCAAGACAAACTGCACCAAAAACAGTCGTACTACCATTATACTATCAGGCAATCCTATACATTCTGTTCGAATGGGCTGCAAAAATAGGGCTGTGATCCAATTGTTCCAAATTTTTTAAAGAATTTCTCAGCAAAATCTAGATTGAGTGGATAAAACTTTCTGAAAAATTCTGATAAATTGAATAGTAATGCTGCAAATAGCTGTTTAATTCCTTTTAACAATTATATTTATTATAGAATCTCTAATCGATTTAAAAATTACCATGACCAACAAACTGATACTTCTCGGACTATTTGTATTTGCCATGTTTATGATGTCGTTCCGATATGACAAAAAGAAAAAAGTGCTTTTTTTTGGCGACTCAATTACACAGGCAGGGGTTAACCCTGGCGGATATATTCGATTAATTGATACCATGATCCAAAAAGAGGGTCTTTCTGATAAATACGAGCTTATTGGAGCCGGGATTGGCGGAAATAAGATTTATGACCTCTATTTGCGTTTGGAATCGGATGTACTCCAGAAAAGTCCGGATATCGTTGTGATCTATATTGGCGTGAACGATGTATGGCACAAAATGACAGGCGGTACTGGTACCGATTATGATAAGTTTGGTAAGTTTTATGATGCTGTAGTTAAAAAGATCCAGGCAGGAGGTAGTAAAGTGATACTTGCTACGCCAGCGGCAATCGGTGAAAGAACAGACCATTCAAATCAGCAGGATGGTGATTTGAATTTATACTGCAATTGGATCAGAAAATATGCTGCTGACAATACACTAACCTTAGTGGACCTAAGAGCAGGATTGATCGATTATAATTTGAAGCACAATCCAGAAAACAACGAAAAGGGCATTCTCACATCTGATAGGGTTCACCTAAATCCATCTGGTCAACAATTTGTGGCAGAAGCTATGTGGAAAGAAATTAAAGTGCTTAAATAGCGGCCTATAGCTCCGCTAAATTTGGTGCAAATATCTTCACTTGTGGTTTTTCGCCTTTTGGTGTAAGAATAATTTCTGTAGCAGAAATGCTTTGACCTTTTCTTAATAAGTAACCAAGTCGGATTTGTTTTCCGATCACTCCTCTTCCATCAATATCATTTTGAATAGTATAATTCCAATCGGGTAGTGTAAGTGTTCGGCCTTTATTGGTGAACCTCTTACCTGTAGCATTCATGCAGCTGAATTCGCCGAGTACATTCTGCGGTTTTTCTGAAAATGATACAGATTGTTTTAAAGGAATAAATTTACTACATCCGTTATTGGTAGCATAGAATTTTACCTCGTAGCGTTCGTAATCTTCTTTGGATTGAATATTCGTTATCACATAGCCAAATTCGATATTATTAATAATTTCAGGGTTCCCTTCGGTAAGAATTGTTTGTGCATTTGTTTGATTAGCAAATAAAATAAAAGCTACAACTAATAGTGCTATAAATGATTTGTTCATTTCAGAATATTTTTATCAAAAGGGGTTAAAAAAATAGTAATAAGCTCAATAATGAATTGATGCTATATTGCTAATACAAGGTAATAATTTTTTTTGCCTTTTTGAATCAAAAGATATTTTTCTTTCAATAAATCGCTGGAAATAATTTGGGTTTTATCTATTGCAATTTTTGATTTATTGAGGCTCAAACCGCCGGCCTGCCACATTTTTCGGGCTTCTCCTTTGCTTGGAAAAATTTGTGTGTCGGCCAGAAAAGAAACAATTTCATAACCTGCTTCAATTGCAGCTTTTTCAATCTCAATACTTGGTACACCTTCCATCACCTGCAATAATTGCTCTTCACTCAGGCTCTGCAAAATTTCTGTCGTAGCATTTCCAAATAATATATCGGAAGCTTTTACTGCAAATTCAAAATCTTCGCGACTATGCACAAAACATGTCAACTCTTCTGCTAATTTTTTCTGAAGTGCTCTTTCGTGTGGTGCAGCTTCTTGTTTTATTAAAAGGGTTTCAATTGCTTCTTTCGGAAGTAGAGTGAAAATTTTAATCCATTTTTTTGCATCTTCATCACTAGCGTTTAACCAGAATTGATAGAACTGATAAGGAGAGGTTTTTTTAGGATCAAGCCATACATTTCCTTTCTCTGTCTTTCCAAATTTCCCGCCATCTGCTTTGGTAATTAAAGGGCAAGTAAATGCAAAAGCTTCACCACCTGCTTTTCTGCGGATCAATTCGGTACCTGTAACTATATTTCCCCATTGGTCGCTACCGCCCATTTGCAATTTGCAATTACGATTTTGATACAGCCAATAAAAATCATAACCCTGCACCAACTGATACGTAAATTCTGTAAAACTCATGCCCGTTTCGCCTTCCAAACGCTTTTTGACACTGTCTTTCCCCATCATGTAGTTTACAGTAATGTGTTTACCTACATCGCGGATAAAATTCAGGAAGCTAAAGTCTTTGAACCAATCATAATTATTCACTAATTCGGCCGAATTGGGCAAACCGGTATTAAAGGCTAAGAATTTGGACAATTGTCTGAGCACCCCTTCCTGATTGAATTGCAGGGTTTCTTCGCTCAATAGATTGCGCTCTTCACTCTTTCCACTAGGATCGCCTACCATACCTGTTGCACCACCAACCAATGCGTAAGGCTTATGTCCTGCTCTTTGCAGATGCACTAATAAAAGGATCGGTACCAAACTTCCAATATGTAAACTATCTGAAGTAGGGTCAAATCCAATATAACCTGATACGATTTCCTTTTCTAATAACTCCTTAGTTCCGGGCATGATATCCTGAATCATTCCCCGCCATTGTAATTCTTCAATTAAATGCATCTTCCAAACAATTTGCGCAAAAGTAATTACTTCAAGGTTGACTAATGAACTAAAGCAGATATTTTTGCTCAAATACAAATAGGATGATGAAAAAAGTTGGTGATGGCACGCGTATTTTAAATTTCCTGATCGATGGGTTCTTTGTGTTCCTCCTCAGTTATGCAGCTTTTAAATACTGGAATTTTTATGTCGTTTACTGGCATTTTAAACCCATTAATTTTTGGTGGTTTATTGCTGGGGTGTTGTTTGTTTACTATAGTTTTTTTGAGCTTATATGGGCTCGAACACCAGGTAAATGGTTCTCTGGAACTAAAGTGGTTGATCAGCATGGTAGCCACCCAACAGTGCTTCAGGTATTTGGTCGCAGTGCATTAAGGCTGATCGTGATCGACTTTTTTTTCAATGCATTCTGGGGTAAACCCCTACACGATAAATTAACAAAAACCGAAGTGGTGGAAGATTGATTGAATGCTGGTTTGGATTCATTCCTGATTTCGCAACAAAGGGCGGGGGCATTGTTTTACATTTGCCGTTTGTATATCCATAAAAATATTTGAACTAGTTCTATATGGCAAAAATTGCTATCAATATCGCAACAGGAAGTTTGCAGCAGGCTGAAATGATCGTAGGGATTGATTTGGGTACCACCAATAGTTTGGTTGCCATCATACATCCAGAAACCAAGCAGCCAGTGGCTTTGCGCGAATTTAATACCAGTAGTTTGGTTCCAAGTATTGTTCATTTCGATGAATTCGGCAATCCAACAGTTGGTGAGCAGGCAAGGGCTTTTCTAGAATTAGATCCTCAAAATACCATTTTCAGTGCCAAACGCTTGATGGGAAAAAGCTATAAAGACATCAAAGAAAACGCTGGATTTTTTGCTTATAAAGTTATTGATGATGATACAGAAAGCCTGGTGAAAGTGCAGGTTGGAAATCAGTTTTTTTCGCCCATTGAATTATCATCCTTCATCTTAAAAGAATTAAAACAGAGAGCTGAACATATTTTAAAAACGCCAGTTACAAAAGCAGTGATTACAGTTCCTGCCTATTTTAATGATGCACAACGTCAGGCTACAAGAGACGCAGGAAAGTTAGCTGGGTTAGATGTGATGCGCATTGTAAATGAACCAACAGCTGCAAGTTTAGCCTATGGTTTAGGAATGAATCAAGAGGAAGAAGCAACCATTGCCGTTTACGATTTAGGGGGTGGAACTTTTGATATTTCGATCCTTCATATCTGTAATGGAATTTTCGAAGTTTTGAGTACCAATGGTGATACTTATTTGGGTGGAGATGACCTGGATAGAACCATCATGCAGCACTGGCTAAATGAAGTTGGAATTACCATTGAAGAATTGCATCAACATAAATCTTTAGCGCAGGGATTGCGTTTAAAAGCAGAGGAAGCAAAAAAACATTTGAGTACACACGATCGTTTTTCAACTGATTGGAATGGCGAAGTTTTGAGCATCACAAAATCAACATTTGAATCCCTCATTCAACCGCTCATTGATAAAACAATTGATTGTTGCAAACGTGCATTAGCAGACGCGAAACTCAGTACTGACGCTATTTCTACGATTGTGATGGTAGGCGGATCAACAAGAGTGCCCGCAGTTAAAAATGCAGTGAGTGCTTTCTTTGGTAAACCTGTCAATGATAGAGTAAATCCAGACGAAGTAGTTGCACTGGGTGCAGCAATTCAAGCAGATATTTTAGCGGGAAACAATAAAGACTTTTTATTATTAGACATCACGCCTTTGAGTTTAGGAATTGAAACAATGGGAGGATTGATGGATGTTTTGATCCCGAGAAATTCAAAGATTCCAACCAGTGTGGGAAGGCAATATACGACGCATAAAGACGGACAAGGATCGATGCGTATTTCTGTGTTTCAAGGCGAACGAGATCTTGTAAAAGACAATCGCAAACTGGCAGAATTTAATTTAACTGGGATCCCTGGAATGCCAGCCGGATTACCAAAAGTGGAAGTGCAATTTTTGATCGATGCGGATGGGATACTGGTAGTGAAAGCAAAAGAATTGCGAAGCGGCATTGAACAAAGCATTGAAGTGAAACCACAGTTTGGTTTAACAGATGAAGAAGTAGAAAGCATGTTGATGGATAGCATTACGCATGCTAAAGATGATATGCAAATTCGTGCATTAGTAGAAGCAAGAACAGAGGCAGAACAGATCTTAGATGTCACTGAAAAATTCATTGGAAAGAATCAGCTTCTCTTAACACAACAGGAAGTCATAGATACTGCTGCAGCAATGCAGGCTTTACAAATGGCTTTAACTATGGATGATAAGAACCTGATCCAAACTAAGATCGAGGAACTGAACGAAGTGTCAAGGCCATTTGCAGAAAGGGCCATGGATGCCGCTGTGAGTGGGGCTTTGAAAGGAAAAACGATCTAGTCTTTCAGTTGCATCCAACGTTGCACATACTTTCCTAAAATATCAAATTCGATATTTACAATTGAGCCAATCTGAACTTGGTTAATGCTGGTATGTTCGTAAGTGTATGGGATGATGGCGATACTAAAATGATTCTTGTCTACATGAAAGCAAGTAAGACTGGTTCCATTAACCGCGATGCTTCCATTTTCGATCACTAAGTGCCCAAAACCATCCGGAAATTCGAAGCGATATTCCCAACT
>CAIYAG010000398.1 GCA_903924075.1 uncultured Bacteroidota bacterium | reverse complement strand
TCAGAATGCAAAGACGGTATGGGAAACTGAAATGGGCAATCAATCCTACTCAAATTATCCTTTCCGTTTTTTTGACAAACAAAATTTCAACGCCCCTTTTGCATCGGGTTCTGCTAAATACAATTGCATGATCATTGTACCCTGCAGTATGGGAACACTTGGAAGAATAGCATCGGGTGTAAGTGATGATTTAGTAACTAGAGCTGCAGATGTAGTATTAAAAGAAAGAAGGAAATTGATCTTGATGGTGAGAGAAACACCCTACAATTTGATTCACATAAAAAACATGGAGACAGTAACACTAGCCGGTGGAATCATTTGCCCTTGTAGCCCCTCCTATTATAGTCAGCCGAAAACAATCGAAGAAGCCGCAGCCACAGTAGTAGATAGAGCCCTAGACCTAGCAGGAGTTGATATTAGCTCCTATCGCTGGGGAAAATAAAACGCCTATAAATTATCAAAATAAAAAGGGGCGAAGCCCTTACACCGTCCATTTTTCACTTTTCACTTTTATCTCTTCACTTCTTCTTCACTTTAACCATAATCACCGCCGGCACCGCCCGCTCCCCTTCCTTATCACTTGGATGAATCGTTTCTTTACCATTTACTAATAAACAACTACTACCGCCTCCATCTAAGTTCAAAGCTTCTACAGAACCCAGATCACGTAGTATGGTGGCTTCTTCTATAAGTGTTGCGCCTTCAGACTTACCAGGAAAACGACCTTCAATTACTAAGAAAATCAATTTACCATCGGCTGTATAACCCATTGCTGTTCTGGGATGCTTATCATTGATGGCTTTACCACCGAATTTTAGTTCCTGATTATTGCTGATGGCGATAGATGCATTTTGAACCAATACTGGTCCTCCTGCAACTGCAGTTTGCATTTTCCATTTTTTGAAAGCATGGGAAGCAACAAATTTGGGAATGTTTAAATGTTCTGCAGAATCGATTACTGGACTAACCGGATACTGACTTGCCCAGGGATATTTCTTTGTTGAATCGCTTAATACCCAGGCAATATCTGCCTTTCTTTTTTTATCAATACCCAACGCCCCTATTACCGGATGTGAATAGGTAAAAGTGTCTTTACCTCTGCGTGCAATGGAATTGTTTGAAAATGCTAGTTGTCTACCATCATTCATCACCAGGCTGACATTTGTATTATGCACGAATTCAAAAAACGTGCAGTTCATTACCAGCAAAGGCTTTGATTCAGTTTCATAAAATTTAAGTGGAGTATTTCTTACGCCATTGGTAGCTTTTGCAGGGAACAGCAATTGTTGATCCTTTAAATCTGCAATGACATAGTAAGCATGATTCGGCCTTCCATGAATGGTATCGTTCGAATAAAAAACTTGTACTGATTTAGGTAAGGGTTGAAATAAGCTATCTACATTTTGCCATTTGAGTTGTGCAAACAAATGAAAGGGCAAACAACAACTCAAAAAGATGAACCAATTCTTATATAGCATAATACCTATTTTGCAAGTTGTTCAGCCTCCCATGCTGCACGGCCAACTCCTTTATGTACGTGCTTTTCGCTATGATAGGAAGATCTAACAAGGGGGCCACTTTCTACATAATCAAATCCAATGCGATAGCCAAGATCACGTAGTTCTGCAAATTCATCAGGATGTACAAATCTTTGTACAGGTAAATGTTTTTTGGTGGGTTGTAAATATTGACCAAGTGTAAGTACATCAGTACCTACACTAACAAGATCTTTCATGCTTTGAATTACTTCTTCTTTGGTTTCTCCTAAACCCAGCATAATCCCAGTTTTAGTTCGCATGCCTCCCTGTTTCAATGTTTTCAAGACTTCCAGGCTACGATGATATTTTGCTTGAATTCGAACCTGACGTGTGATCCTTTCTACTGTTTCCATATTATGGCTAACTACATCAGGAGCAGCATCAATCAATCTTTGTATCTGATCATTGATTCCCCTAAAATCTGGAATCAAAGTTTCTAAGGTTGTGGTAGGATTCAAAGCCTTTACAGCTTTAATTGTATTGTACCAGATAATGGAGCCTCCATCCTTTAATTCATCGCGATCAACACTAGTTAATACCGCATGTTTCACCTTCATCAAGTGAATAGCTTCAGCTACCCTTTGTGGCTCATCCCAATCAACAGCATCTGGTCTACCTGTAGCAACTGCACAGAATCCGCAAGACCTTGTACAAACATTCCCTAAGATCATGAAGGTAGCAGTGCCCTCTCCCCAGCATTCACCCATATTAGGGCAATTTCCGCTTTCGCAAATGGTATGTAATTTGTGATTGTCAACCAGTCCGCGAACATGTTTATAGCTGTCACCAATCGGTAATTTTACCCGAAGCCAATTTGGTTTTTGAATTTTCGAAGTTGCTTTATCAAATGATGGTATTACTGGTAATTCTTGCATTCCGCTTTTCCTTGTACTTTTAAAAAATATGATGGCTGCTAACCTTACTAGATCAGTAAATCAGCAAAATTTTAGCAGCGAGCTGCAAAGAGAACAAAAAAAAATCATTTTCGTTTACCAAATTGGATAGAAACATAGGCATTTAAGAAGAATTTCTTTGATTCGCCCATTACCATGATCGGCATTTCCTTTGTATAATATTCGGCGTTTAGCCCTACTTCCAGTGCACTAATTATTTCATTGTACCTTCCATAATCAAAACGTATGGCAGTTCTTGCATAAGCTCCAGGCACAAACTGTATTTCACTAAATCCCTTTCCAAAACTTCCATGACCAATAATGATCGTCGGATCTAAAAAGAGGCTGTCATTATTATTGTATTTGATCTGCTGCTTATTGCCACTTCCAAAAGGGTTTTCAATTTCAATATAATATGGCTTTAATAAACCGGCCGAAAATCCTCCCCCATAGATGGCAGATACGGCTACCCCATTTTTATTTCCTTTACCGCCGATTAATTTTTGTTGACCAAACCCTAGTTTGGCATAATAGAAATTATTTTGCTTCCCAAACTTATAACTAGAGAAAACCACAAAACCCTGAGAAGTACTAAGTGTAGGCACTTTTTCTTCTTTTTTATCAAATCGTTCCCCAATCTCAAACCACCACAAATTGGTTTTGGTGATGGTCTTATATTTTCCCTTTTCTAAAAAACCACCCCAACCATCAGTATTGAATTTAAACCCAAATACTGATTGTTTTTGAAAAATCAATGCGCCTTCCTCTTCCTGCTTGATCAATTGATTAATTCGCTCCCGTTTTTCAGCCTTTTTCTGGGCCTTTTCCTGAGCAGCAGAACTAGGTTGATTTTGTTGTGCCGATACCACTACCGAGCAAAAAATGGATAAAATTAAAAAGGCTTGCTTCACTTCGTATGTTTTGATACAGTAAATTTAGGGCAAAATTGATGCAATGACTTCACAAATTATTTATAAAGGTGGGCTAAGAACCAGTGCCATCCATTTACAAAGTAATACAGAAATTGAGACTGATGCACCGTCGGATAACCAGGGTCAGGGCGAACGCTTCTCCCCTACAGATTTGATGGCCACAGCCTTAGGTACTTGTATGATCACAACTATGGCAATTAAGGCTAATACCATGAACATAGTTTTAGATGGTACAAGGGTTGATGTTACCAAGATCATGGTTTCTGATCCGCGCAGAATTGGGAAATTAATTGCACACGTATATCTTCCCGCACATTTAGATCTTGATGATAAACAAAAAGATATCCTGGAAAGAACAGCTAGAACCTGCCCTGTTGAAAGAAGTTTGCATCCAGACATTGTACTAGATATGGCATTTTATTGGTCATAAATTAAAAGCATCTCTCAATAGCTTTGGGAGATGCTTGTTTATTATTTATCATTTAAAATTGCATTCCCAACTGCACATTCTAAACACCGTTTTTCCATACAATACGCATTGCTCAATTCAATTAAAGCTTGAGAATCAAATGCAGAATGGTTAGGTATTTGATATCCTACCCATTCTTTGGTATAACGGTTTTGTTCTGCTCTAATTTCTAACAACCAATTCAATGCTTTTTCTTGGTAACTATTTTCTTTCATGATTAGTCCATAAGTATAGATCAAAGGGATCACAGTATTGATTAAAATAGAATTGGTCATTGAATTACCCAACTGTTTTTTATGATAGGAACTTGGATGATCTAATTGATAATGGTAGATCCAATAATCATTCGGAGAAACGATTAGCATTTCTTTAATCAATACAATAAGCTCTGCATTTTTAAAAAAATCGAAAAAATGATCTTTACGCTGTAAGATAGATGCTAATTGGGCTAACCGAATTGACGGAAAAGAGGCTGGCCTCATTCTTAGAAAAGCTGGCTGACCAATTGCTTGCTGCAATTGATATTTCTTTTTTAAATACGCATACTCTTTTTGCAATAACCTTGGATAATGCTCTTCAAAATGTTGGTTCAATAAATTAGCTTGTCCCATTAATAAACACTCCAGCTGATGGATCTGGTTTCTATGATTGGCCAAAACTTTTAGTGAGATCGTTCTGGCAACTGATTCAAAAAGAGCTTCATTTACTTTTAGTCCCATGTTTGCAGCCAAGACCCACCAGGTAACAGTTTCCCAATCTTGTGTAGCTTCTCGATAATATTGAATTATTTTTTTTGAACGCTTCTCAAGACGCTCCATAACCAAACGTTCTTTCCAAGACAACCACTGTATTTGTTTCATGGCTGGCAGATAAGAATGACAGGGTTTTGCAAATGCATTACCTAACATTAAATTCCGATATCGCTGTAAAAGTATTTGAGATACATAAGGTTGTATGCAAAAGCAATGAATGGGTTTACACAGATGATCAACTATTTCCTGATCATTGATCCATACAATATGAAGAATGATATTTCTGAAATTCAGATCCTGCTCGTGTTTATGTTTATACCAATCTGATGCATGAATATGTAATTCAATATTGCCAGCCCACTCAGTTGCTCCTATTTTAATTCTTGCATTTAGAAAATCAGGCCCTTGATTAAAATTATGCGTACCAGGAAAATATACTTCTAGCCGATTGCCATCGCTGGTGTAATAAGGGCCATTGCTCATAAAACGCCCCTGCCATATAAATTGCATGAGTTTTTCATTCATAAAAAAGCTTCTAAGGAAAAGTTAGTTGGCTTTTTTATGGTTCACAATGAATCTGAAAAGATTATACTAAAATTTTTTGGAGTGCTTGAACTACCCTGCTAATGGGTAATCCCATTACATTATAAAAATCGCCTTTCACAGATTTGATCCCAATAACACCGATCCATTCTTGTATGGCGTATGCACCAGCTTTATCGTATGGCTCATATTGATCTACATAATATTCAATCTGTTCTAAAGTAATGGAATTAAATACCACTTCTGTAATATCAGAAAATGCAATTTCACCTACTTCGTGCAAAATCACTACCCCTGTTATTACATGGTGCGTTTTCCCTGAAAGGCTAGACAAAATTTCAATGGCTTGTTTTCTATCTACAGGTTTTCCAATTATTTTTCCTTCTAATACAACCACAGTATCAGCTGCTAAAATGGGCTTCTTGGCATACACTTGATGGTAGGCAGTTTGTATATTTTCTTTTACCGCAATTGCTTTTTGACGAGCTATATAAATAGGAATTTCGTCAATGGGAAGTTCTGCTGGAAAATCCTCATCAGTAGATTTAACGATTATTTCAAATGACATTTCTGCCCATTCCAATAATTGTTTTCTTCTAGGTGATTGTGAAGCAAGTATAAAGTCTTTCATAAAATAATGATTATTGATAAAACCTGAAGAAGATCATAGAAAGGATCCCCGTAAACATCACCAATTTTATGACGATGCTGAGATGATGAAAGTCAGCCGCGCTATTTGCAGTGAACAATTTTTTAAATACATAGATTAATGGAGTAACAATTAGAACTAAGCAATAGCTAATACTTAACCACCAGCCTAACTGAATCACATATAATTGCAAGATCACTAAAGTGGCAATCAATACAATTAACCAAACAGAGATAAATACCTTACTTGCATTTACACCCCAAATAATAGGCATGGTTTTACACCCATATTTTCGATCGCCCTCTATGTCTTCCAAATCCTTTATCACTTCTCTGATCAAAGAAATTACAAAGGCAAAGCCTGCATATAAAATTGTTAACCGGAAAAATCTAACATTCTGATTAAATGAATAATTAGAGTTCGGAAAACTACTTAAAGGGTATTTAGAAAAATATAGAATGCCGATAACCCATGCAGTTAATATAGAGATCAAAAGGTTTCCAATTAATAATTGTTTTTTAAATGAAGTGCTGTAGATCCAAAGAAGAATGACACTAACCATATTTGCCAAAATCAGATGCCAATACTCTGAAAAATGCAATGCAAACATCGTACAATACACACCCAGCATACTTAGCAACATATGCCAGAATATAACCCACCTCCTACTGATCAATGAATTTACGACTACTTTATCTGGCTTATTGATCTGATCAATGTCGAGATCAAAATAATCATTGATCATATACCCTCCAGCAGCAATTAAAATAGAGGCCCCCATCAATAAAAAAAAAGAAGGTTCTTCGTGTGATTCAATGCTAAACACACGTTCATAGATACAATACTCAAATAGTAATTGCGTGAGTGCAATAAATACGAGGTTAGGCCATCGTACCAATCGTAAAAATCCAATAATCAATTTCAAATAAAAGAATTGAATACAAATTAAATAAAACTATTGCGCTCTAATCCCTGAATCTGTTTCCCAATCTCCCCGAAGCTTCATTACTTTTTCTATCACATCACGCGCACAACCTTCACCACCTTTAAACGGAGAAATATATTCAACAGAATTTTTAATATCAATTGCGGCATCAGAAGGGCAAGCTTGTATTCCCGCTAAACGCATCACTTTCAGATCAGGGACATCATCCCCCATAAACAATACTTCAGGTTTGGAAACCCGATTTTCATCAAGCCATTGTTTTAAGACAGCTTCTTTATCTGTTACCTGCATCCAAACCTGTTGAACACCCAATTTCATTAAACGTTCTTTCACTTCAGGAGAATTACCCCCGGATATCACCAAAACATGGTACCCTTTTTTTACGGCCAATTGCAGGGCAAATCCATCTTTAATATTCATTCTTCTTGCCATTACGCCATCGGGTAAAACCAACAGACTACCATCGGTTAATACCCCGTCCATATCAAAGACAAAACAAGAAATAGATTTAAAACCTTTTAATATATTCATAGCTGTTATAGATCGGAAGAGCACACGTCTGAACTCCAGTCACATTCAGAAATCTCG
>CAIYAG010000397.1 GCA_903924075.1 uncultured Bacteroidota bacterium | reverse complement strand
TTGTTCCGCGCATCGATTACCATCTCCCCTTTCGCGATAAGCTCCTGCAAATGTGGTAAAGCCACCTGCAAAATCAGTATCGATCTGATGTAGATTACGATAGTTGGCAATAATCGTATCTGTTGGGTTTCTACCATAGGTATACCCATCTTCAAATCCATCAATAGTTCCATTCATCCATCCACGATAATTGTGAAAACAAATATATTTTCCTAAGATGCCACTATCATTTCCCAAACCATTGGGGAATCTACTAGAGGTAGAGTTGAGTAAGATCAAATTGCTATTTAATGTGGAGGCATTCAAGAAAATGATTTTTGCAAAATATTCGATAGACTCTTTTGTGTTAGCATCAATCACACGAACGCCAGAAGCCTTCTGGGTTTTAGCATCATAAATGATACTATGTACCACAGAATGCGGACGCACTGTTAAATTACCCGTCTTCATGGCCCAGGGCAACGTTGAAGAATTGCTGCTAAAGTATCCCCCAAACGGACAGCCACGCATACATAAATTTCTTGCCTGACACTTTGCTCTTCCCTGCTGTAAATGCAAATCGGTGGGCTGCGTTAGATGTGCCCAACGTGCATGCACTAAGTATCTGTTTCCATAATTTTTTAAAAAGCTTTCTTTTAAATGTTGCTCCACACAATTTAAATCGAAGGGTGGCAGAAACTCGCCATCGGGCATTGATTCGATCCCATCTTTATTCCCGCATACCCCTATAAATTTCTCTACATGAGCATACCAAGGCGCCACATCTTTATAACGGATGGGCCAATCCCAACCATAACCAAATCTTTGCGGGCCTGTGAATTCAAAATCACTCCAACGTTGGCAGGCCCTGCCCCAGGTCAATGATTTTCCACCAACCTGATAACCCCGGATCCAATCGAATGGCTTTTCTTGTATATAAGGATGGTCTTTATCAGACACAAAAAATTGTTGGTTATCTTCTCCGTATCCAGCTGCTTTTGTAATGAGTGGATTTTCTTTTCTTTGTTCGGCTGTAATATTGCTTCGATGCTTAAATTCCCATGGATCTAAAGTAGCTGTAGGATAATCTTTGATATGCTGTATATCTCTTCCTCTTTCTAACACCAGGGTTTTAAGACCCTTTTCGCATAATTCTTTCGCAGCCCATCCTCCACTGATGCCGGAGCCGATTACGATTGCGTCGAAACTATTTTTTAATTTACCAGTAGATTGAAACATCGGTACAGCAGAATCGTTGGTTGGCATATGGCAGCTTTAAATAAAAAATCGAAACTAAATCCGCCTTAAATTACAGAATTAGTTTCGATTATCATTCAATCAATCCTTAGGCCAGTTCTCGCATACTCATCTTTGATTCTAGATCACAGGCTGACCACAATTTATAGCCACCAGAAATATTTTGAACGTTCATAAATCCGTTTTGCAATAAGATCCTTTGAGCAAGATAGCCTCGTAACCCAATCTGGCAATAAATTATAATATTTTGATGGCAATTTATTTCATCCAAACGATTTCTCAGTTCGTCTACAGGTATATTAATGGATCCCGGAATATTTCCTCCAGTAAATTCTACGGGTGTTCTAACATCTATTAATAGGTCTTCGTTAGCAATTTTACTTACATCAGACCAAGGAATAACATGCAATCTTTGTTGCATGATATTCTCAGCAACAAAACCAGCCATATTAACAGGGTCTTTTGCAGATGAATAAGGTGGTGCGTAAGCATGTTCAAATTCTGTGAGTTCCTCGATGGTACTTCCACGTTGGATCACAGAAGAAAGTGTATCAATTCTTTTATCCACTCCATCAGTTCCTATGATTTGTGCCCCCAGTAATTTTCCATCTTCAGGAGCAAAATTAATTTGTATCGTCATTTGTTCTGAACCAGGATAATATCCTGCATGTGAACCGCTATGGGTAGTAGAAACTAAATGCTCGATCTTATTCGCTATTAAATGTTTGCTTGCAACTCCTGCAACTGCCACGGTAAGGTCAAACACTTTTACGATAGCAGTATTGATGGAACCATTATATTTATTCTTATTTCCAAGTACCATATTATTGGCACAGATTCTACCTTGTTTATTAGCAGGACCAGCCAAATAAGTAGGCATGGAATGATGCGTAATAGGGTTCACAAATTCAATTGCATCTCCTACTGCATAAATATCTTCATTCGAAGTTTGCAGATAATCGTTCACTAATATTCCTCTGGCATTTCCAAGAGTTAATCCGGCAGCAGTTGCCAACCTTGTATCTGGCTTAACACCAATGGAAAGGATAACCACATCTGCATCAATCGGCATTTCGTCTTTCATAAAGACTTTTAAACCGTTCTCAGTTCTTTCAAATCCAGTTACTGCTGTCTTTAATCTTAGATCCACACCTTTTGATCGAATATGTTGCTGTGCAATAGCAGCAATTGGAAAATCTACTGGAGCAAGGATCTGTGTTCCCATTTCAATGATGGTAACATGCATTCCCAAATTGTGCAAATTCTCGGCCATTTCTAATCCAATAAAACCAGCACCAATGATTACCGCTTTACCGTTCGGGAATTTACTTACATAAGCTTTGATCTTATCGGTATCCGGAACATTTCTAAGCGTAAAAATACCCTCACTATTAATTCCGTCTAATGGTGGGCGTATGGGTTCTGCTCCTGGTGATAATACCAATTTATCATAACTTAAATCATATTCTTCCCCAGTCTTCAAATTCTTAACTTGAACCATTTTCTTCTCAGCATCGATTGCTGTTACTTCATTCATCACTCTTGCATCTATATTAAAGCGGTCTTTAAAAGATGCAGCAGTTTGTACAAATAGTTTATTTCTATCTGTGATTACATCACCGATATAATATGGCAGGCCACAATTAGCATAAGAAATATAACTTCCTTTCTCAAACAAAATGATCTCTGCATGCTCATCTAACCTTCTTAAACGTGCTGCTGTACTAGCTCCACCGGCAACGCCACCTACAATAATATATCTCATAGTCTTTCCTTTTATTTCTAATGCAAAGGGAAGCCATTTGAGATAGAATTATTGTAACAAATGTCACTTCGCAATAGCCGTAACTGTACCGTCG
>CAIYAG010000396.1 GCA_903924075.1 uncultured Bacteroidota bacterium | reverse complement strand
TAAATGAAAAAAAGAATGCGCTATGCATACATCTCTTACCACAGACCTGCTCTGAAAAATGCAACACCTCCTTGATATTGAGAAGACAGCAACATATAAATTCAGAAACAACCATTTCAATTAACTTTATTACTACAAAAGAAAACGAGAAAGCTGGCCTTTTGATTTTTCAAAATGAAGACCATTTTTATTACCTCTGTAAATCTGTACAAAACAACCAACCTGTTGTTCAATTAGTTCAATCAACAAAATCAGGTACTAGGATTATTATTACAAAAGAATTACCACATGATCTGATCGACTTAAATCTTAAAATAATTACAAAAGAAAGCTCCTGTTCCTTTTTTTATTCGACCAATAATAATGACTGGATATTGGTCGCGGACAATATTGATGGAAAATATTTAAGTACAAAAGAAGCGGGAGGATTTGTGGGTACTATGTTAGGCTTATATGCCAGCTCAAATGGAATTAGCTCAGAGAACAAGGCTTTCTTTAATTGGTTTCACTATAAAGGAAACGATGAAGCTTTAAAATGAACTTGATACATACAAATTGCATTATATTTCGCGCCAAATGAAATTCTGGCTATATTCAAGTTATTGAAATTAGCATATGACCTCCGAAAAAGAAGTAACTATTAACGATATAGCTGCTAAACTTGGCATTTCGATTGCAACAGTAAGCCGAGCTTTAAACGATGATACTGCTGTAAGGCCCAATACCAAAAAGAAAATTTTGGAAATGGCCGAATCTTTGAATTACCGTACCAATAACTTTGCTAAAAGTTTAAGGGTTAAACAAACCAAAACAATTGGAGTGATCATTCCAAAGATAAATAGCCATTTTATGTCGTCTGTAATTTCTGGAATAGAAAGTATTACTACAATAGAAGGCTACGGATTAATTATCAGTCAGTCTGCCGAATCAATCGAAAATGAGATCAGGAATACAAAAACTATGTTTAGCAATCGGGTGGATGGCTTACTGGTTTCCCTATCCTATGAGACTGCAAATATCCACCATTTTGAACCCTTTCGGAAAAAGAATACGCCTGTTATTTTCTTTGACAGAACCTTTGAAACGAATGATTATTTAAATATTCAAATAGACAATCGGAAAGCAGCCTATAAACTTACGGAACATTTAATACAGCAAAATTGTAAGAGAATTGCACATATTACAGGGGCTTTAAAAAGAGATGTTTATAATGAAAGGTTAATAGGATTCAAAGCGGCATTGAAAGATCATAAATTGAAATTCCATGAAGAATATCTTTTTTCAAACAAATTAAACATGGATGAAGGCGCAGAAGTGGCTAGAAAGATCCTTCGCTTAAAACAAATGCCTGATGCAATCTTTGGCGCTAATGACGACTGCACGGTAGGTTGTTTATTAGAATTAAAAAAAGCTGGTGTAAAAATTCCTGAGGATATAGCAATGGCAGGATTCAATAACGATCCAATTACTAAGGTTGTAGAACCCAATCTAACCACTGTAAATTATCCTGGTTTTGATATGGGTGTAATTTCTGCAAGAACTCTGATCAATTCAATCAAAGAAAAAAAAGCAAGTTTTCAAGAAAACTCAATCATTCTTAATACAGAATTGATCATAAGAGAATCTTCGAGAAAAACTTAATCGAACTAAGCTAATACCTTCTCCGCATCAATCCTAAACCAAATAAACGCGCCCATTAAAACAAAAACGCCAATTAAAAGTACTGGTAAGTAATATCCATACGCATTTGCGAGATATCCAAATAAAACTGTACTGAGGTATGCTGCGGTTAATCCGGCCGAATTCATGGCACCAGAAACAGTACCACTTCTTAATCCACCAAGATCCATTGCAACTGCCCAAGCTACAGGTGCAGTCACATCCATAAATGCCATACCCATCCCTAATATGATAATGGCAGAAAGGTTATCAGTTAATAATGAAGCTGTAATGATACAAATCCCAGAAACGAATAAACCGATCATAGGTACAATTCTACGTCCCCATTTCTTACCCAATTTCAAACAAGCTTTATCACTAATCCATCCCCCCGAAAAACATCCAACTGCAGCTAGTAAATAAGGAATAGAAGAAGCCCAGATCAATTGATCTTTTGGAATATTTCTCCCTTTCTCTAAATAAGTATGAAACCAGCTTTGAAAGAAATATGCGCCGATGGCATAGCAGATATACATCAGTAATAACATCCACAAATTCGTGGAACGAAAGATACTCAAATTCGATTTTTTTTCTTTCTGCGGGTCAATCGGCAGACCTCGATTATCAAGGATATATTGCAATTCATGAGATGAGATATCTTTTGCTTGTGTTGGATCTTCTTTGTGCCAAATGATCCAAAAAAGTGCCCAGCAAATTCCTACTGCGCCCAAAATGTAAAATGGCATTTGCCAACCATATTTTTGTTGTAAAGGAATTACAAAAAAAGGTGTCAATGCTGCACCAATTCTGGATGCGCCCCAAATGGTGGCTTGCGCTCTTCCCCTTTCTAGAATGGGGAACCATTTACTCAATACAATCGAAGTATTGGGATATGCACCAGCCTCTCCTACTCCAAAGAAAAACCGAACCATTACAAGCATCAAAAAACCTGTTGAGAATCCAGTAAGTATGGTAAAAAACGACCACCAGAGCACTACTCTAAATAACACACGCTTCCCACCCAACCGGTCTCCCAGCCAACCAGTAGGAACTTCAAAAATGCCATAAGCTAATGTGAAAATCCCCAGGATCCATCCCCATTGTACGGTATTGATCTGCAGATCCTTCATGATCGAAACACTTGCAGATGAAAGTGCGATCCGATCGAGAAATGTGATCATTGAGAGCAATGATAAAACTAAGAGTACCTGGTATCTTTTGGCCATGACACACAATTTAATAAAAAAACCTTCCCTCTAATCAAAGAAGGAAGGCATTTCAAACGTACCAGAGCGAATGCTCTTTCAACCTCAAATATTATTGCGAGATCTGCATGGCATCTTGTGTACCCGAACTCTTAAAGTTTTGACGTTTTAAAAGTGATACATCTAATTTTCCAAATCGATAAGCGAAATTCAAGGATACCAATTGGGGGTTATTTAAACGATAATACTCTTGATAAAAGAAGGGACTAGTAGATACCTGCATACTAGACCTTGTTCTGAAAATATCACTCACACTTAACGAAATAGAAGCAGCATCGTTCTTCATAAAAGTTTTCTTGATCGCAATATCTACCCCCCAATTCGGTTTGATATAGCCTTGAGAAGAGCTCTGCGCCTGCATTCCCGGAGGCCCCATCATTCCACCACCCTGACTAACAGGAAGGTTTGTTTTGCTTTGATACACTCCAGATAACTGCATGCTCAACTTTGAATTCAGTTTAAATGAATTATTCAACTTCCCAAACCAACTCAACATCGCATCTTGCTGCGTTGCTCCTGGAATATTTGATACATTGATCTGTGATTTATAAATATTGATATTCGTGGTCATATCCCACCATTTCGTTAATTTATTGATGGATGTAATTTCAGCGCCATAGTTATAACTCGATGATGCATTGATATACGAGTTGATCAAGTATAATTTTCCAGAGGGACTGTATGAAGAATCTAAATACCTCGTTATTAAATTAGTACTATGCTTATAATATAAAGAGATCAACAAACTATTACCTGGCTTAAAACTTTTGTTATAAGAAAATTCGAATGAATTGGTAAACTCAGGTACCAAATTTGGATTACCTCTTGTGATATTTGACAGATCAGTAGAATCTGTAAATGGAATGATCTGAAAGAAGTTCGGTCTGTTAATCCTTCTTGAAAAATTAATTTGTAATTCCTGACTCTTCTTCAATTTCTGACTCAAAAAGATTGAAGGAAATAAACTGATCGGATAACTATTACTGAATTTCTCACCAGTGTTACTCATCAAACCATTATAATCACTTGCCTCTGCTCTTAAACCTATTTGATATCCAAAATCTTTGATAGAACTAGTAATGGTTGTATAAGCAGCATACACATTATCCTTATTAGAATAATTATTAGTAGATGCACTATTCTTGATCCAATCACCCGAAGGTGAAAGCAAATAAGTTTCATTATTATTGGTAAGCTTTCTCATTTGCATCCGCAAACCAGCTTCCAGCTTGGTTTTCTTAGTAATCGGATTTACATAGTCTGTTTGCAAAGTGGTGAACTGATTGGTACCATCTGCTACTTGCTTCT
>CAIYAG010000395.1 GCA_903924075.1 uncultured Bacteroidota bacterium | reverse complement strand
CTTAACCAATTAGTTGTTATGAAATTAACTGTAATTAAGTCCGCATTATTTGCGATAGCTATCATGTGCTTTATGAGCACAGAGGCACAACAGGTTACGCCTAAATTTAATGGCGTGGTGAAATTGGATGTAAGGGATTCTAAAGCCGATTGGAGTCCGTATATCCGCAAAAAAGCTCCAGCCGGTTCTCCCAACATTCTATTCATTTTGTATGATGATACAGGATTAGGTGCATGGTCGCCCTATGGTGGAAGAATTAGCATGCCAACTTTAGATAAATTGGCAGCCGATGGTTTGACTTACACACAGTGGCATACCGTAGCACTTTGTTCTCCAACACGTTCATGTGTGAATACTGGTCGTAACCATAACCTAAATGGAATGGGAGCGATTACAGAAGGAGCGAATGGATTCCCTGGTTATAGTTGCCAATTGCCTGGAGAAGCAGCAACAATGGCATCGATCCTAAATGATAATGGCTGGAGTACTTTCTGGTTGGGTAAAGACCATAATGTTCCTGAAACGGATCTTTCTGCTGGCGCCAATAAAAGTCAGTGGCCTTTGCAACAGGGATATGATCGTTTCTATGGATTCATTGGTGGTGAAACCAACCAATTCTATCCAGATCTAACAGAAGATAACCATGCCATTGAGCAACCTTATGGTCCTGAAAAAGGCTATCACTTATCAAAAGATTTGGCTGATCAGGCCATCAAAATGATCGCTGACCAAAATTCTGCGAACCCTACCAAGCCCTGGTTCATGTGGTATTGCCCTGGTGCCAACCACGCACCACACCAAGCGCCTAAAGATTATATTGCTAAATACAAGGGTAAGTTCGATGATGGGTATGATGCCTACCGTAAATGGGTATTGCCCCGTATGATTGCAAAAGGAATTTTGCCGAAGGATACCAAATTAACAGATTTCAACCCAATGCCCGCTGATCAGGCTGCACCTGGTGATTTTGTTCGCCCATGGAATAGCTTGACTGCCGATGAGAAAAAATTATTCTCTCGTTTGTGCGAAGTGTATGCTGCATTCTCTGAATATACCGATGTACAAATTGGCCGTATCATTGATCATTTAAAAGCAACTGGTCAGTACGATAATACCATCATTTTATATGCAGCAGATAATGGTGCATCTGGAGAGGGTAGTCCGAGTGGTTCAGTAAACGAAAACAAATTCTTCAACGGATACCCTGATGAATTATCAGAGAATATGAAGTTGATCAATGAATTGGGTGGACCAAATACCTATGAGCACTATCCTACAGGATGGGCAGCTGCATTTTCTACTCCATTCAAAATGTTCAAACGTTACTCTAACTATTCAGGAGGAACTGCAGACCCTTTAATCATTTCATGGCCTAAAGGAATCAAAGCGCGTGGTGAAGTGCGTAATCAATACCACCATGCAGTTGATATTGTACCAACTATTTTAGAAGTTGTTGGACTTGAAATGCCAAAAGTTTACAAAGGGGTGGAGCAATATCCATTATCTGGTGTGTCAATGAAATATACATTTGATGCAAAACCTGATGCACCTACACAAAAGCACATACAGTATTACACCATGTTAGGTACACGTGCTATCTGGCAAGATGGCTGGAAAGCAGTAGCAGTGCATGCTCCATTAACCAGTAAAGGACATTTTGATCAAGATAAATGGGAATTATACCATACCGATGTGGATCGTTCAGAGTCAACTGATTTAGCTGCGCAGTATCCAGATAAATTAAAGGCATTGATCAAATTGTATTTTGAAGAGGCTGAAAAAAACAATGCATTGCCGCTGGATGATCGTACAGCTACAGAGATCTTAGGAATTGAACGCCCTACAGAAGAAGAACATCGCGATAGCTATACTTATTATCCGCATACTAGCTCAGTGCCAGAAGCTGTTGCTGTAAATGTGCGTGGAAAATCATTTAAAATTGTAGCGAATGTAGTAGTAAAAGATGCCAATGCTTCGGGCGTAATTTTTGCGCATGGTTCACGCTTTGGTGGACATAGTTTATTCATCAAAGATCATAAGTTGTATTATGTTTATAATTTCTTAGGCATTACAGAATATAAACTGGTTTCTGTTGCTCCAATTACTGCGGGTAAATATACTTTTGGAATGGAGTTTAATAAAGAGAAAGCTGGTGAACATGGCGAATCAATTGGTACAGCAAAATTGTATATCAATGATAAGCAAGTAGCTACTGGAAATATGAAAGCACAGGTTGGTAAATTCACTTTAGTAGGTGATGGACTTTGT
>CAIYAG010000394.1 GCA_903924075.1 uncultured Bacteroidota bacterium | reverse complement strand
ATATTTTAACTAATGCAGCATTTTATGCAACGGTTTAGTCTATAAGTTTTATATTTAAAAGGTTAATTAATTGTTAAGGGGATTGGCGTTAGTTTTTTGTTAACAAATGGCAGTTCGCTTATATTCGCATTTTATCGGTATAAATAAAACTAAAAACATGAAGAAAATTGTATCCACACTTATTGCGGCTATGTTATGTTTTGTAATAAACAGCTCGGCCCAACAAGTCAAATCAGTATCTGGCAAAATTACAGATGAAAAAGGAGATGGGGTTCCTTTTGCGTCTGTGTTGGTTAATGCAAAAGGAAAATCAAAGACAGGTGTCTCTGCTGACGCAACGGGTACATTTACAGTCAAAGTAAAAAAAGGGGATCTCTTAGAAATTTCCGCTATTGGCTTTGATGTAAAATCTATTACTTATGATGATCAAGCAACTATCGGAGTTACTTTAAAAACAAGTTCTTCTGCACTTTTAAAAGAAGTTGTAATAACTAGTGCGTTTGAAACTAAAAGAAGTGCTAGAAGTTCTAGTGCAAGTACACAAACTGTTTCTGCCGACCAATTATCAACCACACGTGAATTGAATGTAAATAATGCCCTTGCAGGTAAAGTAGCAGGTGTGCAAATTCAAAGTCAGGCTGCTGGTAAATTAGGTTCTGAAACTGCCATTCGTCTTAGAGGTGAAAATGGTATTACTGGAGCTTCAACAGCGTTATATGTTGTAAATGGTACGCAAATGCCATCAGCAGGAGATATTAACCCTGATGATATTGAAAGTATCAGTGTATTGCAAGGGCCTTCAGCTGCTGCCCTTTTCGGACCAGCTGGTGCAAACGGTGCAATCGTCATTACAACTAAAAGAGCGAAGAAAACTGATAAGGGTATCGGTGTTACCGTTAATACAGGTGTAACATTTGATAAAGTGTATAAATTACCTCAATATCAAAATAAATATATGGGAGGAGCCAACCCAAATTGGACAACTTTCGTATATAAAGCGGGTATGCCAACAGAATGGCAAGCGTTAGATGGAAAAAAATTCCCTGATTATACAGATGATTCTAGTTGGGGTCCGGCTATGGATGGTACAGAATATATTCCTTGGTATGCTTATTACCCTGGCACTAAATACACAGGTAAAACTGCAACAGCTGTAGCGCAACCGAATAATGCTAGAGATTTCTATAATACAGGAGCAAGCTATAATACGAACGTCGCATTTTCTAAAGCAACAGATAATAGTACTATCAGAATTTCATATTCAAATATTCACCAGAACGGAACTATGCCTGATACTAAATTAGATAAGAACACATTAAGCCTTTCAAATACAATTGATTTTAATAGTCACTTGTCTTTGGCTGCAAACATTAATTACGTAACTCAGAACGTATATGGAGAGTTTAATGATGGATATTCTAATATGTCTTCTGGTAGTTTTAACTCTTGGTTTCACAGAGACCTTGATTTTAAAATTGTTAAGGACATGCGTGCAGTACTGGATCCTTTTGGCCACTTAGCTAGCTGGAACCACCAAAATCCAGATACCTATAGTTTAACAAGTACAACTAGCCAAGCAAACTGGTATAAAGGTAACTATTGGTTTAATCCTTATTCTTATTTTGATAATATTAATAACGTAAATAGAAAGGATCGTCTTTATGGAGACATTTCACTTACTTATAAAATCAATAGCGACTTTAAAATAAAAGGTACCTATCGTAAAAACCAAAACACTACTTGGACAGAAAATAAAACGTATTCTTTACTTGAATATAGTGGATACCAAATCGGTACAAAAGCCGGATATAGCACTCAGAACTCGTTTTCAAATAGAGAGAACTTTGAGGGTTTAGTTTCTTATGCTAAAAAATTCGGAAGCTTTGATTTGAATGCAAACTTAGGTTTCGACATTTTTAGAGCATATGCAAATCAAGTTGCTGCAAATACAAATACTGGTTTGAGTGTTGACAATCTGTATGCACTTTCTAATTCAAAAGCTGCGATAAGTTATTCAAATACTAGAACTGCTGATAAGTATCGCGCAGGTTTTGTGAATGCTACATTAGGATATAAAAACTTCCTATTTGCTGATTTCACTTTACGTAAAGACTATTATTCTGAGTTACCTCCAGATAATAACTCTGTATTAATTAAATCATTTGGTGGAAGCTTTGTCTTTAGCGATTTAGTTAAGAATGCGGTTCCTTTCCTTTCATTTGGTAAATTAAGAGCATCATATGGAGAAGTTCCTGCTGTACTTACAGCTTACCAATATCCAGGATTTAGCTACGCAGTTGGTTCAAACCAATACAATGGTAACTTTTTAATGACCACTCCAGATCAGTTAGTTGATCCTGCAATCCATGGTGCCGTAAACTCTTCAAGTGAATTTGGACTAGATTTGAAATTCTTAAAAAACAGAGTAGGTTTAATGTTTAGTTATTGGGATGGAACTTCTAAAGGTTTCCCAATTGCTACCTCAGTTACTCCTACAACAGGATTTAGTGGTTTCTTGACCAATGTAGGTGAAGTTCAGAAAAACGGTATTGATCTTTCAATTAATGGCAAACCTGTTTGGAACAAAGACTTCCAGTGGGATGTAACTTTTAATTTTAGCCGTACAATAAAAGATAAAATTATCAGTCTAGGTGACCCATCAATTACCAAACTTGCGTATAGTGGTGGAGCTTCAGCTTTTTCTACATATACAGCAAATGTGTATCAAGCAGTTGGACAAGAGTGGGGTCAATTATATGGATATAAAAAACAAATGATCAACGGCGTGCCAGTTTTGGATGCGAATGGTTTGTGGGTAAGAGATGCTGCCCCAAGTTATATGGGTAGTGTATTGCCAGACTATACCGGTGGTTTACAGAATTCATTTACCTATAAGAATTTCACTTTGAGTGTAAATATCGACTTCCAGAAAGGTGGTAAATTCTCTTCACTTACTGATCTTTGGGGAACCTATTCTGGTCTTACAGAAAGAACTGCAGCCATTAACGACAAAGGCCATAATGTGAGAGATGATGTGGCTTCTGGTGGTGGTGTTAAGGCAGTTGGTGTTAATGCCGCTGGTCAACCTGTTAGCTACTATGTTGATTGTGCTACCTATTATCAACAAACAGTTAATAGTGGTATTCAAGATAATAACGTGTACGATTTAACATTTGTAAAACTTCGTGAACTTAGTCTTGGATACAATTTTGATGTTAAAAAGCTAGGAGTATCTAATATAATTCAGAGTGCAAGATTTTCATTAACAGGAACTAATCTTTGGTTGATTTATTCTCAAACAAAAAACTTTGATCCATCTGAGATCAGTAACGTTTTTGGTGAGAATGCTCAGATGCCAGGCGTTAGATCTTTAGGCTTTAACATAAAACTCGGATTCTAAAATATATTGGACTATAAAATTTTTCAACGATAAAATTTTGACATGAAAAAAATATTTAAAATAAGTTCTGTCGCTCTTTCGATAGCCTTGGTAACCTTAGTTACTGCTTGTAATAAGGTTAGCGATTTTGGGACAACCAACGTAAACCCAGGCGGTACAGGTACTCCCGTTACTGCTGCATTGTTAACCAATGTACTGTCAACAATTGGAAACTACGCAACGTCTGTGCAACCTGGACAGTACGCACAGTACTTCTCTGAAACGCAGTATCCAAGTAGTTCTTTGTATTCAGCACCGATTATTGCTTTCTCAGGTACGTATTCTACTTCTTTGTTTGATTTGCAAAATATCATCAACCAAAATACCGATCCAGTTACAAAGCCAATTGTGGCTGCTTCTGGTACCAACGCAAATCAAATAGCAGTTGCTAGAATTTTGAAAGCATATATATTTTGGACTATTACCGACAGATGGGGAGATATCCCTTATTCTGAAGCATTAAAAGGTGCTGCAGTTAAATTGCCAAAATATGATAAACAATCTGACATTTATCTTGATTTGATCAAAGAGTTGAAAGAAGCAACAGCACAGTTCGACAATACTGGTCTTCCTTTTAAAGGAGATATTCTTATGAACTATGCAGGATCTGGTACAGCAACTGTAGTTAATACTAAATGGAAAAAATTCGCGAATTCGTTGAGAATGCTCATTGCATTACGAACAAGCAAAGTTTATCCAAATGCTGGTCAGTGGGCTGCAACTGAGTTTGCTGCTGCGTTGGCTGATCCCAATGGTGTGATCGCTGCTAATTCAGATAATGTAAATGTGGCTTATCCGAGTCCAACTTTCCCTAATCCTTGGTATTCGAATTATGTAGCTAGTTCAAGAATTGATAATGCAGTTACTACTTTCATGATGAGCACGCTTACCGGTTTGTCTGATCCACGTGCTGCATCATATGGTACTAATACGGTTGGTTTTCCTTATGGACTTGATCGTCCACATGCCATTCTTTTCACACCTAGTTGTTTCGTTCTTAAAGGCACAAGCTTCCTTTCAACTGATCCTGTGCCGTTCCTTACTTCATCAGTAGTTACTTTAGCACGTGCTGAAGCCGCAGAAAGAGGCTGGACTTCTGAATCTGCTGCTACTTTATATGCCAATGCAATTACTTTATCTTTTGCGCAATTTGGCTATTCAGGTGCACAAGCTACTACCTATTTGGCTCAGCCATCAGTAGCTTATGGAACAAATAATCTTCAAAAAATTGCAACTCAAAGATGGATTGCTACATTCCCTGATGGTATTCAAGCTTGGGCTGAATGGAGAAGAACTGGTTTCCCAGTGCTTACCCCTGCTCAGTACGCGGTTAATTCCAGCAAAGCTATTCCTCGTCGTTATATGTATGGAAATGATGAGTATTCACTGAATTTAGATAATGTAACAGCAGCTGCCACTGCAATGGGTTCTGATGGACAGGACACCCGTGTTTGGTGGGATAAATAATAGGATACTATACTTAAACCAGATGGAGGTACTCTTTATTGAGACCTCCATTTGTTTTATAGGCAGGCCTACTTTTTGCACTAATACTAATGATGACTCTTTTCTATACATTTGCCTCTCTAAAACATTAAGATGGAACAACAGCCCAATAGTCAATTGAATATCGAGATCAGCGAAGAAACAGCTGAAGGTACCTATGCCAACCTTGCTATTATTACCCATAGTCATGCAGAGTTTGTAGTAGATTTTGTAAATGTGATGCCAGGAACACCAAAGAGTAAGGTGAAGTCAAGGATCATTTTAACCCCCATGCACGCCAAACGTTTCATGAAAGCATTGGCAGAGAATGTAGAGCGTTATGAACAGGCCAATGGTTTGATCCACGATTTGGAACAGGTTGAAATTCCTATGCACTTTGGAGGACCTACTCCACAAGCTTAATTTGAATATT
>CAIYAG010000393.1 GCA_903924075.1 uncultured Bacteroidota bacterium | reverse complement strand
GCAGCAACAGATCATTTAGATACCGACAGTATTGCAAAAACCGCAGCGCTGGCAGTTTCGATCGCTAAAGAAAATGCGAGGTTATTAACCGAGCCTGTGCAGCTTGCACCACAAAAGGGATATGGAGAAGTAAGTTGGAAAACTCCGATCGAAAAAAATGCATTTGAAGTTCCCATGAAAGAGAAGGTTGATCTTCTCCTATCGGTCAACGATGCAGCAATGAAGGGTGGAGCGAATTATATGAATTCATTATTATTCTTAGTGAATGAGCAAAAGTATTTCGCTTCAACCGATGGTTCCTATATTGATCAAGATGTACATCGGATCTGGCCCACATTTACGATCACAAAAATTGATGCCGCAACTGGTAAATTTGAAACGCGTGATGCGCTGAGTAGTCCGATGGGTATGGGTTTTGAATACATGAATGCAAGACCAGAAGATAGGATAAAAGGCCTAGCAGGAACGCTGTATAAGAACCGTTACGACATGTTAGAAGATGCTCGTATGGGTGCTCAAGAAATAGGTTTGAAAATGGGTGCAAAGTCTGTAGAGCCAGGCAAATATGATCTGGTAATTGATCCTACTAATTTATTTCTAACCATTCACGAATCAACTGGTCATCCAACTGAATTGGATCGTGTATTGGGATATGAAGCCAACTATGCAGGAACAAGTTTCCTGACTTTGGATAAATGGAAATCGGGCAAATTCAATTATGGTAGTAACCTCGTTAATATTGTGGCAGATAAAACACAACCTTACTCACTAGGCGCAGTGGGTTATGATGATGAAGGTGTTGGTACGCAGGAATGGGATATCATCAAAGACGGTACATTGGTAAATTATCAAGCGATCCGTGATCAGGCACATATCATTGGACTAGATCATTCACAAGGATGTTGTTTTGCAGATAGTTGGAGTGATATTCAGTTTCAGAGGATGCCGAATATTTCTTTGCGTCCTGGAAAAGTTCCGATGACTCCTGCAGATATTGTAAAAAATGTAGAGAAGGGGATTTATATTGTAGGAGCAAGTTCTTATTCGATCGATCAGCAACGTTATAATTTTCAGTTCAGTGGCCAGTTATTTTACGAAATCAAAAATGGTAAAATTGGGCAGATGTTGAAAGACGTAGCTTATCAATCTAATACACAAGAATTCTGGAATGCATGTAGTGCAATCGCAGACAAATCGGATTATAGATTGGGTGGATCTTTCTTTGATGGAAAGGGACAGCCCGGTCAGATAAGTGCCGTATCACATGGCGCATCAACTACAAGGTTTAATGGAATCAATGTTATTAATACAGCTAGAAAAATTTAACTATGGCCATTTTAAATAAAGAACAAGCACAACAATTGTTGAAGAAGGTACTTAGTTACTCTAAGGCCGACGAATGCGAAATAAATATCAGCGGCTCGGAAGGCGGCAATATTCGCTATGCCCGAAATGCTGTTTCAACCAGTGGTGGTGTAAGCCAAAACAGTTTGGTGGTTTCATCAGCCTTTGGGAAAAAATTGGGAGTAGCAACCATCAATGAATTTGATGATGCTTCATTGGAGAAAGTTGTTCGTCGCTCTGAAGAGCTAGCACAACTAGCTCCTGAGAATCCTGAGTATGTTTCCTTTCTTGGTCCGCAAGTCTATAAAGAATCTGCGACCTATGTTCCTGCAACAGGAGCCATCGATCCAAAATTCAGGGCAGATGCTGTTGCAACCAGTTTAAAAATTGCGAAAGACAACAAATTAGTAGCAGCTGGGTTTATGCAAAATAGTTCAGGTTATTCAGCTATGATGAATTCTCATGGACTATTTGCCTACAACAAATCTTCGAATGTGGATTTTAATGTGACACTTCGTACAGAAGATGGAAAGGGTTCTGGTTATGCTTCCAAAGGATTCAATGATGTGAACAAACTGGATGTTGCATCTGCAACAAAATTTGCAGCCGGAAAAGCAACAGGATCTGCTACAGCAAAGGCTTTAGAGCCGGGTAAATATACAGTGATTTTAGAGCCAGCTGCATCGATCGTGTTATTAGAAAATATGTTTTTTGCAATGGATGCAAGGCAAGCTGATGAAGGAAGAAGTTTCTTAAGTAAAGCTGATGGTAAAACCAAATTGGGTGAAAAATTGGTGGATGATAAAGTAACTATTTACTCTGATCCACAACACCCTGAAATCCCAA
The DNA here is from genome assembly GCA_903924075.1 of uncultured Bacteroidota bacterium. Lineage (GTDB taxonomy): Bacteria > Bacteroidota > Bacteroidia > Chitinophagales > Chitinophagaceae > Sediminibacterium. The sequence continues at coordinate 1,434 of CAIYAG010000393.1, read as the reverse complement.
CAAGTACCTGGAATGGAGATGGTCGTCCGCAAGAAAAGATCAATTGGATTAATAAGGGTGTGATCGAAAATTTATATTATTCAAGGTATTGGGCGGAGAAGAAAAAAGTGAAAGCTGTTCCTTCTCCTGATGGCATCATTATGGAAGGCACTAATGCTAGTTTGGAAGATTTGATCAAAGGCACTGAAAAAGGAATATTGGTTACACGTTTATGGTATATCCGTTCGGTAGATCCACAAACATTATTACTTACGGGATTAACTCGAGATGGAACTTTCTATATCGAAAACGGACAGATCAAATTCCCTGTGAAGAATTTCAGATTTAATGAAAGTCCGATTATTATGCTGAACAATTTAGATGCGTTAGGTAAACCTGAAAGATGTGTAAGTGGTGAGTCGGGCATTTCTGCATTGATACCACCGATGCGGATTCGCGACTTTACATTCTCTTCTTTATCAGACGCTGTTTAATTAAATTTTATTGATCACTTTTAAATATTTGCATTTTGAATAGAAAAGACTTTCTCCGAAACACAGCATTTGGCGCAGGAGCATTTATGATTCCACGTTCCATGCTACATGCTACACCTATTGAAGTTGCAGCTGCTTTGAATGGCGGGATCGATCCTGCTATGAAAAAACAGTTGGCTGATATTGCGTTGAACGCGGCTAAGGCAAAGGGTGCCACTTATACCGATGTAAGAATTGGTAGGTATCTGAATCAGTTTGTAGCTACGCGCGAAAACAGGGTACAGAATGTAGCTAATACTGAATCTTTTGGTGTAGGCATCCGCGTGATCGCCAATGGTAGCTGGGGTTTTGCTTCCAGCAATAATGTAACAAAAGAAGGTGTTGCAAAAACCGCTGAAAGGGCTGTTGCAGTAGCAAAGGCCAATTCAAAAATCATTGACTCACCCGTACAATTAGCCCCACAAAAAGGTTATGGCGAAGTGAGCTGGAAAACACCGATCGAAAGAAATGCTTTTGAAGTACCAGTAAAAGAAAAAGTGGATCTGCTACTCGCAGCGAATGATGTTGCGATGAAGGGCGGAGCCAATTTTGTAAACTCTGTGATCCTAGCAGTGAATGAGCAAAAATATTTTGCATCATCGGATGGTTCTTATATCGATCAAGACATTCACCGCTTGTTCCCGAATTTTACTGTTACAAAAATTGACAAAGGATCGGGCAAATTTGAATCGATCAAAGCATTGAGTTCTCCAGTTGGCATGGGTTATGAATATTTAACTTCTTTACCTGATAGTAAAGTGCCAGGTGTGGTTACCCGTTATAAAAACAGGTACGACATGATGGAAGATATTCGCAATGCTACAGAAGGCGTGAAGCAAAAGATCACTGCGAAAACTGTTGAGCCAGGAAAATACGATCTGATCTTAGATCCATCTCATTTGTGGTTAACCATACATGAATC